>CAMCSH010000046.1 GCA_945877655.1 Lentisphaera araneosa HTCC2155 | reverse complement strand
GAGCCAATAGGCGGCGAAGATGCCGATGATCAGCAAGCCCCACCAGACCTGGCTGAGCAGGCGCCAGCGCAGTTCGTCGGGATGAGGCGGCGGCATGGCGGCAAGCTTGGCCAGCGACTTGGCGCCGCCTTCCAGGGCGAGCGCTTCGCCACCACTGATGCGGGCGATTTCCTTCATCACCGCGGGACGAGCGGGAACCCCGACCTTCTCCAGCTCGGCGCCGGCGACTTCGATCCGCGATTCGTGCGTGATGCCTTTCGATGGGCAGCTCAGGATGACCTTCCATTGTCCCGGCTGGTCAGGGGTGAACTGAGTCCGGTAGACGCCCCAACCGCCGTCACTTTCATGCATCTGCTGCGTCTGTTCAGCTCCGCTGGGGGGGAGTATGCGAAGCTGGGTTTCGGCGCCAGTAAGGGGGACGCCGCCAGGACCGAAGAGAGTCGCCTGGACATCCACTTGATCGCCTTGCGAAGGGCGCTCGGGACTCATGAAGAGACGGCAGTTCTCGGAAGCGGAGGAGTGACGGCGCGAGGCCATCCAGCGTACCACCTGACCCCAGAAACGGTAGTGGTACAAGTCTTCGACGCCGCGGCGCCAGCGCCAGGCCGAGTCGGTGCCGAGGAAGAGCACTTGGCCGTTGCCGGCGGGACGGGTCACTAGGAGCGGCGTCTTGTCGGAGGCGTGGACGGCGAGAACCTGGGAGCCGAGCTTTGCCTTGCTTACCGCTGCGCTCCAGTGGAAGCCCGGGAGGGATTTCCACAAGGAGGTGTTGCTGCCGCTGTCGGCAAGATAGGTCAGCAGGTGGCCTTCGCCGATTGGGCTCAAGCGCAGCATCGACGGGGTCGAATAGGCGTTGCCGCCGGGACGTTTTTCGTCGTAGACGATCGGCATGATGTCGCCGAGCGGGGTTTTCTCCAGGCTGGCCTGAGATCCGGTCAAACCGGGAATCAGGACCAGACCGCTGCCCAGTTTCTCAATCAGGCCACGAAGGGACTGGATCTGTTCATCGCCCAGGCCACCGGCGCCGGCGCCGACATCGCCGAGGAAAACAACATCGTATTTCGACAGCTCTTCGCGGGTACTGGGGAAGGAGCCGAGATAACCGGGGCCGCCGCCGATTTTCATACCCTGTTGGTGCAGGAGCAGCGTCGATACTTGCACGCCGGGATCGCGCATCAAAGCGTTGCGGAGGAAGCGGTATTCCCAGCGCGGAGTGGACTCGACCACCAGGACGCGGATCAATTCGCGGCGCACCGGAACCGAGAATTCGCTGCTGTTGTTGTCAGTGCGGAATTCGCCGGGGATGCCCGTGACTTCCAAGGTGAAATTGAAACGACCTTCGAAGCCGGGCTGCCAGATGAAGTTTTCGGTGGCGCTCTCGCCATTAGCCAAAACGAGGTCGCGGCTCAGGCTTACGCCTTGACGCGAACGCAGGTTGACGCGTCCGCGGTACTCGCGGCCGGAGACGTTGCGGACCCGGAAGGGGATTTGGATCTTTTCGTTGACCAGGCCGAAACCGGGGGCTTCGACACGTTCGAGAATGATGTCCGGCTGGAACTTCTCGGCGCCGCAGGGAACGGTGAAGACCGGCACACCTTGAGTGCGGGCCGTCATCGCAGTGACGCTCGGGTCGTTGCCGAGGTTCCAGTCGCCATCGGAGATCAACAGGATGGCGCGGAGATCCTCTTTGCCGCCGGCGCTCGATCCGTGACGTTTCAGGCCGGAGGCCAAGGCGCTGGCGAGGTCGGTGCCGCGGCTGTTGCCGGAACCGAAATCCTCGACGATGACTTCGTGCTTGGCACCGAGCGCCTTCAAGGCCGCCGGGCTGAGCAGCGACTCGGCCGCGCCGGCGCGGGACAGGACCTTGGCGTCGATCTGAACATCTTCCGTGTTCATGCTGCGCGAGGTGTCTTTGAGGACGAGGATCACCGGATGCGCGGTCTTTTCAATCACCGTCACCCGCACCGGGTCGGCCAAGGACAGGAAGGCGAGGAGGGCGGCGGTGAAACGCAGCGCCTCGAGAGCCGCCTGCTGTCCTTTTTTCGGCGCCAAGCTGATGTTGCGCCAGGCCATCACGGCGAGAGCGGCAAGCACCAGCAGGCCGATGACCAGGTAAAGGCTGGGAAAGTCGATGTCTATGTGGCTCATGCCTGGCTTCCAGGGGCTTTTTCATTGAGGGGGCGGCGCAGGGTCAGCAGACCTTCTACGACCATGCTGGCGAGAAGAAGAGCGAAGAAGAGTCGCCAGAGTTCAGCTTCCTCGCTGGCGCCTTGGGTGCCGCTGCCTCCATCCATCTGGGTGAAATCCAGGCCACTGAAGAGCGATTGGACTTCGGCGGTATCCAAGGTCGCGTCATCGTCTTCGCTTTCCGGGCGCGAGCAGACGAGGTAGCCTTCGCCGCGACGCCAGACCCCGGCACTCGCAGTTTTGGGGACGGATTCGCGGTTGACCGCGAGGGCTTCCAGCGGGATCGCGCCGGTGTCGGGATTGCATTTCACCCATTCAACCCGTGTGAAGCGCCGGCCACCTTCCTGCTGCAGGCGGCGGAGCAGAGGAATAAGGACCGTTCCTTGACGCAAATCGGAGGAGCTCGGTTCAATGCTTGCGGCCATCGCATAGATCATCCCTTTGCCCTCGGCACGGCGGAGAAGGAAGGGCTGGGCGTCGGAGAAGCTGGCCACCGCAGTGGCGCCTTCGGCAACCGGAATCTGGCGGCGTGTGATGCTCAGCTTCTCAAGAGCGAGACTCTTGCCCGAGGCCGATTTTGCCAAGGGGCCGCGTTCGTCGTCCCAGGTGCTGACTCGATAGTTCTTGGCATCTTCCGGGCCACCGAAGTTGACCAGGCCACCCCAGTCACAAGCTGAGCCGCTCGGCAGGATCAACAGGCATCCGCCTTCGCTGACGAAGCGCTTGATCCGCTCCAGGACCGGGCCAGCCGGCGGCGGAACGGCGTTCCAGATCAGAAGCGAGCTCTTACCGAGCATCGAGGCATCCGGATCGGCGGGATTGAGCATCACTGACTGGACTCCGAGAATCTCAGGGGCGGGAGCCGCCAGCAAGGCCAGCAATTCTGCCGACAAGGGCTCGTCGGAAGCGACTGCGACCTGTCCCTGTATCGCTTCGCCATAAGCGAAATACACGGTGTTGTCGGCAAGGCGGCTGTCGGAGGGGATGCTCAAGGAGCCCCATCCGCCCTTGCTGCCTTTTTTCAGGTGGATGATCTGACGGCAGCGCGTCTCGGCGCCACTGGTCTTGATCTCACGCGAGCTTTGCTGGCCATCGAGGACGACAGCGCAGTTCAGGCTCGGAGCGCTGACATCGCTGCGGCGGATCATCAGATCCAGCTCAATGTCGCGGCCGGAAAGGCTTTGGGTTTCGACCGCGTTGACCAGCTGGATGCTGGCGTTGCCGACGAGATGAGCGTTCATAGCCAGAAGGCGGACGCGGGCGCGGCCGGGAATGGCTTCGAGACTGGTGCGCAAGCGGTTCCATTGCTCGGAGCGGGCGTTCCAGCTGCTCGCCTGCAAGTCGGAGGCGATCCACAACTCTGAGCGGCCGGAATTCGCCGACTCCAGTTGCGCCCGGGCGCTATCAAGAAGTTTCGGCATGTCGGTGGCGCTGTCGGTCTCACCGAGCAGGACGGCATCCTTCAAGTCTTCCGCTTTCAGCAGGGTCCGGGCTTCGGCGCTGGAGCTGTCGATCAGGACCACTCGGCGGGCGCTGAGCTTCGTGGCTGAGTTGCTGAGGATTTCAGCGGCCTGTTCGATTTTCGAGTGGCTCCACGAGTCGTCGCGTCCGCCCATCGAGGCCGAACGGTCGAGCACGATCACCAGAGTGTCCGGCGAGCCGGCGGCGGCCCAGCCGAGCCAGCCACCGCTGAGAGGACGGCCGAGGGCGAGAGCGAGGGCGAGCAGGGCCAGGACGCGCAAGGCGAGAATGATGATCTCACGCAGCTTTGCCATCTTGGTCGATTTGCGGCGGGCGCGATCGAGGAAGCTCATCGCCGCCCACTTGCGCTGGGTGAAGCGCATGCGGTTGACCAGGTGGATGATCACCGGCAGGGCGGCAAAGGCGAGGAGCCAGAGAAGTGTGGGCTGGAGGAAAGTCATCGTGTCAGCCTCGGCGCATCATGCGGTCTTGAAGGAAGTTGCCGAGCAGGGTCTCAAGATCCTGGTCGGTGACGGCAAGGCGGTAGTCCGCCTTGTTGCGCAGGGATCCGGCGCGAATATTGGTCATGAAAGCTGAGAATTCGCGCAGGTAGTCCTGGCGGATGGTCTCGGGATCAGCGTCGATCGAATCACCGCCTTCCAGGTCGATGAAGCGGGTCGGCTTGTCGATCGGGAAGTCGATCTCGTCGCGGTCGACGACATGGAAGACCGCCAGATCGTGTTTGCGGAAGGAGAAATGCGAGAAGGTGTTGCACAGCTCGTCGACATCGTGGAAGAGGTCGGAGATGACGACGATCAAAGCGCGGCGGCGGATGCGACCGGCCAGCTCGTCCAGATGCTTCACCAGCTCGGTCGTGCCGGACGGCTCGACCTTGGCGAGGATCTCCATCATCGCATGAAGATGGCGAGTCGAGGTGCGGGCGGGAATGTCGTGAACCAGCTTGTTGTTGAAGGCGGCGAGGCCGACGCCGTCACCCTGGTTGATCAGGACGTGTGACAAGGCGGCGACGATCTTGCGGGCATAGTCGATCTTGCGACCGCTTTTGCCTTCAAACAGCATCGAGGCGCTGCAGTCGATGACGAAGTGGCAACGCAGGTTGGTATCGGCTTCAAATTCCTTCACATAGAAGCGTTCGGTGCGTCCGTAGACGCGCCAGTCGATGTGGCGGATTTCATCACCCGGGACGTACTTGCGGTACTGGGCGAAGTCCACCGAGCTGCCCCGGTGAGGGCTTTTGTGTCGACCAGTGAAGTTGCCGGCCATGAAGGAACGGGCCTCAACGGTGAGGCGCCCCAGCTTGGCGTTCAGCTTCGGATCGACGAATTCCTTGCGTTGCATGGTTCAGGCCTCAGGTGCGGCCTGATTCCTTGAGGAGACGACGGACGAGGTCGCGGGCGCTCATGCCCTCGCTCTCGGCCTGGAAGGTGAGCTGAATCCGGTGCACCAGCACCGATTCGACCACGGCGTCGATATCGTCCATGCGAACCATGTAGCTGCCGTGTAGGGCGGCACGGGCCTTGGAGGCGAGGATGATGTTCTGGACCGCACGAGGACCGGCGCCCCAGGCGACTAGCTGCTTGACCCATTCCTTGGCGCCGGCTTCGTTGGGACGGGTGCCGCGGACGAGGTCGACGACATAGTCATAGATATGATCGGGGACGGGGAGACGGCGGACCAGTTCCTGGTAGCGCATGATGTCTTCACCGCTGAGGACGGGCTTGAGATTGGGTTTTTCCGAACCGGTGGTGCGGCGGGCGATGGCGAGCTCGTCTTCGCGGCTGGGGTAGCTGACTTCGATGAAGAACATGAAACGGTCGAGCTGGGCCTCGGGCAGAGGATAAGTACCTTCTTGTTCGATCGGGTTCTGGGTTGCCAAAACGAAGAAGGGCGGAGGCAGAGGATAGGTACGGCCGACGACTGTGACTTTGTGCTCCTGCATGGCTTCGAGCAGAGCTGCCTGGGTCTTGGCGGAGGTACGGTTGATCTCGTCGGCGAGGACGATGTTGGCGAAGATCGGGCCCTTGATGAAGTGGAACTCGCGGCGGCCGGGATGCTCGAGGGATTCTTGCAGGATGTCGGTACCGGTGATATCCGAGGGCATCAGGTCCGGAGTGAACTGAATGCGGCTGAAGTCGAGGTGCATGGTTTTGGAGAGCGACTGGACCATCAGGGTTTTGGCGAGACCGGGGACACCCATGAGCAGAGCATGGCCGCGGGCGAAGATGGCGATCATCAATTTTTCGATGACATCTTTCTGGCCATGGATGGCCTTGCTCATTTCTGCGAGGACGGCCTCGTGGGCTTTGCGCAGTTCTTCAATCGCGGCGACATCATCAAGTTCGGGGCTGCTCATTCTGTCTCTCCGGTTCTGGTGTGAAAGGTATGGGGACGCTAGCTTAGACGCCAGACACAGGGAATTTCTTACCCGTCTTCTGATTTTCTTGCGTTCTTTTTCAATCTACGCTCCGAAGCTCTCGAAAGTGAAATTTCCTATCCGTCGTATGACACGGGAAAGACAATCTTTTGAATCCTCCCCTGCTGATGCCTTGCGAGCTGCGCTTATGGCGATACAATCGTCGCAGCTTCGCCAGCATAGCACAGTGGTAGTGCAGCTCATTCGTAATGAGCAGGTCCGGGGTTCAAATCCCCGTGCTGGCTCCATCTTTCCAGCTCAGAATCAAGCCCTTGCAGAGATGCAAGGGCTTTTTGCTTGATCACTCCTTCGCCGCCGCCAATTCCTTGGCTTTGCCGAGGTCGGCTTTGCCGGAACCGAGCATGGGGAGAAGTTCGACCAGGATAAAGTCGGCGGGTTTGGGAATCCACAGATTCGGAAGTTCCTTTTCCTGAAGCTTCTTGCTCAACTCGGAGGGGCCCAATCCTTCCGGCAAGGTGGCGTGGATCACCGCAAGGCGCTCGCCTTTGCTGGGATCTGGGCGGCAGGTGACGATCAGCATCGGGCTCGAGGCGCCGAGGATTTCGTGCAAGGCGTCCTCGACGGCGCCGTGCGGCACCATTTCGCCGCCGATCTTGGAGAAACGGGCGAGGCGTCCGACGATGAAGATCGAGCCTTCGGCGTCGACCTTGGCGATGTCGCCGGTGTCGTACCAGCCATCCTTGAGGACTTTCGCGGTGCGATCGGGCTCGTTGATGTAGCCGAGCATGACACCGTTGCCGCTGACCAGGAGGCGGCCTTCGCTGCCAACCGGGAGCTCAATCGAGGAATCTTCCGGGTCGACAATTTTGACCCGGACGCCAAGGATCGGCTGACCGACCGAGTTCTCCTTGCCGCGGGTCTTGCCGAGCTCCCAGATGCGGGGGGTGACATTGACGCTGACGCCAGGAGACAGCTCGGTGGTGCCGAAGGCTTCGGTGATCCAGATGCCGAAGGTTTCGTAGAAAGTTTCGGCGACGGCGGGGCGGAGCTTTTCGGCGCCGGAGAGGACGATCCGGATGCTGGAGAATTGCTCTTTGTTGCAGCGGCGGATGTATGTACCGAAGAAGGTCGGGGTACCGAAGAGGAGGCTGCATTTGTGCTTGGCGACGGTTT
Source organism: Lentisphaera araneosa HTCC2155 (assembly GCA_945877655.1). Classification (GTDB taxonomy): domain Bacteria; phylum Verrucomicrobiota; class Lentisphaeria; order Lentisphaerales; family Lentisphaeraceae; genus CAMCSH01. Next base: position 10,926 of record CAMCSH010000046.1, on the reverse strand, counting down.
CGCCGACGGCGCCAGCATCAAGCGGGTTGGCGAGCAGCGGCGTGCGGGTGCCGCAAGCCAGTGGCAGGACGAGGGCGGAGACGAAGCCGAAGCTGTGGAAATAGGGCATCGAGCCGAGAAGGGTGTCGCGTTTTTCCAGGCCGATGATGCGGGCGATGCCGTCGACGTTGCTGAGCAGGTTGCGGTGGCTGAGCATGACTCCTTTCGGCGAGCCGGTGGAGCCGGAGGAGAAGAGTACGGTGGCCATGTCGGTGGCTTTGACGCCGCGCCACAGAGTACGTTCGGCGATGAAGGCCGGCAGGAGCGCGTGGCCGACGGCGACGGCTTTGTCGAGGCCGGTGATTTCGCGAGCGACTTCTTCCAAGAGGATGACTTCGACGCCTTCAGGGATCTGGATCTTCAGCTTAGCGATGAAGAGTTTCGAGCTGATGATGCGGCGGATGCCAGCTTTGCTCAGGCATTCGGCCAAGGCGGCGGGAGGCATGGTGGCGTTGAGGAAGACCGGGTTTTTGCCGCCGGTCCAAGCGCCGAGGGCGGCGGCGGCGGCGGGGACGCAGTTGGGCAGCAGCATGCCGATGTTGGCATCTCCGGCGCAGCGGCGGATAAAGAGGCGTCGAAGCGCGAGCGACTGGATCAGGAATTTGGCATTGCCGATCGGCTCGGCTGCGCCTTCCGCAAAGGTCTTGTCGAAGGGGGCGCGGCTGAGGGTGCGGAAGGCTTGCGAGGGGATGCTGCGCAGATGGCGGGCGCGGTCGGTTTCGGCAGCGAGTTCGAGATCGGCGACGGCGGCCTGGGCCTCCTGCGGTCCGGCGTCGTCGGCGAGGGGCTTGCCGATGCGGATGTCGGCGGGCCAGGGGAAGCTGCCGGTGTAGTGGAGCTGCAGGCGTTCGCCGCGGCGCATCGACAGCATGGCGCCCCAGAGGTTGCCGAGGAGGATCGGCAACTTGACGACTTTGGTGCCTTCGGGAATCATCCGGGTGAAGCCGGCGCGGAATTCATTCATCCGGCCGGAACGGGTCAATTTGCCTTCCGGGAAGATACACAGGACTTCGCCGGCGGCGAGGACCTTGCGTCCCGCCTCGAGAGCGGCGATGGTCGCCTTGGCGCCTTTTTCCGGCACGCAGACAAAGTCCATCCATTGGCAGAGCTGCTTGATGCCAGGCTTGTTGTAATAGGTTTCACCGACCATGAAACGCACCGGGCGAGGGACGGCGGCGGAGATGATCATACCGTCGGCCCAAGTAACGTGGTTGGGGAGGAGTAGGACGGCGCCGCTGGTGGGAACGTTTTCGATCCCTTGGCAACGCATCCGGTAGATGGTGCGGGCGATGCTGACGACGACGAAGCGGATGATGAATTGCGGCAGCATGTAGAAGGCGATGGCGCAGGCGACGGTAGTGAGCCCGGCGGCGGCGTAGAGGACGAAGGTCGAATCGAAGTTGCCGGCCTTCTGGGCGGCGTAGAGGCCGAGGGAAGCGCCGAGCATGCCGACGAAGCCGACGAGGTTGTTGGCGGCGAGGGCGCCGCCACGAACCGATTCGGGCAACTCTTCTTGCAGCCAGGTTTTCAAAGGGATGGCAAAGAGCCCACCGAAGACGCCGATGCCGGTCAGTGCGAAATAAACCGTGTAGGGCAGTGTGGCTTTACCTTCAATGATTTGCGGAGTCGTCGGAATCAAGGCAAGCCAGAGGATGCTGCCGATCAGACCGAGCGCACCGAAGGGCACCAGGCCGAGCTCGGCGCGACCGCGGGACAACCAGCCGCCGAGACCGCAACCGGCACCGATGCCGAGAGTCAGGCAGACCAGGGCCAGCGAACGGGTGTTGTCATTGACCTCGAATTGGAATTTGGCGCGGCTGAGGAAGGCGGCGATGATCAGGACGGCACAGGAGTAGAAGAGAGCTTCACCGAGCGAGGCGAGGGTCAAAGCGCGACGGGAAAAAAGGGCGCGGAAGCCGCTGACCAGACCTTGTTCGGCGACCCGTTCGGGTGTCGGCAGGCGTGGGAGGAACTGAGTCGCGATCCAGCCGCAGAAGGCGAATACAGGGATCAGAATCGCCAATTGGGGATGGGCTGTGACCGAGCCGGCGAGGCCCATGCCGAAGATGATGCCGACGAAGCCGAGCATCTCGACGAAGCCATTGGCGCGCGGCAGGGCATTGCCGGGGAAGAGTTGTGGCATCGCTCCAAGGCGGGCGGGCGAGAAGAAGGTGGTAATCACGGCGATCGCGGTGACACATGCCAAGATGCCCCAGACGCTGCTCATCTTACCCGTGGCGAGTTGGTAGGTGATCCATGCGGCCGGCAGAGCCAGAAGCAGTTCCGCCAGCTTGGCGAATTTCATCACCCGGTCGCGAGGTAGGCGGTCGGAGGCCAGTGCCGCCCACCAGGCGAAGGCGATGAAGGGCAGGAAGAAAAGCGTCGACACTAGGGCATTGGTCTGCAAGTCGACCTGCTCCTTGGCAGCCGTTGTGCTGTCGCCAAGTTGCGCGACCGCGACGGCGCCGCAGAGGAAGATGGCGCTCTGCTTGAGGAAGTTGTCGTGCAGGACGCCAAAGAAGTGGCTGCCGCCGATGCCGAGGTAGTTTCTCATCTTGCTCATGTGGTGGTCTCCGGGAAGAAATGAATCTCGGGACAAAAATCGTCCCGAGACAGCATCCTTCAAATTTATTCTCTATCGATTAGGAATTGATGAAATCAATGTGAGGACAACAGTTTTTTCAGCTCGACAGCAGCCTTGTCGAGGTCGGGAAGGTGGGCGACTTCAGGGCAGATCTGGAACCATACGACTTTGCCGGAGGCGTCGGTGACGATGACGGCGCGGGCGGCGAGGTGATTGTCGCCCTGGAGCAGGCCGAGGGACTGTGTCCAGGCGCCGACGTCGTAGTCGCTGAGGGCGCTGACGCCGCTGAGTTTGAGGCTTTCGAGGGCGCGTTTCTGGGCGAAGGGCAGGTCGCGGCTGACGAAGAAGCGTCCGCAGCCTTCGGGCAGGACGGCTTTGGCGAGACCTTCGGCCTGGGCTTGGCAGACGCCGGTATCGAGCGAGGGGGCGACGCAGATCAGGCTGGGCTTGCCGGCGAAGCCGGTCTTCCAGGGCTTCAGGTCGGGGCCGCGGAGGCCATCGGAGCTCAGGCTCTGTCCGATCTTGAGTTCACCCGGCAGGAGTTCTACCGGCAGGCCTTTGCGGCTGATCGGGCAGCCTGGCTGGGCGCTGCTCGAATCGACGGCGATGGCAGGCTTGGCAATGGGGGCTGCGACAGGTGGGGAAGTGCAGGATCCGAGAAGGCCGAGGGCGAGAATCGAGAGAGTGATGCGCATGAGCTTTCTCCTGTTTTTGAGAGATGCCCAGTATAGCCTCAAATCATCCGCTGTCAGTGCTCAGGGTTTGCGCAAGAGCAGGCAGGTCCACAGCGCATTTGCCACTTCGTCCGCCGGTTTCAGTCCGAATTGAACCAAGACAGTATCGACGTCCTTACGCCGCTTGCCTTGGAAGACGAGAACGAGCTCCTGGCGGGATGGATCGGCCTGCCACAGCTTCAGAGCATTCTCCAAAGTGTAGGCTGTATACTTCTCGACTTTGGTGCCGGGTTTTTTGAAGCCTCGGATGACCGGGGCGCGGGCGTAGAAATCGAAGCCCATATTGCCTTCTTGTTCGTAGAGGCAGAAAGTGAGATCACTCGACTTGTCCCACTCGGCGACCAGCTTGTAGAGCTGCGCCATGTCGCGCTTGGGATTGCTGAACACATTGGGGAAATCGCCGGATGAAACCAGCTTGCCCAATACCGTCAACGCGATGGAGCCGGCGACTATGCCTCGAATCAGCAAGGGCCGGAAGAGCTGCGTCGAGCCGGCGAGTTCATGGCCGACGATCAAGGCCAGGGGCAGGAAGAGCGGCAGGATATAGTTGGGCAGGCGGCTGGAGGAGAGGAAGAAGACCGCGGTGGCGGGGATGATCCACGCGGCGAAAAGAACTGCGACGGGAGTCTTCAGTTGCGTCTTCCAGGAGGCCAATGACCAGAGGCGGCGGCGGATGAAAAAGCGCCATTGCGGCCAGGCCCACAAGCCCATGCCGGCGATGAACAGGGGCAGGTAGAGCGCGAAGGCGCCATACCATTCGTTGTTGCGCTTGTGATGGCCAGTGACGATGCGGCCGACGATCTCGTTGTTCCAGTAATAACTCAGCAAGCCATGGTAGACGACGCCATCGCTTTTGATCACCAGGTCGGAGTTCTTGATCAGGACGATGGTAAACCAAGAGCAGGCAACGACAAGGCCGAGCAGTATCGCCGACAGATTCCAGAAACCGGCTTTGGGACGGCACTCGGAGAAGAAATGCATCAGCACCGGGACGAAGAGGACCAACAGCGCTGGCGGCCCCTTGGTGAGGAAGGCGAGCCCGAGGAGTATCCAGAAGGCGAAGCTCCATGCTCCTGACCGTTGCTGCGACGTGGTCAAGGCGCCGACATAGGCCCAGATGGCGGCGCCCATGAAGAAGGCGAGAGTGGTGTCGGTGTTGACCGTGTTGGCGACGCCGATGGCTAAGGGACAGGTGGCGTAGACCAGGCCGCAGAGGAGCCCGGTCTTTTCATCCCAGAGGCGGCGGCCGATATCGAAGGACAGCAGGGCGGTGAGGACAAAGGCGAGTGAGGAGAAGAATCGCAGACCCCAGGGGTTTTCGCCGAAGATTTTCATGCCGGCGGCCATGAGCCAGTAGGCCAAAGGCGGCTTTGTCCAATGGTGTTCGCCGAAAAGGGTCGGTTCAAGCCAATTGCCCGACTCCAGCATTTCTTTGGCGCAAAGCGAATAGCGACCCTCAGTGGTCTCCCACAAGCCGCGACTGCCTTGGAAGATGAAGGCGGTGAAGCAGGCGATGAGGAAAACGGTGAGGATCGGGCGACGCTTGAACAGATCGAGCATGAAGCACTCCGGAATAAAAAAGAGGGAGCCCGAGCTCCCTCATTTGGATGTCAGCCCTTGGCTTTCGGGAAGACCAGGCGGCGCTTCATCCAGCATACCGCGAAGGTGTCGACAAGGCCGACCCAGAGGCGGTTGTTGATGCCGTATTTAGTGATGCCGCGTTCACGCGAACGGTGGTTGACCCGGATCTCGTCGATGGTGTAGCCCTGCATCTTGACCAAGGTCGGGATGAAGCGGTGCATGCCCTTCCACACCGGGATGTTGAGAACGGCTTCTTTCTTGAAGACTCGGATGGCGCAGCCGACGTCGGTGACGCTTTCACCGGTGAGAGTATTGCGAAAGCCGTTGGCGATTTTCGAGCAGACCTTGCGGATGATGTCGTCTTGGCGTTTGGCGCGGATGCCGTTGACCATGGCGTGGCCGCCTTCGCGGAGGCGGGCATAGAGACGGGGAAGGTCGGCGGGGTCGTTCTGGCCGTCACCGTCGAGGGTGGCGAGGACATCGGCCTTGCCGGTGCGGAAGCCGATGGCGATGGCGGCGGACTGGCCGAAGTTCTTTTCCAGATCGACGAGGCGGTGGCGGGGATTGGCGGCGGCGAGCTTGTTGATCTGCTCAAGAGTGGTGTCGCTGGAGCCGTCGTTGATCCACAGGCATTCCCAGTTGAGATCGGCGCGGTCGAGCGCGGCGACGATTTCGGCGGCTAGAAGCGGAACGTTCTCTTCTTCGTTCTTGACCGCGACGATGACGGAGATTTCCGGGTTCGAAACGCTGCTCATGTAAGCTGATCCTGAATTGCTGTTTTTTGCCGCGTTCACACTGCCGTGGTGAAGCGGCTTGTCAAAGAAGTTGAAATGAAATTCCGATCAAATCAGCCACCGCGGGCTTTTTCCAACAGCTCGGCTTCGCTCTTCAGCTTGGCCAGACGCGCCGCCGCTTTTTTCATGTCGCCTTCTTCGGCGCGGTCGGTGAAGAGGATGCCGTCGAGGTGGTCGATCTCGTGCTGGGCGCAGCGAGCCAGCAGGCCGCCGCATTCCCATTCGAATTCATCGCCATCGAGGTTTTTGCCTTTGAGGCGGATCAGCGAGGGGCGGACTACGTTGCCGTTGACTCCCGGGATACTGAGGCAGCCTTCGGAAAAATCGCAGGTCTCGGGCGATTTCCAAGTGATCTCGGGATTGATCACGGCTAAGGGCATCTTCGTTTCCAAGGCCAGTTCGCCGGGGCTCGGTACCGGGTCGTCCTCTTCTCTTTCGCGCCGGGTATCGATGACAAACAGGCGCACGCTTACCCCGACTTGAGGAGCGGCGAGGCCGATTCCTTCTTCGTCATACATACACTTGATCATCTGGTCGGCCAGATCGCGGATCGTCTGATTGATTTCGGCGACGGGTTCCGCGACGCGACGCAGCACCTTGGTGCCGAAGATTTTCACTTCCAAACCAGTGTTTTTCGGGGGTGGGGGTCGTCGAGCCATGCTTTACCTTCAGATGTTTTTTGCGAGGGAAGTTTCCGCCGGAGGCGGCAGAAGTCAAGCGACATCAGGACGGACTCTGCTTTTGACCGCCACATTTGTCGCATCCGTCCTGAGCCGTCGGAGCCGTCGGGCGCAAGAGTTGGAAAGTGGCTTTCCGCGGGTTAGATTGCGCGCTGTCTTAGATCATCAGGAGAAACATCTACATGCCCCCGTCCGTGAAAACCGTTCACAGTGAATGCCGCCACATCACCCGCTCAATCCCCGATCCCGAAAAGCCCTGTTTCGTCATCTCCTGCAACCGTGGGGAAATCGCCAACGACACGCTTCGCGCCGCCAAAGAGATCATGCACCCGCACGTCTTCACCGCCGTCATGCACACCGTCGGCGACGGCCAATACGGCTATTGCGACCAGGCGGAATACCGCATCTGCATCGGCCCGGACTCCTTCAGCGAGGAGCAGCGCAAGACCGGCCGTGCCAAGACTCCCTATATGGACATGCCGATCCTCTTCACCGCCTTCGGCAACATCCGCAAACACGCCGAACGCCTCTTCGGCAAAGACAACTTCCGCATCGGCGTCCACCCCGGTTACGGCATGCTGTCGGAAGATGCCGAATTCGCCCGCCAAGTGGTCGAAGAAGGCTTCATCTGGATCGGCCCGAATCACAACACCCAGGCCCTGATGGGCCCGAAAGACTCGGCTCGCGACCTCGCCACCAAGTCCGGTCTGCAATGCGTCCCGGGTATCGGCGACATCAAGACGCTTGAAGATGCGGTCGCCGCACACAAGAAGATGATCAGCGACAGTCCTGAGCTCACCGACCGCCGTTTCCGCCTGAAGAACGTCTCGGGCGGCGGTGGCCGCGGTCAGATCATCTTCCAAGGCGCCGCCGATCTCCCCGGTAAATTCGCCGCCGTGCAGGAGATCTCCCGCACCCTCGGCTGGAGTTCGCACTTCGTCATGGAGCTCAATATCGAGATCTCCCGCCACTACGAACTTCAGCTCTTCCGCGAGCTGGTCTTCTTCGGTCGCGAGTGCACTCTGATGCGCTCGTCGCAAAAAGAGATCGAAGAATCCCTCACCCCCGAAGGTCTGCGTCAGCACGACCCCGCAGCCGCGGCCGAACTGCAGAAGATGATCGCCGCCGCCCCCAAGCTGGCTCAGCTCTGCGGTCTCGACTCGGTCTCTACGCTCGAATGCATCTACGACGAACAGTCGCAGAAGCTCTACTTCCTCGAGATGAACACCCGTATCCAGGTCGAACACCCGGTCTCCAACGCCATCACCGGCGTCGACCTCCTGCGTTCGCAGATCATGCACGCCTTCGGTGCGCCGGTCGAAATGGCACAGAACGATGTCGAATGCCGCGGCCACGCCATCGAGGCCAGGATCACCAACCTCGACCCGTATGACCCCAACTACGGACCGATGGGCGGCAAGAAAATCACCAAATACAACCCGCCCGAGCGTACCGACCGCATCCGCCACTACGGCTATCTGCACGCAGGCAACACCCTGACCTCCTTCGACCCGATGTTCGCCAAGGTCGTCGGACGCGGCAAGGACCGGATGGAGGCGATCGAGGCCCTCTTCCGAGGCATGTCGGAGTTCACTATCGAAGGGGAATCCTTCCGCCACAACATCCCGCACCAGCTCTTCGTCATCTCGCATCCGAAGTTCATCAATCACACCTACAACTCGGAAACCATGACCGAGATCCGCAAGCTCTTCCTGGAGAAGTTCACTCCCTTCTTCGATGAGCGCTTCGGCAAGGAAAACCGCTACAAATCTGCGATCGTCGCGGAAGCGGTGAACCAGTTCTACGGGCACCACTTCCACTGAGCTCTGGATCGTTTCGCAAAGCGCCCTGCATCCCGGGGCGCTTTGTGTTTTCGTTCTTGCATTTTTCTGTCGCTACTGAAAATTCAGATTGACACCAGCCTCATCAGGAGAAAATCATGAGCGACGACGACAGTTTGAAAGTGGCGCTGACCCCGTCGATGGAAGCCTACATCCTGCACTGGGGCGAAATGGGGCCGCAATGGGGGGTCAACCGAACCGTGGCGCAGATCCATGCGCTGCTGTGGATCTGGAGTGAAGCCCTTGATGCCGATACCATTGCCGCCACCCTCGGTGTCGCCCGTAGCAATGTCAGCAACAGCCTGCGCGAGCTGCGCGACTGGGGTCTGGTGAAGCCGGCAAACGCGCTGGGGCGTCGCAAGGAATTGTTTACCGCCGACAAGGATCCTTGGGAAGTCTTCCTGCAGGTTTTGCGCGAGCGCCGCAAACGCGAGATCGAGCCGACTCTGAAAGCTCTCCGCGGCTTTGTCGCAATGGCGGAAAAGGAGAAGTCGCCGGAGGCTGTCGGAGCGAAAAAGCGTATGCTGGAATTGAGCGAATTGATGGAGCAGCTCTGCGCCATTCACGACACCGCCTCCGCCTTGCCGCCGGCCCTGCTGCGCAAGGCCTTGAAGGGCGGTAAACTTCTCTCCATCTTCAAATCCTGAACGAGGTTTTTATGTCCCTGCGTCCCTACCTCAAGACCTTCCCCGAACTGGCCGAAGGAGCCTATGTCGATCCTGATGCGGTGATCTGCGGCGACGTCAAGATCGGTGCCCGCGCCAGCATCTGGCCCTTGGTGGCGGCCAGGGGAGACGTCAATCACATCCGCATCGGCGACGAGAGCAACATCCAGGACGGTAGCATTCTGCATGTCACCCGTCGCTCGGAGCGTCATCCGGACGGCTTTCCCTTGTTGATCGGGGCGCGCGTCACGGTTGGGCACAAGGCGATGCTGCATGGCTGCATCCTTCACGACGAGTGTTTCATCGGCATGGGCGCGATCGTCATGGATGGCGCCGTGGTCGAGACTCGTGTGATGGTCGGCGGCGGCGCTCTGGTTCCTCCCGGCATGCGTTTGGAAAGCGGCTTCCTCTACATCGGCTCCCCCGCACGCAAGGCCCGGGCATTGAAGCCGGAAGAGCACGACATGATCGTCAAATCCGCTGCCAATTATGTCCGCCTCGCCAAGGAATATCAGGGTAGTTAAGAATTAAGAATTTAGAACCTCTAACAAGTGAAACCCTTATCATGAACATGGATTTTATCTGGCTCCCGGCGGTTGGTGCGGCGATTGGGGCTTTCACCAATGAGCTGGCCTTGCGGATGCTTTTTCGTCCCTATCGACCGGTGTATCTGTTTGGGTTTCGGCTGCCATTCACACCAGGGGTGATTCCGGCGCGTCGGGGCGTCATCGCGCGCAACATCGCCACCAGTTTTGAGGGTAAGCTGCTATCCGGCGATGAGATTCGCAGGGCCTTGAATTCCCCTGAATTGCGGGCTTCCTTGGAGGCTCGTCTGCGCCAGGCTTTAGTGGCGGGCGATCTGCTTGATGCGGCTTGTCGCGAGGAGATGAAAAAAGCCTTGCGGAAGCGCTTGGCGGAAGCTGCGCCTGATCTTTTTGAAAAGGCGGCTGCGGACTTGGCGCCTGAGATGGCATCGAAACTGATCGACCGGGCTCTGGCTGACTTCGGGCCGATGGCGGCGATGTTTGCCGGACCCTTAAAGACCAAGGCGGCGCCGCTGGTCGGCGACGCCATGAAACAAATGGGGCAGGAACTTGGTAAGCGCCTGGAAAGTGGCTCCGGCGACGAGTTTCTCGATCGCCTTTTGGCCGAACTTCCGCAGCTGCTCGAGCCCTTGATCCCCCGTGCTGCCGCGCTATTGCAAGACGGACTGGCGGAGGCGGCGGGTCAAGCCCTGGGGCCGGCGGGTTTCGACATCCGACGCCGGGTTGAAGAGCGGATCAATGCAATGGACATCGCCGAGCTGGAGGACATGGTCCTCGGTTTTTCGCGCGAGCAGTTTCGGATGATCACGATTCTCGGCGGCGTACTTGGCGGCCTGATCGGGCTGATTCAGGCGGTAGTATTGAGCCTTCGCTGACAAGCTGCCTTACTGTGTGAGGAGGACGATGATCACGGTGATGAAGATGCCTGCGACCACGAGTAGCACCACAAGTGCGCCATTGCCTCCGGAGTCCTGCGCCCTGCGTCCACGACGTCCGCGGTATCCCTTTCTGCCGTGGCTGAGGACTTGCACCTTGATCTTGGTCTGAGCCCGCGAGGGAGCGTATTCCGGCATGCGGGCGGATTCACGTTGCATCTGCTGGAGCTGAGCCATTTCGGCGATTTTCAGGCCGCGGAGCGTGTTGGTGTTCCAGATTTCCGAAAGGTCATCGACGGCCTTGAGCATCGCGTCCCAAGTCTCGAAGCGGTCGCCAGGTTGTTTCGCCGTCATCCGGTCGATCAGCTCCTGGGTAGCTTCGTGGATTTTGACACCGGGATTGAGATCGGTGATTTTCGGCAGCTCTTCGTCGATATGCTTGCGCACGACTTCCATCGCTTCGCCCTTGAATGGGCGGCGGCCACTGAGGACATAGAGCAGAGTGACCCCGAGGGAATACATGTCGGCGCGGAAGTCGACTGCTGCAGAACCGAGGGCTTGTTCGGGGCTGATGAAGTCGGGGCTGCC
>CAMCSH010000045.1 GCA_945877655.1 Lentisphaera araneosa HTCC2155 | reverse complement strand
TTACTGCGCCCCGCCAACGCCACGCACCTAGCCAATCGCGAGAAAATGCCCCAGCTCAAAACCCCGAAATCGTGAAAATCGCCAGGAAAATTCTGTGCTCACTCAAATCGAGTCTGAGCACGGAACGGCGGAGCTATGGGATAACTGTGGTTCAAAGTCACTATTCCGGGGACTCTGCGTATTCACCGTCATCCGCGGTTTCACTATTGGAGTTTCCCATCAAGCTTTCAAGCCCGGGTTCCCGCGTTAAGTTCCCCGCCATGAAAAACACCCCCCAAGCCAGCACCATCGCTGCCATCGCCACCGCCGTCGGCGGCGGTGTCGCCATCATCCGCCTCAGCGGTCCGCGCGCCCTCGAAATCGCCAATCTCGCCTGGAAGGGACCGCGATCCCTCGGCCCGGCCGATGAACGGCGGATGATTCTCGGCAAGATGCGCAATCCGCAAAGCGGTGAGACCGGCGACCAGGCGATGGCAGTTTACTTTTGCGGCCCCCGCAGCTACACCGGCGAAGATGTCGTCGAGTTCCAATGCCACGGCGGCGGCCTCTCCGCCAAAGCCACCTTGCAATCCTGCCTGCGTGCTGGCGCGCTCGCCGCAAAACCGGGCGAATTCACCCTCCGCGCCTTCCTCAATGGACGCATCGATTTGACTCAGGCGGAAGCCGTCGCCGATCTCATCGGAGCCCAAAGCGACCAGGCCCTCGCTGCCGCCGAACGCCAGCTCGACGGCTCCCTCGGGCGCCGCGTCCGCGCCGTCCGCGACCGCCTCAGCGACCTCCATGCGGAAACCGAGGTCCGCCTCGACTTCACCGAAGAAGATCTCGACTGGACCCCTCCCGACTCGATGTTCCGAGCCCTCGCCGAGGCCTCGACCGAGCTGCAAAAGCTCCTCTCCAGCCGCCGCGACGGCGAGATCCTGCGCGATGGCATCCGCACCGTCATCGGCGGCCCGCCCAACGCCGGGAAATCGAGCTTCCTCAACCTCCTCCTCGGCCGCGACCGCGCCATCGTCACCGACATCCCCGGCACCACCCGCGACACACTCGAGGAAAGCGCCCACATCCGCGGCATCCCGCTGCGCCTGGTCGACACCGCCGGCATCCGCGACACCGAATGTCTGGTCGAAAAGACCGGCATCGAGCGCAGCCGCGCCGCCTTGCGAGAGGCGCAACTGGTGTTTTGGCTCTGCGATCTCAGCCGCCCTCTCGACGGACAGTTGCCGGACAGCCAAATGATCACCAGCTGTCCACTCATCCTGGTCCTCAACAAGTCCGACCTAGTCCCCTCCCCCGTCCTTCCTGACGCCGCCCTCGCCTTGACACCGCACCGCGCCCTGATCTCCGCCCGCGACGGCCTTGGCGTCGCCGAGCTCTTCGACCTGGTGGAATCCTTAGTCTGGGAAAAACCGCACGCCGAAGCGCCGGAATATGCACTCAACAGCCGCCACTCCGCCCTGTTGGAAGCCGCAGGCCTAGCCATCGCCGCCTGCCCGAGAGAACTCGAAGGCCGCCGCTGGGAACTCCTCGCCGTCCACCTCCGCTCCGCCTGCGATTCATTGGGGGAAATCCTCGGCGAAACCATCCGCCCCGACATTCTCGACACCATTTTCGGCCGCTACTGCATCGGCAAGTGATTGATCGGCGATTGTATTGTCACTGACTCGTTTGATCTCCTTGTCAATAACTTTCTTTCCGGTATGTTGATCCCGCTCAAAACACATCATTCGGAGATCATCATGCGTCGCCCCACACTTGTCCTTGCCTTGCTCTGCGCTTCCTTGCCGATGCTGCCTTCCTGCGAAGGCTTCAACAATCAGGTGGCCAGCGCCCGTGGCGAAATCAAAGAAGTCCTGCCCTCCAAGCTGGCCGACTGCCGTGAAGCAGTGGAAGACAGTATCAAATCCCTGAGCTTCAAGCTGGCAGAGAAAAATGTCGACGCCTTTGTCGCCATCTTCGAATTCTACAATGCGGAAGACACCAAGATCACGGTCCGTCTCCGCAAGATCGACGACAAGAGCACTCAGCTCGAACTCCAGATCGGCGCCTTCGGTGATGACAAGCTGGCGCAGATGATTGTCGCCGACATCAAGAAGCGTCTCTGATCGGCCCCATTCGATGCTTACCAAGGAGCTGATCCGCGTCCGGCGCCAGAAGGGCCGGGTCCTGCCGCAGTTCCTAAGTCCCAAAGATGCCGCCGCGCTCGACAGCGCCAGCCAGCTGCTCCTGCTCTACCGCGCGTGCGCCGGACGCAGCCGCGGCGAGCTTGAAGAGGAAGCAGCGATGATCTGCAATGCCGCGCCGGCGCCTCTGGTGGCCCGCGGCTTCGACCGGATTCTGCTGCAACGAACCACCTTCCGCAAAGATGCGAGCAAGGAGCTGGAGGAGCTGCGCAGCCGCTGCTTCGCCGCCGCCGCCCGTCTGCATCGCGGCGGCCTGCCCGCAACCGAAGAGGAATTGCGCGCCGCTGTCCTCGCGACCGACCCCGACTTACAGGAATTCCTCCAGGGCGATCTCTATCGCGATCTACCCGAGAATGAAGTCGCCGAAAGTCTCGACGACATCTCCGAAGAACACCTGCTGCAACGCTACAACATTTCGCTTGTGCAAGGCCTCCTGCTCAGCGCCGGACGTCTGCAGATCGAGATCATGGAACCCGAGCCGGCGCAGCTCCGCCGCCTGTTCAAATACCTGCGCTTCTTCCGCCTCATGGCCCTGGTCACCGCCGGCCCCAAAGGCGCCGACGCCGGCCACCTGCTGCTGGAAGTCGACGGCCCCGCGTCGCTCTTCGATTCGGCGCAGAAATACGGCGTGCAGTTGGCCTCCTTCTTTCCCGCCTTGGTCGATCTGCATTCCTGGCGTCTGCGGGCCGAAATCACCCACGCCAAAAAGCCCGGCGCCCTGCTCATCGACGAGCGCGACGGACTGGTCGGTTTCTACCGTCACTTCGGCGCCCATGTGCCCGAGGAAATCAAGGTCTTTCATGCCAGCTTCAAGGAGCGCTCGAAGACCTGGGAGATCACCTCCGGCAGCCATCTGCAGATGCACGACGGCGAAATCATTTTCCCCGACTTGAGCTTCGCCTTTGAAGGCAAAATCCGCCATCTCGAACTCTTCCATCGCTGGCACGCCCAGCCGCTTCTCCGCCGCCTCGAACAACTCAGCCGCGAACCCGAGACCGGCCTGCTCATCGGGGTCGAACGCACTTTGCTCAAAGATCCCTCGGTCGCCGCCGCCCTCGCTGCTCATCCGAGCTATCACCAGGCTGGCTTCGAGTTCCGCGATTTCCCCGGCGTTCCGACGGTGCTGAATCTGCTCAATCGCGGGTGAAAGGTTGATCCGGTGCTAGCTTAGCGGCCTCAAAATTTATCCGGATCCGCCATGAACGCCCTTGCCAACGATGTCGACCTCAGCGCCAGCAATACCTTCGGACTGCCGAGCCGGGCCAGCTTTTTTGCCCGTATCGACGCGGCCGCGGGCCTCGGGGAATCCCTGGCCCTCTGGCGCCAGAACACCGAACTCGCGGCCCTTCCTTGGCGCATCCTCGGCGGCGGCTCCAATCTGGTCCTGCCGCGACGGATCGAAGCACTGGTCCTCAAGGTCGAAATCCCGGGTCGCGAAATCCTCTCCTCCGGCGATGACGGCGTCTTTGTCCGCGGCGGCGGCGGCGAGACCTGGCACGACTTTGTCCAGTGGACCTTGGCGCAAGCTCTCAGCGGCCTCGAAAACCTGTCCTTGATTCCCGGCACCGTCGGAGCTTCGCCGATTCAGAACATCGGCGCCTACGGGGTCGAAGTGATGGACCTGATCCACCAAGTCCGGGCTGTCGATCTGCGCAGCGGCGAGCCTCGCGTTTTCCCCCGCGAAGCCTGCCAATTCTCCTACCGCGACAGCATTTTCAAGCATCAATGGGCCGATCGCCTGATGATCACCGAAGTCATCTTCCGCCTCCCCAAGAGCTTCCGTCCCAACATCGGCTACGGCGACATCACGCGTCAACTCGAAACCTCTGGTGTCACCAAGCCCTCCCCGCTCGACATCGCGGCCGCGGTGATGGCGATCCGCCGCAGCAAGCTGCCCGATCCAGCCCAGATCGGCAATGCCGGTTCCTTCTTCAAAAACCCCTTGGTTCCGGCTGAATTCGCGGCTGAATTAAAAACCCGTTTCCCAGCCGTGGTGACCTATCCCCAAGCCGATGGCCTGGTCAAGCTGGCGGCCGGCTGGTTGATCGAGCAGGCGGGATGGAAGGGTCGTCGTCTCGGTCCCGCCGGGATGTTCGAACGGCAAGCGCTCTGCCTGGTCAACCACGGCGGTGCCGCAGCGGAGGACATCATCGCCGTGCGCGATGCCGTGGCCAATGATGTCCTGGCCAAATTCGGAGTTCGCCTCGAAGCCGAGCCGGTCCACTGGTAAGCGTTCCGGAAAGATTTTTCCCGGGACACTGTAACGATCTCATGACTTCTGGTGCTTATAGATTTCAGGAGCCCCTATGATCAAAGTCCACTCGAAATCCCAAGGCCAGTCACCCATGAAGCTCCAGACCAGCACGCCGAAACAAGTTCAGGCTGCCTTTGCCCTCCGCCCCAGTTGTGTCTCAGTTGTGTCCCAGTTGTTTCTCTGCTGTGTCCTCGCGTTCCTCTTCACTTCCTGCGCAAGCGCCCCTCTCAAGGCCTACGACTTCCAGCGCAGCCACGTCATGGGTTCGGACTTCCGCATCGTCATTCACAGCGCCAATGAAGCCGCGGCGAAGGCCGGTGCCGAAGCGGCTTTTGCGGAGATTGCAAGACTCGAGGCGCTGATGAGCGATTATCGCGACAGCAGCGAGCTCTTCCGCCTGTCGGAATCGTCCTGCGTCCCCGGTGGCCAGAAAGAAGCTTTCCAAGTGTCGCCGGAGCTCTACGACCTGCTCGCCTGGTGCCAGGACCTGGCCAAGCGCAGTGACGGCGCTTTTGACGTCACCTGCGGCCCGGTGGTGCGTTGCTGGCGGATGGCCCGCGAATTCAAGGCCAAACCGCCGGAAAAGATGCGCCAACGCGCCCTCGCCGCCAGCGGTTGGAGCAAGATGCAACTCCTCCCTGATCACAAAGTCCGCCTGCTCGTCCCCAACATGAAACTCGACCTCGGTGCCGTCGCTCCCGGTTACGCCGCCGATGTGGCTTTGAAACTGCTCGAAGATCGCGGCCTGCCGCACTCCTGCGTCGACGCCAGCGGCGACATCAGCTTCGGAGCGCCGCCAGACGATGCCGGCTGGCTGGTCAAGATCGAAGGCAGCTCCGACCCGAGACCTCGCTCCTTCCGCGTCTTTAAAAAGTGCGCCGTCGGCACTTCGGGCGACTCAGTGCGTCATGTGGATATTGACGGCCAGCGCTATTCGCATATCGTCGACCTCCGCAGCGGCCTGGGCCTGACCAATCGCCGCCTCGTCTTCGTCCTCGCCGACAACAATCGCGAGGCCGATGCCTTGGCGATGACCCTCAGCGTCCTCAATCGCGAGCAAGGCCTCCGCCTTCTCGAAACTTTCCCAGGCAGTCAATGTCTGATTTTTCAGGAAGACCCGCGCGACCGCCAGCAATGGTCCAGCCCCGGGTTTCCGTCCCTCACCAACGATAAGGAGTGATAACATGATCCGTCTCGCCACCGCCTCCATCTTCCTGGCCTCGCTCGGCCTGCGTGCTGAAGAGGCCAAAGCCGATCCGGTCGCCGACCGCGCACTGCTCGTACTCGAGTACAACTGCTTGAAATGCCACTGCGATGACAACGGTTCCGACGGCATGCCCAACTACACCAAGGCCGGCAATCTCGATCTGACGACTCGTGCTGCGGCACTCAAGGGCGGAGCAAAAAGCAAGGGTACCGCCCTGGTTCCAGGAAATGGCAATGCCTCATTGATTTGCGCCTTCAGCAGCCCGGCGATGGAAGCCATGCGTGGCGAGCGTGGTCCGGCTCCCGACTTCAAGCTGCCAGAGGGTAAAATGGGCATGCCGCCCCTTGGCTTCACGGCGCTCAGCGCCGACGACCACAAAGCCTTGATTGCCTGGATCGACGCCGGTGCCAAATGGGAGCGCAAGCTGGCTTACAAACAGCCGCCCCGTCCCCGGATTTTCAGCGCCAAGCTCTACAAAGACCTCGGCTTCGAAACCGCCAAGCCGCTGGAAGCCAAAACCTTCACCGAGTCGATCAAAGACACCGAGCTGAAGTTCGACATGGTCGCCATCCCCGCCGGCAAGTTCAAGCGCGGCAGCGAGGCCAGTGACGACAGCAAGCCAGTCCGCGAAGTCGAGATCTCGCCCTTCTTCATAGCCAGCACCGAAGTCACCTGGGAGCTCTACGACACCTTCCTCGAAGAACGCGACGCCCAGGCCCGCACCGCGGCCAAGAAAGACGAGACCAAGAACGACTTGCTGTCCGCCATGATCGTCCGCCCCACTCCCTCGTACCACGAGATGAGCTTCGGTATGGGCAAAGGCAAACACCCCGCCATCTGCATCCCCCGCCTCAGCGCCCAGGCTTTCTGCATGTGGCTATCGGCCAAGACCGGCAAGTTCTACCGCCTCCCCACTGAAGCGGAATGGGAATATGCCTGCCGCGCCGGCACCACCACCAAATACCCCTGGGGTGATGACGAAGCCAAGGCTGCCGACTACGCCGTCGTCGCCGAAAACGCCGGCGAGAAATACGCCGATGTCGGCAGTAAGAAACCCAACGCCTGGGGCCTCTACGACATGATCGGCAACGCTGCCGAAATGACCCTCGACCACTACGACACCGACTTCTATGCGAAAGGCCCGGCCAAAGACCCCTACAACCTGATGCCCCTCAACACCGGCCTCAACCCCCTGATCGAAGCCGAGTGGCCCCTCAAGCTCTACGACAACGCCATCCGCGGCGGCTCCTTCGTCCAGAACATCGCCGACCTCGGTTCCTCGGTCCGTCTTCCCACCAGCGAAGAGCTGAAAAAAACTGACCCTCAAGGCCCGAAGTCGCCCTGGTGGTTCACCGAGAAGGACTTCATCGCCGTCGGCTTCCGCGTCGTCTGCGTCCCGACCCCGCCGAAGCTTGAAGAGGTCAGCAAATACTGGCTCGGCGATGCCGAAATGGAGTTGGCCCCCCTAGTCAAAAACGGCAAGCTCGATCCGAAATACTTCGTCAAATAAACCCGCACATAAACCCCGGTGGCGACACCGGGGTTTTTGCTGCCCGAACGACAAAGAGATGGAGCAAGTACCACTGGTCAAAAACGGCAAGCTCGACGGGAAGCACTTCTACCGCTGATGCGGACTCAGTGCTTGCAGCAGGCGCAGGAGTAAGTGAAGGCGCCGAGGGAGCCTGCAGCGACCGGTTGGTCGCTGAACTTGAGGGCGGTGGTGCCGGGCTTATAATGCTTCAGGGCCTCGGGCATGAGCTTTTCCAGATCCTGGATGCGAGTTTCATCCGAGGGGTGAGTGGAGAGAAGTTCCGGTGGCTTTTGGCCGCCGACGGCCGCCATGCGACGCCAGAAAGGAACCGAGGCGCGAGGATCGTAGCCGGCTTCGGCCATCAGGATGATGCCGATTTCGTCGGCTTCAGATTCTTGTTTGCGGCTGTATTTGAGCAGCAGCAAGGGCGTCGCGATCTTGGCGCCTTCGACGGCGGCCTTGGTGCCGAATCCTCCCCTGTGCTCGGCATAGAGCTCGGCGACTTGCAACAATCCTTGGGCGGCGGTCGACTGGCTGGCGCGCTCGTTGCCGTGGCGGGCGAGGGCGTGGGCGACTTCATGGCCCATGACCACTGCCATGCCGGCGTCGTCCTGGGTGAGCGGCAAGATGCCGGTGTAGAAGGCGATCTTGCCGCCGGGCATACACCAGGCGTTGACCTGAGTGTCCTCGATGAGATTGAATTCCCAATCGAACTTCATGTCGATCTTGTTGGCTTTGCAGTAGGTGTCGACGGAGGCGGCGATGCGTTTGCCGACGCGATGCAGACGTGCCAGCTCGACTTGGTTTTTCGACAGCTTGGAGCTGGCGAGAACCTGCTTGTAGCTCTGGGCAGCCTCGTTGGCGAGATCGCCGTCATTAAAGGCTGCAAATTGCTTGCGACCGGTGAAGGCGACCGAATTGCAGGAGTTGAGGGAAGCGAAGATGAGGCTGGCGGTGAGAAGTCGGAGGATCATGGCGTGATTCCGTGGGATTGGGTTTCAGTGCATCAGTTCCATCAATCGGCGCTTGCCGGTGGCGGCGAGGTTCTGCTCAAGAAGGGCATGCGAGCCGACGACGCGGAGGAATGTTTCCTTGTCGAGAGCGAGGACACGGCATTCGCCAAGGCTGCGGACTGTGGCGGTGCGCGCAATGGTGCGCAAGAGGGCGATTTCGCCGAAGTATTCGCCCTTGCCGAGCTCGACCACTTTGACTTCACTGCCGTCGTCGTTGCGGTGGATGATTTCCACCTTGCCGGAGTAGATGATGTAGAAGGTCTTGGCCTCAGTTTCGCCCTGAGTGATGATGTCGCTACCGGCGGGCACATCGAGGGCTTTCATCGAGCGGACCATCTGCGAGATCGATGAGTTTTCGAGTTCCTGGAATAGCGGCACCGAGCGGACGAGGCGAAGCATCTCGATGGCGGCGACCAAGCGCTCCCGATGACCTGGGTGGCTGGCGAGGAAGGTGTCGAAATCCTGGGTCCGGAGGGAGAGCAGCTCCATCGGCTCCAATGCGCTGATGGTGGCCATGCGCGGCGCGGCTGTGAGGAGGGCGGTTTCGCCGAAGAAGTCACCGGGGCCAAGGGTGGCGAGGATATGGGCATGGCCGGCGCCGTCTTCAACCGTCACCTGTGCGTGACCGGAGGCGATGACGAAGAGGCGGTCGCCTTGATCTCCCTGGCGGATGATGTCGTCACCAGTTTTGAGCGACACCGGGCTGAAGCAGGCATCGAGGAAGGCGATCTGGTTGGCAGAGGCTTCGGCAAAGAGCAGGGTGCTGGAGACGAGGGATCGGCGTTGATCAGGCGAGAGATTGGCGATCTGATGCGTGGTGGCGCCGCCGATGTTTCCGATGTGCTTTTCGAGGATCTGGCGGATCTGCCAGGGAATCCGGTCGTTGATCGCCTGGGCGAGGGCTCGGCTGTAAGTGTGGCCAGCGTTGAAGCGCAGCAGGCTGAACAGGGATTCAACCTTGAGCTTGACTTCCTGACCAAGTCGCTGCAGGTCCTTTTCCTCGGAGAGGGCATCCAGTCCGGAGCCGCACTGAGCTTCCATCTTGGCGCGGAAGCGATTCAAGGCCTGAACGCCGAAGTCGCTCTCATATTGGCCGACGAGGGATTTTGCGAGATAAGCGTAGGAATCGCGCAAGGCACCCTCTTCGGTGTGATCGAGGCGGATGGGGTAGGCGGCGAGCTCGAAGTCGCGGCGGTAGGCGCGGCGTAAGCTGGCGATGCCAAAGAGCATGCCGGCTGCGCCGAGGATGCCTAAGCCGGGAACGGCGTGCATGGCTTGGGCGCAGAAGATGAAAGCACCTGCCGCCATCAAGAAGGGGCAGCGGCAGAAAAGACAGATGGCGGCGAGAGCCAGTCCGCTGATCACCGCGATCTGGCGGTTGAACTCCAGAGGCAGGACATAGAGAATGGCCAGGCTCAGGCTGATGACGATGGCGATGAGACCGCAGCGGCCTGGCTGAGTGCCGGAACCGGCGCTGCGCAAGAGGCGCATGCCGACCCAGGCGGCGAACAGCGCGGTGAGAACGCAGAGAGGAACCGAGTCGCCCCTCTGAATCAATTGGAAGAGGAAGATCGCCAAGAAGCCGGCGACGCCGATGATCTTGCCGTAGAATTCATTGTGACCAAACCGGGACTGCTCGATGAAGTTGTGCAAGGAGCTGAGGATGCGGAAGATGACATAGAGGCCGATGAGCACGCAGGGGAGCATGGCGAGGCTGAAATAGAGAGCCAAGCGCTTATTGCCGTCGGCATTGTTGGTGGCGCTGATTTCGGATTCATTGCCCAGCACGGAATGGCGGATGTTGTCGAGGGCGAGGTTGGGGATATCAGGATTTTGCGTCGCCAGGGTAAGGAGAAGGAAGGCGGCGCCGGCGGCCCAGGTCAGGCTGACGATGTTGTAGGAGACGTAGAGGAAGGAGTCACCGCCGGAGGCGGCGTTGCTGCCAAAGAAGGAGCGGAGATGGCGGCCGATGAACTTGAAGGAGGCGCGACGGAGGAATGGTTCGCGGAAATGGTCGATGACGCCGCGGTAGATGTCATTGTTGAGGAAGGGGCAGGACTGGTAGAGCAGGACGATGAGGAGCACCGTGCCGATGTGGCGGGACAGAGAGGCTACGATCTTGGTGTCGAGCGACGCCAGATTGGCGAGGACCGCGGGGTGGGCGGTCAAGGCCCAGCTCAGACCGCAGAGGATCGCCAGCAACCAGACGCCACTGAGCTTGACCAAGAGGCGACGTGATGGCGACAGGGCGCTGACCGACGGGAGCCGAGCGTGGAAGCCGGGAATGGCATGAAGGGAGATGCCAATGTCCTGGACCGGCAGTTTAAAGCTCTTCAGGATGGCCACCTTGCTCAGCACGCGCAGGAGCGAAGAGACTGGGAAACTGAGGAGGAACACCAAAAGCAACAGGCCCGAGAGATGCCGGTCGACAACCAGGAGCTGGCCTGCGGTGCCGGCTTCGCCAAAGCTCTCGATTAAGCGCAGGAAGCCATAAGCCGCAGGAAGGCTGAGGAGCGCAAGAACCACCGGATGGAGGATCCGCAGAGGCAGGGACAGGAATTCGGCAAGGAGGCGACCGCCCGGGATGCTGAGGAACATGGAGGCCGACGCTGGCTTTCGCGCGGGAGAACTCAAGAGGAAGCCGTTCTCTTCGAGGCGAGTGATGAACTGCTTGATCATCCCCAGCGCGATGCGTCCGCGCTTCTCCAAGTAGATCATCGCCAAATCCTGGGCGTCGCGCTGGCCGTCGAGGAGATCCCAGATGAATTTCTCCTCCACCGAGATCACCATGAACTCGTCGTCGCTACTCCGCAGGGTGAAGCGGCTGGCATCGACGTCGCCGTCGCGTTCATAGACCTGAGCCGAGGGCACAGGAGCCGGACGGAATTGCTCCCAGTCGCGCTGTTTGATGGATCGGGCGTCATTGTGAAACATGCAAGTCACCTGATTGTGAGGATGATTACTCAGCGGCAATCTACACCATGGAAAAGAATTTATGAAGGGGGGCTCTTGCAATTGTCACCCTTCCACACCTATCTTGGTTTTACTTCGATCGTCAAACCTCAAGCTGGAGCTCCAACGTGCGATTCTGCAGCCTCTTCACCTTTCTTTCGCTCGCCATCACCGCCGCCGCTGAACAGCCGAAGTCCGACCGGGTCCCCTGCGACAGCGCCAGCCGCATCGAGGTGACGGTCAGCCGCATCGACGCCGGGGAGGCGGAGCACAGCCTCGGCTGCGCCGTCGCCCGTTGCGAGATCCACAACGGCTCCGATCGCGACGGCACCTGGAAGCTCGCTCTCACCCTCGGCGACGCCAGCAAAACCCATGAGAGCCGCGACATCCCCGTGGCGGCTGGCACCAGCGTCATTCTCGACCTGCCGATCAACAACAACATCGAAGGCCGAAACCTCGCCTGGTCCCTGCGCGGCCCCGGCATCAGCTCCGGCGGCCAGCAAGGCAATTTTTACTCCGGCAGCTACGGCTACGGCTCGAGTTCGGGCATCTCCGTCCTCGCTTCCGGCGACACCTCGATCAGCTTTCGCAGCAAAAAATCCCTGACCTCATCGTCATCGAATGACGTCTGCCTCGAACTCGAGCCGCGGTCCTGGCCGAGTGACTGGCGGGCGCTCTGCGGCTTCCGCAAAGCCGCGCTCACCTCGTCGGAGTGGCTCAGCCTGCCGTCCGACCGTCAACAGGCGCTGCGCGACTGGGTCTTCGCCGGTGGTCACCTCGGCTTCCTGCCGCCGCACGATGCCAAGATCCAGCAGGAGTTCACCCCGGGCAGCGGCCGCGGTCTCGGCCGGATCAGCTTCCTCGCTGCCGGGGCCCTCCCCGATGACGCCGCTTCGCCTCAGGCCGATCGCGTCAATGAATTTATCACCAACACCTTGACGAAGCAGCAAAATATCCTCGCTGTGCCCGCGGCCTCGCTGTTTTTCCCCTGCCTCATTCTCACCCTCTTCGCCATCGCCGTCGGCCCTCTCAACCTGCTAGTCTGGGCCAAGGATGGACGCCGCCACCTCCTCTTCATCACCACCCCGGTGATTTCCCTGATCGCCAGCGTTCTTCTCGGTCTTTACATCTTGCTGATGGACGGCGTCGGCGGCTCCGGCCGCTCCAGCGCCATCGCCTATCTCGATTCGCAGCAGCAGCGAATGCTGGTGCGCCAGGTGAACACCTCAGTCACCGGCTTGATGCCGAACCGCAGCGGCACGATGCCGAGCTCGTCGCTGTTCAAGCAGGTTCCGGAAACCAGCGGCCGCGGCGACTTCTCGTTGGAATACCACAGCGATGGCCAGCAGGTTTTCGGCGACCACCTGCGCAGCCGTTCGCGGCAATCGCAAAGCCTGACCCGCCTCAGCTCAAGCCGCGCCAGTCTCGACCTCTTGGCTGACGGCAGCTATCGCAACTCCCTGCCAGTGGCGATCAAAGGCGGCCTGGTCTACCACAAAGGTGCATGGAAGTCCTGTGCTCCTTGTTCCTCCGGCGCCAAGCTCGAATTGATCCCAGTGATAGGCAAGGCGGACCTAGCTGAGGCTATGGGAGAGTTCATTGATGTCCCGCTGATTCAAACAGAGGGGGCGTTCATGCTCATCTGCGACAACGGCGAGCTCGCCCCGCAAGTCTTCACCCAGATCAAATGGAAAACAACGCCGCTCCTCCTCATCGGCGAAGCCCAGGAGGTGCGTCAATGAACCAGCCCGAAATCGCCATCTCCGTCACCAATCTGAAACGCACTTTCGGCAAGGTCCAGGCAGTCAAGGACGTCTCCTTCGACATCCGCCGCGGCAGCGTCACCGGCTTCATCGGCGCCAACGGCGCCGGCAAGACCACCACCATGCGCATGCTCGCCACCCTCGAACAGCCCGATGCCGGCGAGATCCGGATCTGCGGCATCGACGCCATCGCCGATCCCAACGCCGTCCGCGCCCGCATCGGCTGGGTCCCCGATGACTTCGGCCGCTACGAATTCCTCACCATCTGGGAGTATCTCGACTTCTTCGCCCGCGCCTTCGACTTCAAAGGCCAGGAACGCCGCAACCGCGTCGCCGAAGTCCTCTCCTTCACCGGCCTGGTCGAGCTGCAGGAACGCTCCATCGACAAGCTGTCGAAAGGCCAGGGCCAGCGCCTCTGCCTCGCCCGCGCTCTCTTGCACGACCCCGAGATCCTCCTCCTCGACGAACCCGCCGCCGGCCTTGACCCCAAGGCCCGGATCGAGCTGAAAAACCTGATCCGCATCCTCGGCCAGGAAGGCAAGACCCTGCTGATCTCCTCGCACATCCTCACCGAGCTCGCCGAGATGTGCTCGGACATGCTCTTCATCGATGCCGGCAAGGTGATCCACCACGGCAGCGCCGACTCGCTCAAACGCGGCACCCACGCCAAGCTGATCTACAACGTAGAAACCTCGACCCCGCCGGAAGACCTCGCCACCTGGGCCACCCTCAACCCCGGCATCGAACTGATCGAAACCCACAGCCGCGGCGTCCGCCTCGCCATCGAAGAAGGCGACGTCAGCCTGATCAGCGACACCCTCCGCCGCATGCTCAACGAAGGCCATCAAGTGGTCGAATTCCGCCGCGAGGAACGCCGCCTCGAAGACGCCTTCGTCGACCTCATCGGCAAGCTCGAAGGCAGCCGCGAAGAGCAGGATTGAGCTCTATCAAGGTTTCACTTCAGAATGGCGATCCCTTGGCGCCAGAACTCGCGGCCTTGGCGAAAGAAATGGCTGAGCTTCCCTACGAATGAGCCCGAGCTTCAAAGTCATCCTGAAATCGGGCGGCAGCCGTAGCGCGGCGGCCCGGCGGCGCTAGCTTCGCGGGTGCCGCAAAAAGCGGGAGAACGACTTGGGATTTGCCAACCTCATGATGCTGCTCGGAGGATTGGGCGCGGTGTTGCCGCTGCTCCTTCACCTCCTGCGCCGTGAAAAACCCAAGCCGATGACCCTGCCGACCTTCGAGTTCCTCCGCCGGGCCGCGGCGACCAGCTCGCGCAGTCGGCGCATGGACCAGATTCTGCTGCTTCTCATCCGCATCGCCACCATCCTCTGCCTCGCGCTCCTCCTCGCCCGCCCCAAGCTCAACACCCAGGGATCCGGCCAGGCAACGGCGCTCGCCATCGTCATCGACAACTCCTTCTACTCGGCCCAGCCGGTCAACGGCACGCCTCAAATCGAAATCGCCCGGCAAAAAGCCGCCGCCCTCCTGGCGGGCCTCCCCGCTGGCTCCCAAGTCGCGGTGATCGATGCCAACGAAGACTGCAGCTTCACCCCGATGATCCAAGGGGCTCAGGACCGGGTCAAATCGATGCTGCCGGAAGCCCGGACCATCGACCTCAGCAGCCTCAGCCGACGCGCCGCCACCGCGCTCGCCAGCCTCGACAGCAAGCTGCCGAAACGGTTGGTCGTGATCAGCGACCTCAACCCCGGCGCCTGGCCCGCCGGCGCCGCGTCGCTGCAAGTGCCGGCCGGGCTCATTCTCGAATGGCTCAAACTGCCGGAACGCCGCGGCAATGCCGGCGTCGCAGGTGTCAAGATCCGTCGCAATCCCGACATGCTCGCCGACATCCCCTGCGAAATCGCCGCCCGCATCGCCGGCGACCTGCCGCCCGGTGGACTGCGGGTGATGCTGCGCGAAGACGGCCAACAGATCGACAGCATCACCGTCACCAAGGACGCACCCGATGCGGTCTTCATCGTCACCCCCAGTCGCGCCGCCGCGCGCCGTCTCGAGATCGTCCTGGAAGCCGGCGACCTGCTTGGATCGGACGACGTCTGGCCCCTGGCCTTGGTGGCGGCAGAGCCGGTCGAGCTGCTTGTCCTCACCGATGTGGTCGGCAAAGATCTCGACAACAGCGCGCTGCTGACCGCGGCTCTGAGTCCGGCCGGAGCGATGTCGCGCGGCTGGCAGCTACAGCGACGTTCCTACGAATCGCTCGAGCAAGGCCTGAAGCCGAAGGGATCGGTGATCCTCTGCGGCAGTCTCGATCTCAGCTCAAGCGCCCTCGAACGCCTCGCCTCCTTCACCCATGGCGGCGGCCAGCTCCTGATCTGGCCCGATGCCTCGGCGGCAGGACATCTCGACCGCATCAGCCCGCTCCTGGGCGAAACGCCGGTAGCCGCGGCGGATTCCTTGGCGATCAGCATCGACGAATCCTGGGAACGCGGCCGCAGCCTGCGCCAGCAATTCCGCCGCGAATTCAACGAGGGCCGCTTCCCTGGCTGCCTGTTGGTCAAAGGCAGCGGCCGCGCCCTCGTCTCCACCCCCGCCGGAGCGCTTGTCGCCCGTTGCGGCCGCGACGCCTGGTTCGTCGGTCTCGACGCCTCGATGCCCCGTGGCGAGACTCTGCTCGGCTGCGACTTCCTCGGTCCGCTGCTGGTCGCCATCTTCGCCGAGGCGGCGCCGGCGGAACACCGCGACGCCTGGCACCGCTGCGGCGAAGGCGTTCTCCTCGCCGGCGCTCCCGCCTGCAAGGTGCGCGGACCCGACAGCAGCATCGAAGAGGCGCAGGAAGTGCCGAGCGGCCGTCTCGCCAGTGCCACAGCCCTGCCCGGTTTCTACACCAGCGACTGGTCGCAAATGCCGCTTTTCGCCTGCGTCCTGGAGCGCAATCCGGCTCACTACGCCCCTCCCCTCGCCGACAAGCTGCCCGGCGGTGACAAGCCGGCGCAATCGCGCCTCGACGCCCTCGGCCTGCCGCCGGAGCTACCAGCGATGATCTTCGGCATCCTCCTGCTTGTCCTCGGCCTCGCCGAAATCTTTGTCGCCGACCGGAGCCTCCGCCATGCCCGTGTTTGACCCCCTCCTCCCCTGGCCCCTGATCGCCGCCCTGGCGCTGCTCTGCATCGTCCAATGCCTCGTCTCCACCTGGCGCTCGCCGAAACCCGCAGCCGCCCGCGCCGCCCTCCCCTTCCGCCTCGGCTGGATTTGCGTCGCCGCCCTCCTCCTCCTCCGCCCCTCGCTCGACCGCTCGGAGCAATTGACCGAAAAAGATCTGCTCTACCTCCTGCGCGACCGCTCCGCCTCGATGCAACTGCGCGACATGCCCGAGCGGAAAAGCCGCGACACCGTCGCCGCCAAGCTCCTCAAGGACAACGCCGAACGTCTGACGGCCCTGCGCGACCGATACGAACTGGTCGAGCTCGACTTCGCCGCCAGTCCCGCCGCCGTTGGAACCCCGGTGGCCGACGGCGCCACCGCCCTCGGCAACGCCCTGCTCGAAGCCGCCGCCTCGCCCAGCCTGCGACGCAATGCCGGCGTCATCCATCTCGGCGACGCCGCCTCCAACACCGGCGCCACCCTGTCGCGCGCCGCCGCTGCTTGCGCCGGACGCAAAATCCCGGTCCACACCGTGCTCCTCGGCCGCAACGATTACGGCGAAGGTCTCGAAGACGCCGCAGTGATCGAGATCGAAGCTCCCTCCGTGGTGCAAAAAGACGACCCCCTCGCCATCAGCGTCAGCTACAGCCTGCGCGGCATGAAGGATCGCCCGGTCACCCTGCGCATCCTTTGCGATGGCCGCGAAGTCGCAACCCGCGAACTGCTCAGCAAACGCTCCATCGACAGCGCCCTGGTCCACCTCGAAGTGCCGGGCAAGGACCTCGGCCCCGGCTTCCATTCCCTCAGCGCCGTGATCAATCCCGGACCGCAGGAATTGAGCAGCGTCAACAACCAGGCCGATACCTTTTTCCGGGTCCGCGGCGGCGGCCTGAAGATCCTTCTCCTCGCCACTTCGCCGTCGCCGGAATTCAAGTTCATCCGCCGCGCCCTTGAAGCTTGCGACGCCTTCGAGTGCATCGTCCCCTCGCCCTATGCCTGCCGCAGTGCCGAGGGACAAAAAGAAGTCCTCGCCCTCGCCTCGGGTCCGCTCGACGCCGCCATTCTCGTTGATCCCGATCCCGAGCTGGTGCCCACGGCGGTTCTCGATGCTTTGCTGAAGCTGCCGCAAAACCGCCGCGCCGGCCTGATGCTGGTGCTTGGGCCGCGCAGCGCGCCGCTCCTAGCGCAGATCCCCGGCGCCCCCGCCAGCGTCGAAGGCGCCGCCATCGAGGTCAGCTCGCCGATGAGCCCCGCCGGCCAAGGCGCCAGCCACTTCATCAGCGCTCCTCTCGCCCGCCTCGCCCAGGCCGACCCGCTGAGCTGGAAGGCCCGGCAAAACCAGAGCCGCCGCATCATCCCCCTCAAACTCGCCCCCGGCGCCAAAAGCCTCCTCGAAATCGATGGCCACAGCGTCCTCGTCGCCGACAACCTCGGCAAGGGCCGCCTCGTCATTCTCGCCGGACCCTTGACCTGGCCACTGGCTATGGATGCGGTGTCGCGCAGCGGCATCCACGACCCCTTGTGGCGCCGCAGCGTCTGCCACCTTGCCTTCCGCGAAGACCTGCTCGATGGCCAGCTCTCCCTCGAGCTAGACCGCAGCCGCATCGAACTGGGTGAAAAGGTCTCGCTCCGCTCATCCCTGGAAAGCAACGCCGGCAGCCAGGCGCCGAAGGACGCCAAAGTCCTTTGGCGACGCCTCGAATCGCCGCCCTCCAATGGCAGCCTCAGCCTCAGTGCCGACGGCGACAGCGCCAAAGCCAGCTTCAGCCCTCAGGAAGGCACTTGGAGCCTGGTCGCCGAGGCCATGGTCGACGGCAAGCTGATTCACTCCAATGAACAACGCCTGCAAGTCCGGCGTCCCCGCGCCGAAATCGACCAACCCCTGGCCGACTCCGAAGCGGCCGAGGCCTTGGCCCGCAGCAGCGGCGGCTCGGTCATCACTCCCGGCGATTTCAGCGCCCTTCTCGACCGCTATCTGCAAGCTCCAGCGCAGCGCAGCACCCGCAGTGTCAAACGCCTTAAATCGCTTTGGGACAACTGGTTCTTCTACCTCCTCGGCCTCGGCCTGCTAGGCACCGAATGGTACATCCGCAGGAAGGGCGGCTTGCCCTGATCTTTTAGAAACGACAAGGAGTTAGCCTAAAAACTGCAGCAGAGGAATGGAACCGGGTTGAAAGGTTGAAAGGTTGAAAGGTTGAAACGCAAGCACATGAACAACAGCAATAAGAGACGCATCTAAGGGCATCGCTCAAGGTTGGCGCAGATGACTGCAGAACCTTTGGTCATTGTCGTTAGTTGTTGCTGTTGCAGCTAATCCTTTCAACCTTTCAACCTTTGAACCTTTCAACTGCGGTTTTTAGGATCAGTGAGACTTCGCGTTTTGCCGAGTGGGACTGACGCTAGCGCTCCCGGCCCTTGCAAAGCTCGCTCCTGCCGCTAGCGTTCGCGTCACAATTTCCCCCCAGCCTAGAGGGCACGAGATGCATTCCTTGCTAGCCGTCGCAAACGACATTCACGCCGCGCCCACCCTGATGGTTTTTGTCAGCTTGGTGATCCTATCCGCCTTCATTTGCGGCCGGATCACCGGCCGTTTCGGGCTCGGAGAGGCCAGCGGCCAGATTCTCGGTGGCCTGATCACTGGCCCGATCCTGCAGAAGCTGCTCGTCCTCATTCAAAGCGGCCCGGCCGGAGAAATCCTGGTTCAATTGGTCAGCGACGAAGCCCTGAAAAACGGCGCCAAGGCGATGATTTTCTTCCTCCCCCTGCACATCGCCGTCAGCTGCTTCTCTCTCACCGAGGAAACTCACCGCGGCCGTATCGGCGACCACTGGCGAGTCGCCATTGTCCTCTGCCTCTTCCAGACTGCTGCCGCCGGCATTCTCACTGGCAGCCTGATCTGGCTGATCTTCAA
>CAMCSH010000044.1 GCA_945877655.1 Lentisphaera araneosa HTCC2155 | reverse complement strand
GGGAGGTAGGGCCAGAGCTCCTCGGTCAGTTTTTGCGGATCAATCCAGCCGCCGCAGCGCGGGGCGTCGAGCATCAGACTGCCGTCATGGACGAGCAGGAGGTTGGGCAGCAGGGCGGCGGCGGCTGGCGTGTTCAGCTTGCTGCTGGCGGCAGCCAGTTCCTCTAGGGCGATGAGGAAGCGGGTCGAAATCTCGGGGCTGGGCAGGGGAGGGCGGGCGAGGAGCTCGCACAGGGGCGTGGCGTCGACGCAAGGACGCCAGAACTGCCAGCAGGCGTGATCGAGGAAGATGCGTTGCGGCAAGCGCCAGGGGATGCCGGCGGGAGGCTGCTGCGCCAGTTCTTTCAGCAGCTGGGCATGGGCGTCGGCAGCGGGGCTGCTGGCGACTTCCTCGATCTCCCAGGTGGCGCCGCCGATGTCGCGCCCGAGAAAAACTCGCCATCCCGCGCCGCGACGGATCTCGCGGAGCACCTGAACCGGCGAGGCCGATGATGGGGGAGGGGACTCGGGCATGGAACGTTTAAGGTTTAAAGTTTAAGGTTTAAAGTTGGAGCTGCGAGTCATTGAGTCTCAGCTCAAACTCTTTCAATCCTTGTTTTCAGCTCAGGAAGATGTCGTAGGCGGGATTGCCGCTCTCGTCGTGCCAGGGATAGCCGACTTCATCGAGGCAGGCCTTGAGATCGGCCAGGCGGTGATCCGGGCATTGGATGCCGAGGAGGACGCGGCCAAAGGCGGCGGCGTGGTTGCGGTAGTGGAAGATCGAGATGTTCCACTGGTCGCCGAGTCGGCTGATGAATTTGTGGAGGGCACCGGGGCGCTCGGGGAATTCGACCCGGAAGAGGCGTTCGTCGCGGGTGTCGGAGCAGTGGCCGCCGACCATGTAGCGGATGTGCAGCTTGGCCATCTCGTTATCGGTCAGATCAAGCACTGGGCCGCCGAGGCTTTCGAGACGCTTGAGCAGCTCGTGGCGCTCCTCCGGGCCGCGTTTCAGCTCGATGCCGACAAAGAGGTGGGCTGCGGTCTGCGTGTTCATGCGGTAGTTGAATTCGGTGATATTGCAGCCGCCGAGTTGATTGCAGAAGGCGAGGAAGCTGCCCGGGCGTTCAGGGATGGTGACGGCGAAAAGACCTTCGCGGTGGGCGCCGAGCTCGGTTCGCTCGGAGATGTGGCGGAGTCGGCCGAAGCTGACGTTGGCACCGGAGGAGATGCAGACCAGTTTTTTGCCGGTCCAGCCTTTGGCGGCGGCGTGTTTCTTCAGACCGGCGAGCGACACGGCGCCGGCGGGTTCGGAGATCAGGCGGAGATCTTCGAACATGTCCTTGATCGAGGCGCAGATTTCGTCGGTGCTGACGGTGATGCATTCGTCGACTGTGTGGCGCAGGATCTCCCAGGTGTGTTCACCGACGAGGGCAACCGCGACGCCGTCGGCGAAGATGCCGACTTCGGGGAGTTTCACCCGTTCGCCCTTGTCGAAGGCGGCCTTGAAGCAGGCACTGTCTTCGGCTTCGACGGCGATGATTTTGGTTTCGGGGTGCAGGGCTTTCCAATAAGCGGCGACACCGGCGGCGAGGCCGCCGCCGCCGACCGGCAGGTAGATGGCGTCGACCGGGCCGGTCTGGCGCATGATCTCCATGCCGATGGTACCTTGCCCGGCGATGACGTCGAAGTCATCATAGGGGTGGATGAAGGTCAGGCCGTGCTCTTTCTGGAGCTGCAGCGCATGGGTGCAGGCCTGGTCGAAGGTGTCGCCGAAAAGGACCACTTCGGCGCCGTGGTTGCGGACCGAGTTGACTTTGATTTCGGGGGTGGTGGTGGGCATGACGATGACGGAACGGACCTTGAGATGGCGGGCCGAGAGGGCAACGCCCTGGGCGTGATTGCCGGCGCTGGCGCAGATGACGCCGCGGGCGAGGGCCTCGGGGCTGAGGCAGCGCATCTTGTTGGCGGCACCGCGGAGCTTGAATGAGAAGACCGGCTGCATGTCCTCGCGTTTCACCAGCACTTCATTGCCGAGGCGGCGGCTAATCAGCGGAGCGGTCTGCAAGGGGGTTTCGATCGCCAGGTCATAGACCCGGGCTGTGAGTATGCGCTTGAGCATCTTATCCAACATGATGGTTCTCCTGAAAGTTTCGGCCGGCAATATACCTGTGTTCGCCACGAATGATGCGGTGATGACGCGGCGGTCTGGCGAGATTGCGGTAGCGAAGCGGCAGATCAGTCTTAAAGGCGGCTAGTCCCGTCATTACGCAGCGATTTTTATCGGCAAACTCTGAAATCCGCCAAAGATCCCGACAGAAATGCCGGGAAATTTTTTTCGAATCTCGCACTCCGCCAAGGATGAGTCTATACTGAGGGTGTTACAGGATCACAGGAGTCTTCCATGGAGCAGCTCAAGATTCGTCTCGAAACCGAGACCTCGCTGACCCCGGAGCAGATAGAAAAAGCTCTGCGCACCATTTCGCCCTTTGACCAGGAACAGATTCTTCCTTTGCCGGCAAGCGAGCTGGAAGTCAAGGTGCGGGCGATGGCCGCCATTCCCGCCAAAACCGGCTTCTCATTGAAAGCAGGCCTTCGCCCTCGCGTCGAAACCTCCTCGGCCCTGCCACCGGAATCGCTTCCCGCCAATACCCCGCCGCCACCCCCTGCTCCAGCCAGTTTGCCGCCGCCGGAACTCAAGGCGCCGGCTTTGTCGATACCACCACCTCCTCCAGCCTTGAAGGCGCCTAGTAGTCCGAGCCTGACAATGCCGGCAACGAACACGCCTCCTCCAGCCTTGAAGGCGCCTGGCAGTCCGAGCCTGACGCCCCCGGCTTTAAAAGCTCCTTCGCCTCTCACCGCGCCGTCTTTGCAGGTGCCAGCGGATCAGCTGGCCCCCATTCCGGGTCTGGCGGCGATGGGCGGCGGACTGAGAAAGAAAAATCTCGAGGGGGCGCCGCTGCAGGCTCCCGCCAGTCTCCCCCCGCCACCCTCGGCGCCGTCCGCTGCAGATGCCGATGTCTATGCGACCAGCAAAGTGACGCCTCAGGTCTACGCGCATAAACTGGGTGGACAAGCTCCTACTCCAGCCCCGGCGCAGAGTCAACATGAGCGCACCTCTGTCGATCTGCCTCCGCTACCGCAAGCCGAACCGGCAGAGGATCCCTACTTGACGGCGAAAGTGCCTTCGCCGCAACACTTGAAGAGCATTTCTGGCGCCGCGGCACGGGCTCCGGAGGAAGCTCAGGCTACTGCCTTCAAAGTCGATCTCAGTGCCACCCAAAATTCGACTATGCATCCCCCGTCGACTCCGGAGCCGAAGCCGAAAACCGTCCCTGGCGCCCAGGTGCAGGAGGATGGCAGCGTCCGCTTCAAAGGCGAATTCGTCTTTGATAAATCCGCCGCTTCTGGCGGCAACGCCAAAAAAATGCTGCCGCTGATCGGCTTCGGTGTCGCCGCCCTGGTCTTTGTCGCCGTGGTCGCCGTGGGCATCATCAAGCTGTCTTCGCCGGACAAGCCGGCGCTTCCCAACGGCAAGAAGCCCGGTCCGGCGGCGGGCGTCCAGCCAGCCCCGGCGCCGGCGCCGGTGGCAGTGGTCGAAAAACCCAAGCTGCCGCCGGTTCAGGCCCTGCCGCAGAATCCCCGCACCTCATTGTGCCGGCTCAACTTCTTTCACCAGCAGCTGCTTGATGCCGCAGTGAAGGACAGCATCGTCACCAACGGCTTCCGGCTTGAGCTCTGGGCCGCTCTGGACAGCCTTCCGAGCAACGAATGCGTGCTTGCCAGTATCGATGGTTTCAGCCTGGGCATCAATAAATCGGGGACGGTTTACGCCTCTTACCCGCCCGCCGGCATCATCTCCGCCAGCAAGCCGCTCGCGGTCCGGACCGAGCCCGGTTTCCCGCACACTTATTACCACCTCTGCATCGAGGCGGACGGCAAGGAGCTGCGCCTCTACATCAACGGCAAGCTGCAGGACAACTCCAGTTTCAAGACCAAGACCCTGCCGAACGAAGGCATGTTCTCCATCGGCTCGCCCAACCCCGAGCTGGCGGTTCTCGTCGATGAAATCCTGCTCACCCTGTCGCCGAAAACCACCCAGTCTTTCGTCCCCTCCTACCCCCTCGTCGCGGCGGCGTCGGAGGACAACCTTGCCGCTTATATGCCGCTGGAGAGATCCATGCCGGAAATCTATTTCCGGACCGGCAAGGCGCCGGTGACGATCACGGCGGAGTCGTGGCTTGATGCGGCGGATCGCCTCGACAAGCTGCAGGAAATCCTCGGCGAGCAAAAGAAATCTCCGCCGGCCGCCAAGGTCGCTGGCGGTCGCCGCTGAATTCACCCCAACCCCAAGGAACCCCAAACATGTCACGATTGACTTTGATCTTCGCCTTCTGCCTCGCTCTCCTCGGCCTGTCTTCTTGCAGCAGCCCGGCATTTGTCCAGCCTCAGGGAGACGTCTATGCCCAATGTGGC
The DNA here is from genome assembly GCA_945877655.1 of Lentisphaera araneosa HTCC2155. Classification (GTDB taxonomy): domain Bacteria; phylum Verrucomicrobiota; class Lentisphaeria; order Lentisphaerales; family Lentisphaeraceae; genus CAMCSH01. Next base: position 14,468 of record CAMCSH010000044.1, on the reverse strand, counting down.
TTCCGCTTCGAGAAAGGCCGTCATCTCACCACCAACTACATCGGCAAGGGCGATTTCGTCGCGGCTGGCAGCAAGGTCTTGATCGTCAAAGTCGGCCAGAAAGACTTCGTGGTTCAACTCGAAGACGGCCGCCAGGTCGAGATCGAGAACATCGAGAAGTTCACCTTGCTCGGCATCAAGGCGATCTCCGAGAGGATGTTTGCGGCCACCGCGCCGAATCTCTCCGGACTCAGCGCCGCCGAACTCGCCGCAGTGAAAGCCGGGCGCATCGAAGTCGGAATGAGCAAAAAAGCCGTCCTTTTGGCCGTCGGCTATCCTCCCGCCCATGAAAGCTCGATCAGCTCCGACTCCTGGCTGTACTGGCAATCGCGCTTCAATAAACAGCGCATCGAATTCGTCAACGACCGCGTTTCCGCCGTCCGCAACTAAACTCTTCGTCGCACTAAATGAGATTCAGGGGAAGCCACCGGCTTCCCCTGAATCTTTCCGGCTACACGCTTTCTTCATCAGCTTCCCGGTTCAAGTCGCGAGTGACGAACATGACGATGGAGAGGACCAGGAAGAGGCCGAGCGAACCCATCAGCAAGGCGTAATCCTCCAGCTGCAAGGTGCCGTAGAGGAAGCTGTAGAGCGTGGCGAGGATGCCGCTTTGGCTGAAGCCGATGGCGCGGCTACGGAAGACCGCGGCGGAGTAGGCTCCGGCGAGGAGGCAGATCAGGGCTGCGGCGGCAAGATAGGCCGGATTGAAACCGATGTGCTCGGCAAAGGCGAGCAGGAGGACGTTGAACAGCAGGGCGGCGAAGCCAACCAGCAGATATTGCAGGGGATGGACCCGAACCCCTTTCAGCCGTTCGAGAATGAAGACCCCGGCGAAGGTGAAGCAGAGGAACATCAGGGCATAACGGCTCATCCGCCAGATGCGTTGGTAGACGTCGTTGCTCTGATAGAGATCGACTCCGCAGAAGTCGGTGCCGGGAATGAGCTTGTCCTCCAGCCAGGTCTGGGCGAAGCCGCGCTGCAGGTCCTGCACCGACCATTTCGCTTTGAAGCCGCTCGCCGATTCTTCATGCTCCGCCGAGAAGGCGCCGTGATAGCTTGGATTGGTCCAGCTTGAACTCAGCTCGACCGAGCTGCGGCGCCCGGAAGGGAGGAAATCAAAGCTGCCGCTGCCGTGCAGATGGCAGCTGATGTTGAAGGCGAAATCAAGCTTGGTGTCGGGCTCGAGACGGACATGGAAGCCCTCGAAGTCCTTGCTCTTCACCGCCGCCGGCAGGCCGGGCCGGATCGGCAGTTCGCGTCCGTCGATCTTGATGCTGACGGCACCGGCGAGGCTGCGCTGCTGGGTGACAGCGACGACGAGCAGCGCCTGATCGATCTTGAGTTTGGCATCGGCTGGCAGGTTGCACTCGGCCCGGCTCGGCAGCAGGAATCGCCCGCTCAGCTGCAAGTCGGCATCATAGACGACGCTGCTGAAGAGGCCACGGTGGCGAATCCGGGGGTCCAAATTGCCTTTCATCGACCAGTCCTCCGGCAGCACCTTGAGGCTGCCCGACATGCCCTGGCTTTCATAGGGGATGACGAGCAGCGGCCCGATCAGCTTCTGCTCAGAGCCCCAGGTCGAGCCGATGTCTCGCACCGTCTCGCTCTGACGCGCCTGGCGTTCCTCGATCAGGCGGACGATCAGGCTGTTGGGAAGGCTGAGGATCAGCATCAGCAGGCCGATGATGACGACCTTGAGGCCGGGGGAGTTTTTCCAATCGAATTTCATGCGGGGCTCCGGGGTTTGTGGTGAACGACACTGAGGGCGAAGGTGAGGACGAGGAGGAGAAACCAGGCGGGGATTTTGCTGAGCGAAACGGCTTGCCAAGCGCCCAGCTGGGAGGGATAAAACCAGACGCCGGTAAATGTGCAGAGGTTTTCGGCCAGCCAGATCAGTGTAGCGGCGGCAAGGAGCAGCGGTGCCAACGGCAGCCGGGCGGGCCGGCCGTCGAAACAGCATCGGACCGGGTGGAGCACGGCGATGGCGAGCCCGAGGATGAGCCAGCGGCAATCGCGACCGAAATGCTGGAGGATGAAATTGCCGTAGGCGAGAAGCCCGAGCGTGAGGAGGAGGGGCTTGGTGGGGAGGGTCGTAAAGGAGACGCGGTGGAGGCGCCAGCTGCGGCAGAGCCAGCTGCCGACGGCGCTGTACATGAAGCCGGTGAACAGCGGCACGCCGGAAATCGACAGCACTCCCGCTCCGGGATAAACCCAGCAGCCGTGCCGCACCTTGAAGATCTCCATGCCCATCGCCAGAGCGTGGAAAACCAGCACCAGCAGAGCTTCGTCGCGGCGCTCAAATCCCTGGTGGAGGAGATGCACTTGATAGAGCGCCGCCGCCATGAAGAGCCAGTCGAGACGGCTCATCCCCCAAGCACCTTTCCAAGAGTGGCTGATAAGACACAGAATGATCAGGAAGATGCCAAAGGAAGCCGCCTGGAATTGCAGGAAGAGCAAGACATTCATCCGGTGCAGAGCTGACATGTTTTTCCTCCTTTCTGGGATGGAAAGAACTTTTTGCAGCCGTGTGAATTTCCCGTGAATTCTGCGGGAACTCGGTGAATTCCATCGCTGGAAATCGGCTTTGTGCGGTGACCGCAGAGGAGTCATTTCCGCTCTTTATCCGGCCTTTCCATCGGTCAAGCAAGGTGCTTTCTGCGTCTGCAAGCAAGAACAAGCTGCAAGTCGCTTGAACTCTCGCCGCATGGCTCTAATTTCCCGGCGTTGTGCCTGATCACAGTGATCAGACCCGGCAATGAGCGAGACCCGAACCGACTGCATACTGCTGGACGTGCTGAGGCCATCGCGAGAGAAAATGAATACGAGAAGAATTGGAGATCATCATCATGTCCACTAAATTGTTTGTCGGCGGCCTCAGCTGGGGTACCACTGAAGATTCACTTCGTCAAGCTTTCGGCTCCTTCGGCGAAATCACCGAAGCCAAAGTCATCACCGACCGTGAAACCGGTCGTTCGCGCGGTTTCGGTTTCGTCGCCTTCACCACTGAAGAAGCGGCCAAAGAAGCCATCGAAAAAATGAACGGCGCCGTTGTTGACGGTCGTCAAATCCGCGTCAACGCTTCCGAGGCTCGTCCCGAAGGCGAATCCCGCGGTCCCCGTAGCGGTGGCTTCGGCGGCGGCAATCGCGGCGGCGGCTACGGCGGCGGCGGTGATCGCGGCGGCTACGGCGGCGGCGGCAATCGCGGCGGCGGCTACGGCGGCGGCGGCTACGGCGGCGGCGACCGTGGTGGCGATCGCGGCGGCTACGGCGGCGGCGGCGGCGGCGGCTACGGCGGCGGCAATCGTGGCGGCGGCTACGGCCGTGGCGGCTACGAAGGCTGAGCCTTCGCTTAGTGAAATCAAAAGCGGCTCCGAAAGGAGCCGCTTTTGTCTTGCCGTGAATAGGCTGACTTTCCGAAGTCAAGGTTCGGTGACCAGTAGTGACGCGTCGCCAATGCCCGCGCCACCGCCATGCGCATAATTCCCGACCTGAATTAAAAGATCGCGACAGGGAACATGGAACATGGAACCTTCTAATTAAAAGATTGCGAAATGGAACCTTTGAGCCTGCGGGGCATCCTAAAGCCAGCCCCCCCCCGCTCGCTCCAACCACGGAAAACGAATGAAGAAACTCCTGATCACCGCTGCAATGAGCCCAACGAGACCAATGAAAAACAAGAACGGACTATCACGCAGGTCTTTAGCTCCAACCATTACAGCGATCACGACGCTCGCCCTGTTGTTCATTGCAAGCGTCTCGTCGGCGGAAACGCCAGTCGGGCTGAAACCAATCAACGTCAAAGACTTTGGCGCCAAAGGCGACGGCGTGACCGATGACACGGCAGCGATCAACGCCGCCATTGTCGCGACGTCCTCGGCGCGATCGTCCACAGCGTCGACTTCAAGCGTCGGCACGGCTGAGGCCACGGCACTCGTAAAAATTCTTCTAAATCCGTGATCGTTATAAGATTTGAAGTCGGCATTCCATTCGGCGGTGAAACCGTCGGGAGGTTTGCCGTTCATAAGGGAACGACCCTTAAGCACACAAAAATCCCGAGGTCATACCATGAAAGCAATCCTGATCCCATTCCTCCTCTCCCTCGGCCTGCCTGTCTAGACCAAGCCTGCCGACTCGACCAAGGTTTTCACGAAACCTTCAACGTGACCGCAAGCATCGCCAAATAAAACGACAATCAAGGCCCCCCATCATGATCTATCGCACCCTCATCCTGGCCACACTCCTTATCGGCTCCCTGCACGCCGAGGAAAAAAAACTCGACATCCGCGACGGCGTCGCTCACAAGCCAGCGGACCCCCAGCCGACGGGCTGGCCGCTCACGGCCGAAGAGAAAGCCTTCATCGCCCGACCAGAGTTCGAACGCCGGCCTGGCCGCGAGGTGAACAAACACCTCCCTCACCTCTGGCCGGCCGTTCCGTCCGCCGGTTCCTGGGGCGGCACGAGCTGGGTCGATACGCATGCGAAGCTCGTCGCCTACGTCCAGAAGAACGCCGGGCCTTGCGACGTACTCCTCGTCGGCGACTCGATCACCCAGCAGTGGGGCAGTCCGCTCGACAAGGGCGTGCTGAACGCCGCTTGGCTCAAAGCCTTTCCGGACGCCAAGACGATCAACATCGGTATCGGCGGCGACAAAGCGCAGAATGTCCTCTGGCGTCTCGACCACGGCGGCGTCGATGGGCTGAAGCCTAAGGCGATCGTGTTGATGATCGGTAATAACACCATGTTCTTCACGCCCGAGACCGGCGTTGCCGCCGCCGCCCAAGGCGTGAAGGCGTGCCTCGCGAATCTCCGCGAGAAATTCCCGGAGGCTGACGTGGTCGTCGCGAAGATCCTACCCTGCCACGCACCGAAGGTCCGCTTCTACGAGGACATCCTGCTGACCAACGCCGAGATCGAAAAACTGAACCTCGGCGCCGACCCGAAGGTCAAGTTACTCGACCTCACGAAGGACTTCCTCAACGCCGACGGCACGATCAAGCAGGCGCTCTTCACACCGGACAATATCCACCTGTCCCTCGAAGGCTATACTGCCTACGCCGCCCGCCTGAAACCCCTGCTGGACCCGACGCTGGGCGGCAAGGGACTGGGGTCCACAGTAGTACTGCCCGCCAAGCAGAGCCCGGCCAAGCTAGAATCCGCCCCCGAGACCAAGCCAGCCGCACCCGCCGGACCGACGGCCAAGACTGCGGATCAAAGAAAGCCACCTTTTCTCACTCTTAACTAGTTGCCTATTATCAAGGATGACAATCGAATGACGAACACTGGGACATTTCGGAGTGGTGTGCTGGCCGCAGTGCTCTGTGGCTTTGCGCTGCCGGGGCTGAACGCGGCGGAAGCGGTGGTGGATGACAACGCATTCGCGTCGCTCCAGGCGGAGACGAAGAAGACCTTTCAGAATCAGGTGGCGCCTTTCATCAAAAACTACTGCACCGATTGCCACGGGGATGAGAAAATGAAAGGAGGCATCACGTTTTCCCCCGCGCTGAAAAACCCGGCGGATCCGGCCTCCACAAAGAAATGGAAGCAAGCACTCGCGAGTGTGGGCGCGCATGACATGCCGCCGGACGATGTGAAGAAGCAGCCCACGGATGCGGAGCGGCGGATGTTCATGGATTGGGTGGGCAAGATGCGCTTTCTCAGCCCGAAAGATCCCGGCCTTTTTGTGATCCGACGCCTCACGAAAGTGGAGTATGCCAACACGCTCCGCGACCTCCTCGGCGTGGATCCTTCCATCGCACAGGAGCTGCCCGACGAAGTCGCGGGCGAAGGCTACCTGAATACGCTCTCACCTCTTCAATCCGAGCAATACCTCGACATCGCGAATGCTGCGATCAACCGCATCTTTGCCCCCAATGGAGCGCAGCCCACCGATGCGCAAAAGCGGCTCCTCGGCGAAGCGCCAGCGCCCGGTGTGGATGTGCGCGGGGCGGTGCGAAATGTCGCACGCTCGCTCGCCAGGAAGGCCTACCGCCGTCCCGCGACAGAGCCGGAGCTGGATGTATTGGTCGGCATTTTCGACCTCGGGACAAAAAACAAACTTCCCTACCCCGCCGCGCTGCGGCTGATGCTGAAGGCGGTGCTCGTTTCGCCGCAGTTCCTTTTCATCACCCCCGCACGCGAGCCCGCTGCAGGACAAAAGATCGTGGCTCTCGACGACTACCAGCTCGCCTCGCGCCTGTCGTATCTCCTATGGTCCACCATGCCCGATGCCGAGCTCTCCGCGCTGGCCGATGCCGGGAAGCTCCACGAACCCGCCGTCCTCCGCGCGCAAGTGAAACGACTCATCATGGACAGCCGATCGCGCGCGTTGTTCGATGGCTTTGGCGCCCAGTGGCTGGGGCTGGACGAGTTAAAAAACAAGACCTTCGACACGGCGAAATTCCCGCAGATGACCAGCGAAATGCGCGCGGCGATGTATGAGGAGGCACGCTGGTTTTTCGAAAGCCTCATGCGGAACAACCAAAGCGTGGTGGGCTTTGTGGACAGCGACTACACTTATTTGAACGGCACCATCGCCGCACTTTACGGCCTGGAAAAATCCGTCACCGGCCCGCAAATGCGGCGCGTAAAGCTCGCCGACGCCAACCGCGGCGGCATCCTCGGCATGCCCGCCATCCTCGCCACCACCTCGCTGCCAAACCGCACCAGCGCCGTAAAGCGCGGCGTGTGGGTGCTGGAGCAAGTCCTCGGCGAACACGTGCCGCCCGCCCCGCCAAACGTGCCGTCTTTGGAAAAACAGGATCCACAGAAAGTCGCCAGCCTCACCCTGCGCCAGCGCACCGAGCTCCACCGCACGAACGCAGCCTGCGCGAACTGCCACAAGATTCTCGACCCCATCGGATTTGGGCTGGAGAATTTCGACGCCATCGGCCGCTGGCGCGACAAGGACGAATCCGGCGGCGCGATCGATGCCGCGGGCGAGCTCCCCGGCGGCAAGCATTTCTCTTCGCCCAAGGAGCTTAAAAAAATCATCGCCTCCCGCGCCGACGACCTCACGCGCTGCCTCACCGGCAAACTCCTCGCCTACGCCCTTTGCCGACAGCTCGAGGGCTACGACGAAATCGTGATCGATCACCTAATGAAAACCATCGCCAAGGATGGCTACCGTATGCAGACGCTCATCACCGAGATCGTCCTCAGCTACCCGTTCACACAACGCCGCGTCCAATAACACACACCCCAAAGGCACACAACCCATGAGCCACTTCATCGACCGCCGCACCTGCCTGAAAGGACTCGGAGCCAGCCTCGCACTGCCGCTTTTAGAAGCCATGGGCTGGGCGGAAGCGAGCAAAGCCAGCGCCGTGAAGCCGCCGGTGCGCCTAGGCTTTATGTATATGCCTCATGGCGTGATCATGGATGAGTTTTGGCCAAAAGACCCGGCCACTTTCCTCGCCTCGCCGCCACCGGCCATGGCATCGCTGAAAGAAGTGATCGACCGCTGCCTCGTGATGAAAGGCATCTCCGGCGTCCCCATCGCCCCGTTCGACGGCGCGCCGCACGCACTCGAGCTCTCCACTTGGCTCACCGCGCAACTTCCCGACGCCGACAAGCGCAACCAGATCAACATCGCCATTTCCGCCGACCAGATTGCCGCAAACTATATCGGTGCCATGACCTCCCTTCCCTCACTAGAGCTGGCCACCATGCCGCAGACGCACAAAGAAAACCAGGAAGGCCTGAACGAAGGCTACTACTCCCACTGCAGCTTCCGCTCGCCCACCCAGGCCGTCCCGGCGGAAACCAACCCTCGCAGCGTCTTGAACCGCCTCTTTGGCAAAGCCGACAAACCCGGCCAGACCAAACAAGCCGATCCGCTCGACCGCCTCATGCTCGACCTTGTCCTCGACGGCGCCAAGGACCTTCGCCGCAAACTCCCGCAGGACGACCAGCACAAGCTCGACGAATACCTCGACAGCGTCCGCTCGGTAGAGCGCCGCATCGCTGTCATCGAGTCTCGGCAAAAAGAAGCCGCCCTCGAGAAAGCCGGACTCAGCGCTACCAAGCGCAACGCCTCCGATTCCCCGCCCATCGAAATCAAAATCCCCATCGGTGCCAAACGCAGTGAATACATGCAAGTCATGTGCGACCTCAACGTCCTCGCCTTTCAGACCGACACCACGCGCGTCAGCACCTACATCGGCTCCACGCCCAACGGCGTCTCGTATCCCGAGCTCGGCTTCACCGATTCGCACCACTCCCAGACCCACCACAACAACAAGCCCGACATGGTCGCCAAAGTCGCCGCCATCACGAAATTCAACATCGATCAATTCGCCTACATGGTGAAAAAAATGGCCAGCCTCCGCGAAGGCAACGGCACACTCCTCGACAACTGCATCATGATGTGGGGATCCGGCCTCGAAGACGGCAACCAACACGCCCGCGAAAACCTCCCCTTCATCATCGCCGGAAAAGGCGGCGGCACACTCAATACCGGCCGCTTCCTCACGAACGTCAAAGGCAACCAAGGCGACCTCCTCACCACCCTCCTCGCCTGCGCCGGAGTCCCCCTCGACCACCCCATCGGCATCGCCACGAAGCAGCTTAAAGAAGTCCGCCGTCCTCTGTGAAAAAGAGGCGGATCTCTATTAAGATGAAATAATGTGTATAATGAAATCAACCCTTCAAGCTGAGCATCGGCGACATTTTCATCCCCCAGCAACAAAAAGCAGCGCCCGGACTGTCCGGGCGCTGCTTTTTTGTCGCACGACCAAAAGGCGAAGAGGGTCTTGGGGAAGATCAGCTACTTCGTCGCTGGCGACGGAAGAGTCCGTAAAGGCCGGGGGCGAGTTCGATCGGCTCGGTGTCGGAACGATGCATTCGCTCCGCTTGGCGGCGACAATATTCGAGGCTGCCAACGACCAAGGCCCGGAGGTTCCGTCGAGCTGGCCTTCGGCAATGACGGAGCGTCCTTGCGGGTCACGCAACGAGAAGCTGTGGCGGCTGGCGTCGTAGCGGACGGCAGGGAACTCATTGGCGGCTTCATCACTGCGCTGCGGCGTGCTGAGAATCTGGCTTGGCGGCGCGACACATGACATGAAGGGCCGATAAGGGCCAAAGCGATGGAGGTGAAGCTGATCACATCCTCCTCAAACTCCCGAGGAATTCCCGCATCGGTCGGGCGTTGCTCAGGGCTCAAAAACGCACCAAAAAGCAAGCGCCCCAGATGGATCAATCCATCTGGGGCGCAAGTGTTTAAACTGTGGTCGGAATAGAGAGATTCGAACTCTCGGCCTTCTGCTCCCGAAGCAGACGCGCTACCAGGCTGCGCTATATTCCGAACGAGCCCAGAGTGTACAAGGAAGACTTGAAAGATCAAGCTGGGGGGATGGAAATTATTTAAAGAAATCCAAGCCGCCGGTGACGCGTAAATCAGCAGAATGTCCGATGACATGTCCCAATGGCTCTTGTCAAATGTCGAAATCAGGAACAGCTTTGGCTCCATGCAAAGCCCGACGCCATCACGCCTCACGCCTCTGCGCCTTTTCCTGGCCGCACTGATCTTCGTTGTGTCGATGAGCTGGACCAGCTGCACTCATGCGGATGGCTACCAACACCTAGCCTGGGTGGGGGCAGCGCAACATCAGCATTGCGGCTGCGATCACGATCATGATCAAGAAGCTAAAATCCGATCTGGAATGGAGTGTGACGCGCCGCGTTGTCACGATCATTTGATCTCTGTACTTGAATTCACTCCCGGCACGCAACCCGTCGTCATCCCCGCGTTAGCCTTCTCCACACTCGACCCCATCGTTGTTGTCCCTCGTCCCCTTGCACACATCTGCGAAGGCCGCACTTTCCTAGGTTGCACCGATCCGCCACCACCGCATCATCTCGAGTTTCTTTCCGGTATCCAGCAGTTGATCTGAATCCTGGCTTGAATCCGGCGTCATCGGACGCCGGCTCAACCCATGTCTTCAATCCTGCAGGAATACCCTCTATGATCCGCCACTTCTTCGTCCTTGTTGCTCTGATTGTCGCCGGCTGTAAACCCGCCGCACCAAGCGCCGCCGCTCCCGAAGCCGACCACGACGAACACGCAGCCCCCAAACTGCCGCCCGGCACTGTCGAGCTCAGCCCAGCTGCTCTCAAAAACCTCGGTGTCGAATTCGCCTCGGTGGAACGCCGCAGGCTCAGTAACCGCATCTCTCTGCCGGGACGTTTCGATCCCGCTCCGGGCGGACGGGTCGAAATCCGCGCTCCCACCGCCGGCTATTTGCGCTGGATGGTGAAGCCCTTCACTATGGTGAAAACAGGCGACACCCTTGCCCTATTGCGTTCGCCGCAAATGACGGCTCTAATCACTGAGGAAGGCGATATCCGGGCACAGTTGATCCAAGCCGAGGCCAAGGTCAAACTCACTAGCGCCCAGCTCTTCGAAGCTCAAGGACTGCAAGAGATGCGCAAAAAGCGCCTCGAACAGCTCCGCCGCCTCGGCGCCAGCCGCGCCGAACAGGAAACCCAGCTCGCCGAAGGTGAACTCTCTCTGCCTCGCCTCGCTGCAGAAACAGAGAGCGCCCGTGCCGAAGCCGAAGCTCTCGCCCTCCGGGTCAAAGCTGTCGGAAACGAGGTGCTCAGCCTAGCCGGACGCCGCGACCGCATCCAGGAGGACGGCACCTTCGTTCTCACCGCCCCCAACAGCGGCCTGCTCAGCGGCGCCGATGCCGCCGGAGCTGCCGCCGCGAGCTGCGCCTGCCCCGATTGCGCCGGTGATGGTGTCGGCCTATTCGTCACCGAAGGTCAGAGCCTCGCCTTCATCAACAACGAGCGCAAGCTGCAACTTCGCGTCAACGCCCGCCCAGATCAGATCAGCGGCCTGAATCTCGAATCCCCCGGCGAAATCCGCTGCCATGACGGCCACGCCTTCACCGGTAAACTCCGCCTTGATCCCGCCGCCGACTCATTGACTGGTGCCCGCAGTCTCGTTTGCATCCCCGATCAGGAGGTTCCCGCCCACCTCATCCCCGGAAGCCCCGCCAATCTGATGGTCGCCGGCTTGGGGGCCGCCGAGGAAGTCCTGACCATTCCCGACAGCGCCCTGGTGCGCGACGGCAGCGAGCTGGTGTTCTTCCGCCGCGACCCTGCCAATCCCGCCCGCATCCGCCGCGTCGTCGCCGATCTCGGCACCATTGCCGCTGGATTCGCCGAGATCAAATCCGGCCTCCGCAGCGGCGATTTTGTCGTCGCCAAAGGAGCCTACGCGGTGAATCTCTCCGCCGCCGCCAATAAAAACAGCGCCCCGCCCGGATTCCATTACCACGCCGATGGCCAGTTGCATTCCGACGAAGCTGAAAAGGGCGGGCATTGAGATGTTACAGGCCATCATCGCCTTCTCGATCCGGCGCGCCCCGATCGTCATCGCACTGGCGCTTCTACTGCTCGGCCTGTCGCTGATCCGCCTGCCGGATCACAAGGTCGACGTCTTCCCGGATCTCAACGCGCCGCAGGTGATCATCCTCACCGAAGCCGGCGGCATGAATGCCCTCGCCGTCGAACAGCGGATTTCGCGTCCCGTCGAAGCCGCCTGCTCCGCCTTGCCCGGGGTGCGCCGCGTCCGTTCTTCCTCCAGCCTGTCGCTGTCGCTGGTCTATGTCGAATTCGACTGGGGACAGGATATCTACCGAGCACGCCAAGTGGTTTCCGAAGCCTTGGCGACGGCTCGCGCCGAATTGCCGCCGGAAGCTCATGTCGAACTGGCTCCGATCGCCGGCCTGATCGGCGAAATCCAGATGCTCGCTCTCGTGCCGAGCGACGCCCAAACCCATCCCGACCCGCGGGCGATGCGCGGCTTCGCCGAATTCGAACTCCGACGTCAGCTCCTCGCCGTGCCCGGCGTCGCCCAGGTCGTCGCCATCGGCGGCGAACTGCCGGAATATCAGGTCCTGCCGCGGATGGCCGATATGCGCCGCCTCGGCGTCAATCTCGATGATCTCGCCAACGCCGCCGCCTTGGCCCAGTCCAACGCCCCCGCCGGCTACCTGCCCGATGTCCGTGGCGAAGAGCTGTCGATCACCCAACACGCGCAAGTCAAATCACCCGCCGACATCGCCGCTTCGGTGATTCGCTGGGACAAGGGCCTGCCGATCCGCGTCGGTGACGTCGCCGACGTCCAACTCGGTGCCGCCCCCAGCCGCGGTGCCGCTGCCATCGGCTCACAAGCGGCGGTGGTTTTGGCGGTGAAAAAATCCCCCGGCACCAACACCCTTGCGGTCACCGCAGCACTCGAAAAGGCATTGGAACAGGCGAAGTCCGCGCTGCCCGCCGGCACCCGTCTCGAAACCGGTCTCTTCCGCCAGGCTGACTTCATCAACGCCTCGCTGAGCAACGTCCGCCATGTCTTGCGCGACGCCATCATCTTGGTCGTCGCCATTCTGGTGCTTTTCCTGCTCGATCTGCGGACGACGCTGATCACCCTCACCGCCCTGCCGCTGTCGATCGCCTTCACCCTTTTGGTGATGGACTTCCTCGGCCTGTCGATCAACGTCATGACCCTCGGCGGCATCGCCATTGCGGTCGGCGCATTGGTCGACGACGCCATCATCGATGTCGAGAACATTCACCGAAGGCTGGGGGAGAACTCCAGCTTGCCTGAAGCTCAACGACGGCATCCATGGAAAGTGGTTTTCGACGCCTCCAACGAAGTGCGCTCGTCAGTCTTTTTCGCCACCCTGATCATCTGCGTCGTCTTTGTCCCGCTGCTTTTCCTGTCAGGACTGGAAGGGCGCTTCTTCGTGCCGATGGGCCTGACCTACATCGTCGCCACCTTCGCCTCGCTGGTGGTCGCGGTCACCGTCGTCCCGGCCCTCGCGCGCCTGTGGATGACCCGTCCCCGCAAAGGCCATGAAGGCGGCGAACAGAAGACCTTCCTCGTCCGCTGGCTGCTGGCTCTCTACGGCCCCAGCCTCGACTGGGCTTTGCGCTGGCGCAAAACGGTCATCGGCGCCTCTTTATTGACCATGGTCGCCGCGATTCTCCTCGCCCGCAGCTTCGGCGCGAACTTCCTGCCGGCCTTCAACGAGGGAACCTTGATGGTCTTCGCCTACGCCCCTCCCGGCACCTCCTTGCCGGAATCGCAGCGCCTGGTCACCGGCCTCGGGGAAAGCCTGGCCAAAATCCAGGGCGTCAAGACTTGCGTCCGCCGCACCGGCCGCTCCGAACGCGACGTCCACGCCCACGGCATCGACACCTCGGAATTCATCCTCTCCCTCCAGCCCGGCAGCCATCCGCGCCAGATCAAACATGAGATCGACAAGGTCCTCGCAGAAGCCCCCGGACTCCGCACCAACACCGGCGCGCCGATCGGTCACCAGTTATCGGAAATCCTCTCCGGCGCCCGAGCCGACATCGCCGTCAATTTCTACGGCGAGGATTTGCCCTCCCTGCGCGCTGCGGTGAACGAAGCCGAAACTGCGATCAAGGCGGTTTCCGGCAGCCGTGACGTCCTCGGTGAACGCGAGCTCCTGCTGCGCTCGATCCGCATCGACTACAAGTCCGACGCCATCGCCAGCCGCCTCGGCATCCCGCGCGGCCATGTCGCCGAACAAGTGCAGGCCGCCTTCTCCGGACGCGCCCTCGCCGAGGTCACCGAAGGCCCTCGCACCTATCAGATGACCCTGCGCCTGCCGGAAGTCGAACGCCGCGACATCGACGCGCTGCGATCTCTGATTATCCACGGTGCCGAAGTTGAACCCGGTCGCCGCCTCGAAGCCCGTCTCGACGAAGTCGCCGAAGTGCAGCTCGACGCCGTGCCGATGGCGATTCAGCGCCAGGGCGGACGACGCAAGGCGGTGGTCTCGGTCAACGTCGCCGACGGCGCCAACCTCGAGCACTTGGTGACTGCGGTACGAGAACAGGTCGAACCGATCGCGACACGCCACAAACTGAGCGTTGAATTGGGTGGCCAGTTCGAGGCGCAGCAATCGGCCCGCCGCACCTTGCTGGTGGTTGGCGCGGTCACCGCCCTCGGCGTCCTGCTGCTGCTCGCCACCGCCTTGGATTCGGTGCCGGTGGCGTTGATCGTCATGGTCAACCTGCCGCTCGCCTTGATCGGCGGCGTCCTGGCGGTCTTCTGCGTCCAAGGTCAAGGCCTATGGAACAACCTGATGGGCCTGCTCGGCCAGGCAGTCTACGAGGCGCCGATATTGTCGATCTCGTCGATGGTCGGCTTCGTCACCCTTTTCGGCATCGCGGTGCGCAACGGCATCCTGCTGGCCAATCACTACGCCACCCTCAACTCCGAGGGCCGCCCCTTCGAGGAAGTGGTGCGCCGCGGCTCCGCCGAACGCCTGGTGCCGATCTTGATGACCGCGATCACCGCCATTCTCGGACTCATCCCGCTGGCACTGCGCCTCGGTGAACCCGGTGCCGAATTGCTCGCTCCCCTGGCGGTCGTCGTCATCGGCGGCCTG
>CAMCSH010000043.1 GCA_945877655.1 Lentisphaera araneosa HTCC2155 | reverse complement strand
TTCAACCTTTCAACCTTTCAACCTTTCAACCTTTCAACCTTTCAACCTTTCAACCTTTCAACCTTTCAACCTTTCAACCTTTCAACCTTTCAACCTTTCAACCTTTCAACCTTTCAACCTTCTGGTTTTATGGAAAAACTCTTTCAAATCGCCGCCGACGACGGCCAGCCCCTGCAGCTCAACTGGCTCGAGGGTAGACAGGACCGCCCGGTGCTGGTCTTCTTCTGCGGCTTCCAAAGCAACTTTGTTGGCGAAAAAGCCGCCTGTGTCGCGGAGTTCGCCCGCCGCAATGGCCTTGCCTGCCTGCGCTTCGATTATCGCGGCCACGGCGGCAGCGGCGGCGACTTCAATGACTACACCCCGGAAGACTGGCTCGCCGACGCCATCGACGCCATCGCCACCATCGGCGATCGCCCGCTGGTCCTGGTCGGCTCCAGCATGGGCGCCTGGCTTGCCATCCACGCTGGACTCCGCCTCCCGTCCGAACGCCTCGCCGGACTTCTCACCATCGCCGCCGCTACTGATTTTCCGACCCGCATCATGGAGCCGAATCTCGGCCCGCACGAACGCGAACAACTGAGCAGCCAAGGTTGGTTCTTCCGTTCCAGTCCCTACGGCGGCGCCCGCATCAAGCAAACCATGCTCGACGCCGGTCGCCGCATGGAAATTCTCGGCTCTCCCATCGCCATCCACTGCCCGGTTCGCCTCCTCCACGGCAACGCCGACAAAACCGTCCCCTGGCAGGTCTCCGCCGAAACTCTCGCCGCCCTCGAATCCAACGATGCACGTCTCATCCTGATCAAAAACGCCGATCACCGCCTCAGCGACCCCGCCTCGCTCGAGCTCATCGAAAAGTGCCTAGAAGAGATTTTGCGATAGACGCAAAATCAGCGCGATTCCGGCGCTTGGCTGGCAGTGCCAAGAGTCCAGTCGCGCAGCAGGGTCCAAGTGATGGCGAGAAGCACCGGGCCGATGAAGAGGCCGATGATGCCAAAGGCGAAGAGGCCGCCGATGACGCCGGGGAAAACCATGATCAAGGGCATGTTGGCCTCGCGGTTGATCAACCAGGGACGCAGAACGTTGTCGATCAACATGACGGCGCCAAACCAGATGCTCATGATCACTGAGAAGGCAAGGTGATGCTCGCCTTTGACGAACATCCAGATGCAGAGCGGGATGACGACGAGGCCGGGGCCGATCTGGGCGATGCAAAGCATGAAAATCAGGCCGGAAAGAATCAGGCTGGTGGTGAGATCGACTTGGAGGATGGCCAGGCCGATGGCGGCCATCAAGGTCTGGCAGAGAGCGGTGAGAACAACGCCGAGGGCGACGCCGCGCACCGCTTTGGCGGCGAGTTGCAGGCAGTGCTCGCCGCGATCGCCGGCAAGACGCCGGAAAAAGGCGACGCTGGCCTTGGCGCAAACTGTGCCGTGAGAGTAAAGAATGCCGCAAATCACCAGGGTCAGGAAAAGATGCAGCACGATCAAGCTGATGCTGCCGAGACTGCTGCCGAGCCACCTGACCATGCTGGTTGCATAAGGAGTGACCGTTTCGATCAGATGCCGTCCCCGGTCGTCATGGGCCTGGATCCAATATTCCTTGGCCTTGTGGCCAATCGCTGGGATCTTCTCGAGCCAATCGGGAGGCATGGGAATTTCCATGGTCTTGACATTGCGGAACCAATCGACGATAGCCTCGTAATTCACCGCGATCGCCCCGACCGTCAAGCAACAGGGAATGATCAGAATCAAGGCCATGCCGCTGACCAAGACGGCGGTGCCAAACCAATGCTTGGACGGAAAGCGCGAGTCCAGCTTCACCTTCAAGGGCCAGGTGGCGGTGACGATCAGCGCGGCCCAAATGAAGGCCGGCAGAAAGGGCCTCATGATATACAGGCAGGCGCCAAGCAGCAGCACGATCAAACTCAGGCCGAAGATCTTGGCAATAAAATCGGAGGACTTCAGATTATTCATTCTCGTCTCCTTGCGGCGCCGTGGCGCCTCGTTGCTTTTTCAATTCCTTCTGCTCGGCGCGGCGCCGGCGGAAAAATTCCTGGATGATGGCGAGGCTCTCTTCTTCGAGAACGCCGCCTAAAACCGGATAGCTGTGCAGCAGGCCGGCGCATTGATGAATGGCAAAAAATCCGCCGCAACCACCGGCCTTGGCATCGGGAACGCCGAAAACCACTCGGTCGACACGGGCGTTGGCCAGAGCGCCGGCGCACATCGGGCAGGGCTCCTTGGTGACATAGAGAGTGCAGCCGTTGAGGCGCCAACGCCCCAACTTCGCCGCCGCTTGAGTCAAGGCCAGGACCTCGGCATGGGCGGTGGCATCCTTGAGGGTTTCCACTTGATTGCAGGAACGGGCGATCACCGAGCCCTCAAAAACGATTACGGCACCGATCGGCACCTCTCCGGCGTCAGCGGCTTTTTCCGCCTGGCGCAGGGCGAGGCGCATCCAGTCTTCGTCGGTGCGGGGGAGAAGGAGGTTCATAAGCGCCCTCAGGAATGCGTCGCGGCAATGCCGTGGCGAGCTTGATCCTCGTTGTCGACCAGACAGCCCTTGCGCAGATAGAGGACGGAATCTGCGTGCGACGCAAGGGCATGGTTGTGCGACACCATCAACAGGCTGCGGCCTTGCTTGCGGCAAAGGAGGTCAAAATTGGCGATGATCTGCGCCGCCGTATCCGGGTCAAGGTTGCCTGTCGGTTCATCGGCAAGGATGAGCTTGGGGTCGTTGATCAGGGCTCGGGCGAGGGCGACGCGCTGCTGTTCGCCGCCGGAGAGCGAGCCGGGGCGATGAGAGAGGCGGTGCGACAGGCCGACCTGGTCGAGGAGATCGCGGGCGCGACGCCTGACGGCGTCGCTCGAGGCGCTGCCGAAGAGGCCGGGAAGAGCGACGTTCTCCTCCGCGGTGAGCTCCGGCATCAGCTGGAAGCTCTGGAAGATGAAGCCGATGTAGCGGCGGCGAAGATCGGCGGCGGTCATCGCGCCGCAACGGGTGACCTCGCGCTCGTTCATGAAGATGCCTCCGCTGTCGGCGTGATCGAGCAGCCCGGCGAGGTGCAGCAGGGTCGATTTGCCCGAACCCGAACCGCCGAAAAGCATCACCCAATGGCCTTGCGGCACGACCAGGCTAACGTCGTCGAGGACCTTGAACTTGCCAATCTCCGGCGAGACGTAGGATTTGCTGAGATTGCGAATTTCCAAAGCGTTCATAAAAGGGACCGTATTAATCGTTGGCGTTGAGAGCTTTCACCGGGTCGACCGCGACCGCGACAAGAGCCGGCAAAAGGGAGGAAACGAGGCAGATGATGATCGAGCCGCCGAGGATCATGGCGACATCCCTCGGGTCGACGTAACAGGGCACCTCTTTGAGGAAGTAAAACTGCTGATTCCAGTTGCCAAGAACCTTGACCACTTGCTCTCGATAATGCAGCACCGTCATGCCGCCGCCGAAGCCGAGAAGAGAGCCAAGGACGCCGATGACGCAGCCTTGGCCGGAGAAGATGAAGAGGATCGAGACGGGCGAGACCCCGACGGCCATGAGGATGCCGATTTCGCGGGTCTTCTGCAGAACCAAAGTGAAGAGGCAGGCGGCGACGCCGATGGCGGCACCCCCCATGATGAAGAAGAGGCAGAGGCTCATCATGCTCTTCTCTTTCGCTACCATGTCGAAGAAGGCCTTGCGCTTCATCTGCCAGGGAATGAACTGGCACCAGTACTGATTCAAGACCGGATCCTCGCGCAGGGTGTCGCGGCAGAAATCAAGGGCTTTTTCAGGCTGGGGGATATTGAGATCCATGCCCTGTGCCGCGCCCCATTCCATCCCCAGCATGTCGTTGGCGCTGTCGATGTGGAGGAAGACGAGGTTGTCATCGATCTCGCTGAGGCCGAATTCAAAGACGCCGGAGATGATGAACTCCTTGGCTGGGCTGGTCGAGACTTTTGTCGTCTTACCTTCCTCCGCCATCATCGAGGCGTAGCGGTTGGGCGAGTGCAAAACGAGCTTGTCGCCAGCGGCCAGATTCAACTTACGGGCAAGACCGGAACCGACCAGAACATCCTTGGGACCGAGGCGATATTGACCCTTGGCGACGCCCGGGACGGAATCGATGATCGACTTGTTCAAACGGCTGACTTTGAGATCACTCGCCGGGTCGATTCCCTTGGCCAGGAAGGTCAGGACTTCGCTGTTTTTGCGGCGCTCGGAGGTGTGGAAAACCGGCAGCTCGGTGAAGGGCGAAGCGGTGAGTTTGAAGCGCTCGCTGAGATGCTTGATAACCAGTTCGGGATTGTCGAAATTGCCGTCCTTGCAGCGGACTGTGATGTGCGACTCGAACTCGATCAGCTTGTTCTGGAATTCACGAGGGAAGCCGTTCATGACGCTGGTCACCACCAGCAGCACGCCGACACCGAGGACCGGGCCCAGCAAGGACAACCAGGTGATGACCGAGAGGACCGAAGCCTTGGGCTTCAGATATCGCCACGCCAGAAAAAGCTCGCCTCGCATCCTCACTCCTCGTCAATGATTTTGTTGTTTGACCTCGCAAGATAGTCAGACCTGCGGAGATTACATGAGAGCCGGATCGCGACAATAATTTAAAACTCAAGGGTGCGACTTTGCCGCAAGCTCAGTTACCTTCACCGACTTCAAACTTCCAGCCCCAAAACGGTCGACCTCCCATGTCACTCATCCCCGTCCCCTTTGCCGGCAACGGCCGCGAATTCAATCCCCGCGGTCCCGACGGCTCGCGCTTCCAGGTCAGCGGCCTGCGCTTCATCCGCCCGACGGACAGCCTCATCTTGCAACATCTGCCGGCTGATCGCAAGGGATACCTCATTCCCTTCGGTGGCAACGCCCCACTCCTCGCCGGCTGCGCCGCCTGTTTTGCGCCAAAGGCAAAAATCGTCGCCATCGAGCCTGACATGCACGACTACAAGGCCGGTCTGCGCAAGCTCGAGCCCTTTAAAAACATCAAGCTCGAATGCCTCGCCGACATGCCGGAAAATAACGGCTGCGACACCTTCCTCTTCTCCTCGGACGGCAACTTCGACCGCCTCCTTTTCCTCGACACCGTCGAGCGCGCCGCTCAAGTCCTCCCGGAAGGCTCGATCGTCCTCATCTCGATGGACAAGGCTCGCGCCAAAGAGCTAGTCAACAAAATGAACGAGTACTTCGCCAAGGGCTCCGTCATCGACCGCTCCGCCGATGCCGTGCTCTTCCGCGGCGTCACCGAAGCCGGCCGCTGCAAGTGGACCGAGCGCCTCGCCCCTTACGACGTCGACAGCCGCGACGCCCAGCTCAAAATGGTCTCCCGCCCCGGCGTCTTCTGCCACGCCCGCGTCGATCTCGGCGGCATCGCCCTGGCCGAATCTTGCGAACTCCGCGATGGCGACCGCATTCTCGACCTCGGTTGCGGCGCCGGCATGGTCGGCCTCATCCTCGCCGAAAAAGCCCGTCGCGCCAATCTCAAAGTCGAAGTGGTGATGGTCGACTCGCACGCCCGCGCCGTCGATTGCGCCCGCCGCAACGTCGTGCTCAATGGCTTCGAGCGCTGCAGCGCCATTCAGGACGATGAGTTCCGCGACACCAAGGGCTACGACCTGATCGTCGCCAACCCGCCGTATTACGCCGGACAGCGCATCGGCGACCGCTTCCTCGTCGCCTCGAAAGAACTTCTCAAGCGCGACGGCTTCCTGGTCATGGTGTCGAAACACGGCGATCGCCTCGCTGCTTCCGCGCAGGAAATCGGCTTCCAGACTCGCGACGGCAAGCGCAAGGGCTACGACATCACGATTTGCTCTTTGTAAGATTAGGCAGCAGTATTTTCTCACCACAGAGGCACAGAGATCACAGAGAATCTCATTCAAATAGAATTACTTACGTTATTTTTATTCAGATTCTAAAAAAACTCTGTGCTCTCTGTGTCTCTGTGGTCAATCCCTCAACTTCGGCCTAGATAAATCCATGTCTCTCCAAGTCACCTCACTCGCCAGCGGCTCAAGCGGCAATTGCACCGTGGTGCGCTCACCGCAAGGAACGCTGCTGGTGGACTGCGGCCTGGCGCTGAAACATGTCCGCACCGGCCTTGAGGAATTAGGCATCGCTGAAGATCAGATCGCCGGCATCGTCGTTACCCACGAACACGCCGACCACGTCGGCACTCTGGGCATTGTCGCCGGCGGCCTGAAAGTGCCGGTCTATCTCAATGCGGGCACCGCAGCGATGTGCAAAAAACGCCTCGTCGGACGGGAGATCGAGCTGAATGTCTTTCAGAACGGCAATGCCTTTGAAGTCGGCGGCATTCTGGTCGAGCCGTTTTCCATTCCCCATGATGGCGTCGACACCGTCGCCTTCTGCTTCAGCTCCGGTCAACGCCGGGTCGGCGTCGCCACCGATTTCGGCCACGTCACCCAATTGGTCCGCCAGAAGCTTCTGCAATGCCACAGCCTGGTTCTCGAGTCGAATTACGACCGCAAGAAACTGCTCGACAGTTCTCGTGACTGGAAACTCAAACAACGGATTCTGGGTCAGCACGGCCATCTCGACAACGTCGACACGATGAAGCTCGTCGCTGAACTGATTCAACACGGCCATATCGAAGAAATCTGCTTCGCTCACCTCTCAGAAGAATGCAACGATCCGGGCCTGGTCCTCGACCTCGCCCAGCAGACCCTCGCGACGCTCAAACCGTCTTCCGAGATCAAGCTGCAAATCGCTCCGAGACAAAGCCTCAGCCGCACCATGCTGCTCTGAATTCATAATTCTTAATTCATAATTCTTAATTCATAATTCTTAATTCATAATTCTTAATTCTTAATTCATAATTCATAATTCTTAATTCTTAATTCTTAATTCTTAATTCTTAATTCTTAATTGTGCCCGGCACTCCCCAATCGATTCGCTTCCTGCGACATCGGGCTGCGGCCTCGACGCCTTTCGTGTGGATCCATCCACAGGCGTCGGCAAGTGCCTTCCGCAACAACATCACATCGCCGATTGGCTGCTGACTTGCTCTTGGCGGGCGATCTCTTCGATGCCGTTCCAGACATTGTAGCGAACCAAGCCGATATCGACGTCTTCAAGCACCACTTGCATACCCTTGCGAGTGCGCAGGTTGATGACGATCGGACCGATCAGGTTGGCAGTGGTCTTGGTCATATCGGGCTGGACCGTGACGACCGCCAAGATGAGGCAATCTTCCGCGTCTTTGAGGCCGAGTTCTTCGGTGCAGGCTTCCGGCAGCTTGATGCTGAAGCCGGGCTTGATGACGAAGGGATCGACGCAGACGAAGTTGAGACCTTCGCGGTTGATGCAGCGCATGTAGAGGAAGGGTTTGATCTTCGCATCAAAGACGAAGACGAACTCGCGGGCATCATCAAAAGCCGGCAAGCCGCTTTCGAAGGTGAAGACCGCCTCATTTTCCACTGCGACCACTTGCGAATGCGATCCGGGGCGGATCTCCATCGCCGTACTCGAGGCGAAATCAATGTTTTTGTTACCGTTCATTTTCAGGTTCTCCTGGTTTAGGCCTTGTCGGCAATTTCAAGGATTGCAAAGGCAGTGCCAAACTCTAAAAATGACCTCAATAAAAAATCACAAGTCATTCATATTAAATCAAATAAAATTATTTTAAGAATGGGTTTTCAGCCCGATCCTGAATCTTAAGAAGAAAGTCTTTCCGATTTTTCTGGAGTCATTTTTTCTGGATTAGGGAGCAGGAGCCAGAGGGGATGGAGGAAAAAGTGGCCGCTGGGGAGCTAGGCATCCACTGCATTCATTCCTGCTGCAATCATTCTGTCGTTTCGCGACATACGACCCTTACAAGTTGAAGAAATCCCTGAAGGCTTGCACCACCCGCGAGGGATTGTCGCGTTTGACCCCTTCGCGCAGGGTGATGATCGGGTCGTGCATGAGCTTGTTAAGGACCAGGTCGAAGGTGCGTTCGACTGCTTTTTTCTGTTCGTCGCTGAAGTCGCCGCGTCGGAAGAGTTTTTCCAATTCCTCGGCCTTGACACCGCTGGTGCGTTGGCGGAAGCTGGCGATGAGCGGCCCGAGCGAGGCGGTTTCTTCGTCGCGGCGCACTGCTTCGAGGGAGCTGAGGACGATCTCTTCGGCCTGCGACAGGGCGCGTTCGCGGGCGCTGCGGTTTTCCTGGGCGACC
Source organism: Lentisphaera araneosa HTCC2155 (assembly GCA_945877655.1). Taxonomy (GTDB): domain Bacteria; phylum Verrucomicrobiota; class Lentisphaeria; order Lentisphaerales; family Lentisphaeraceae; genus CAMCSH01. The sequence continues at coordinate 10,949 of CAMCSH010000043.1, read as the reverse complement.
TTCTGCAGAGCGTCCATGTCGTAGACGAAGACTTCAGGAATGCGGTTGACCTCGGGATCGACGTCGCGGGGGACGGCGATGTCGATGAGGAAGAGGGGGCTGCTGCGGTGTTTCATCAATTCACGCACCAAGGGCGGTGTGATGACGGCGGAGCTGGCGCCGGTGGAGCAGAGCAGGATGTCGGCGTCGCGAGCGGCGAGGGCGAGGCTGTCGAGGGGCCAGCCGCGGCCGTTGAAACGGGAGGCCAGGGCTTCGGCTTTGGCTTCGGTGCGGTTGGCGCAATCGATGACCGAGACGCCGGCATCGTGGAAGTGGGTGGCGGCGAGTTCGCACATTTCGCCGGCGCCGACGAGGAGGACGCGGCGTCCGGCGAGGGAACCGAAGATGCTGCGGGCCAGTTGTACTGCGATCGAGGCGACGCTGGTGAGGCCACGACCGAGTTCGGTATCGCGGCGCACCGCTTTGGCGCAGAGCAGGGTCTGCTGGTAGATGCGGCCAAAGCTGCTGCTGGCGTGGCCGCTGGCAAGGGCCGCTTCGAAGGCTTCTTTGACCTGACCGAGGATCTGGGTTTCGCCGAGGACCAGGGATTCCATGCCGCTGGCGACGCGGAAGAGGTGGGCGAGGGCGGCTTCTTCGTCGTGGCGATAGAGGCTCGATTCGAGCTCGTCGAGGCTCATGTTTGAGCTGGTCGCGAGAAATTGATCCACCGCTTCGCGGGCGCCGGGTCCGGGCAGGTAGTAGATCTCACTGCGGTTGCAGGTGGAGACGATGGCCAGTTCGGCGACGCCGGCGCGATGCAGCGCCTGTTGCGCTTCGAGGCGGCGTTCGCCGGCGAAGGCGAGGCGTTCGCGCAGGGCCACCGGGGCGCTGGCGTGACTGAGTCCGACGAGGGCGAGGGAGGCCATTCAGCGGGCCTCCGGAGAGATGGCCTTGGCGTCGCTCAGGACTTTGCCGGCGGCGAGCTTGTCGGTTCCCGGTTTGGCGGAGGGGCAAAAGCTGATGAAGAGGAAGAACACGAGATAGCCGGCGAAGAGGAAAGTCGAGGCCCGGGCGATGGCGCGGGGGCCGACCTGGCGGCTGTAGGAGAGGACGAAGAGCGAGGTGTAGACCAGCCACAGGACCAGTCCGGCGAGGATTTTCGGGTTACCGAAGTGCTCCCAGGTTTTCGGCATGATGAGGAGCGACAAGAGGATGCCGCTGCTCATCGCGGCCCAGCCGAGGTTGAAGCTGATGTCGAGGCTGCCGTGCAGCTTTTCCAGAGGCGGCAGAGCGGCGTCCAGAGCGTTCGGACTGTGCGCTTTTAATGCCCGGACCTTGCGGATGTAGAGGATGCCGAGGGCGCAGGCGAGGGCGATCAGCGCGAAGCTGAGGATCACCAGGCCGACATGGATCATGACGATGCTGTTGCCCTTGGTGGTCGCCTGGAGCAGGCGCTCATCGGCGAGGAGGGAGAAGAAGTGAATGAGCAGGACACCGGGCAGGAAAAAGGTGCCGAGGATGCGGGAGCGGGTCCGGAACTCGGCGTAGAAATACACCGCCAGCATGAGCCAGCAGGCGGCGCTGGTTGGAGGCGGCATGGAGTTGTGACAGATCAGGTCGATGCCCATGTCGACGCTGAGCAGGATCAGCGCCGCCAAGCTGGTGAAGGTGCCGAGGATGAAGCCGCTGCGGCCGCGCTTGGCGGCGTGCAGGGTGAAGCCGCTGACCCCGAGGGTGAGGCAGAGGAAAATCATTACCGAGAGGATCTCACGAGTCATGGCGGTCGTTCCAGTTGAGTTCAATCCTATAGTCGACATGATACAAGGCAAGATGCAAACCGAAAATCGCAGTGCGGGTGCAATTCCGCGCTAGCATGTCATCTTGGCGCCGTTCAAAAATGACGGAGAATTGAAATGGCCGCTACCTACCTGACCAGCCTCGGCGACAAAGCCCAGCTCGATGAATTGATCGCAGATGGAAAACTGGCCGGACGCAGCGAGCCGCGAGTCCTCGTCGTCGGTCGTTCCAATGTTGGCAAAAGCTCGCTCATCAACGCACTAGTACGCGATGACATCGCCCATGTGTCGAAGCAGCCGGGCAAAACCCGCAAGCTCAATTTCTTCTTCTCCACCAATCTCCGCAAGGTGATCGTCGACTTGCCCGGTTATGGCTTCGCCAAACGCGCGCCGGCGGAAATCCGCCTCTGGGCCGAGCTCATCCAGGCATATTCCGAACGCGACCCCAACATCGGCCTGGCCATCGTCCTTACTGACAGCCGCCACGGCCCGACACCGCAGGACATCGAAGCCTGGTCCTATTTCAAATCTCTCCATGTGCCCCGCATCTTGGTGTTGACCAAGTCGGACGAATTGAACCAGAAAGAGCGTTTCGCCCGCAATAAAGAAATCGCTGCCGTCCTCGAAAGTATGCCCGGAGCCTTCCTCTCGGTCCACTGGGTTTCTGCCAAAAAAGGCGACGGCATGCTGGATCTGTTCAAGTGCGTCAAAGAGTGGCTCTGAGCCAATTTTTTCTCAGGTGCTGCCGGTAAAGTTAGATGGAACATTTGCGACACGCATTCATCTTAAGCTAGTCCTCTACCATAACCCTTGATCTGGAGTCGCCTCATGAAGTCTATTGCCGTCCTCTGCCTCAGCGCAGCTCTGACCTCGTCTCTCCTCGCTCACGATGACAGCCCCCTTCCTGCCGGCCAGCCTGCCGCTGTTGCTGTCGGCCCGGTGACCACCGGCCAGAACGGCTTGCTCTTCACCACCGTTCCCGGCTGGGCTCAGTTGCCTGAAGGCGTCAAACAATTCGGCCCCCTGCATGGCTCGATCGTCCAGACCAAAGAAGGCAATTACCTCATTTCTTCCGATTCCGCCGCCATCGGCGTCCTCGTCTTCGACAAGACCGGCAAGTGCCTCAAGACCCTCGGCGGCAAAGAGCTGTCCGGCATCCACGGCATGACCCTGCGCGAAGAGAACGGCGTCGATTTCATCTACGCCGCCCAGCTCTCTCACCATCGCTTGATCAAATTCGATCTCGAAGGCAAGATTCTCCTCACTGTCGGCGCACCTGACGGCAACTGGAATCCCACCGCCATCGCAGTCAGCTCCGACGGCTCGATCTTCGCCGCCGACGGCTACGGCACCTCGCGCATCTTCAAGCTCGATGCCACCGGCAAGCTGCTGAAAACCTTCTCCGGCCGCGGCAAGGACGACGGCAAGACTGAGACCTGCCACGGACTCGCCATCGACAAGCGCGACGGAGTCGAAAAACTCCTCGTCTGCGACCGCGAAAACCGCCGCCTCAGCCACTTCGACCTCGATGGCAAATTCCTTAAAGTCCTGACCGAAAACCTGCGCCGTCCCTGCGCCGTCTCGATCCATGGCGACCAAGTCGCAGTCGCCGAGCTTGAATCGCGCGTCGTCATCCTCGACAAGGATAACAAGGTCGTCTCCATCCTCGGCGACAACCCCAACAAAAGCCAGTGGGCGACCAACAACGTCAAGCCCGCCGACATTCCTGAAGGCATCTTCGGCTCTCCTCACGGCGTCCTCTTCGACCGCGACGGCAATGTCGTGGTCCAGGACTGGAACCTCACCGGGCGCATCACCTTCCTCAAGCCCGCCGCCAAGTGAGGCGAGCTAGTCTGAACTGAAACAATCAGGGACACCCGGCCGGGTGTCCCTGATTGTTTATCCTAAAAACCGCAGCAGAGGAATGGAACCGGGTTGAAAGGTTGAAAGGTTGAAATGCAAGCGCATGAACAACAGCAACAAAAGACGATTCTAAGAGCATCGCTCAGGGGCGGCGAAGATGACTGCCGAAGCATTTCTTCATAATCGTTAGTTGTTACTGTTGCAGCTAATCCTTTCAACCTTTGAACCTTTCAACTTCGGTATCTAGGTTTATGCGTAGATTGGCGAAGCTCAGATCTCGAAGGCCGGGCCGAGGTAGATGTCGCGGGCCTTCTGGTCGTTGATCAAGAAGTCGCGGCTGCCTTCGCAGAGGATCTTGCCGGCGTTCATGATGTAGGCGTGATCAACGACGGCGAGCGTCTCGCGGACGCTGTGGTCGGTGATCAGGATGGCGATGCCGCGATCGCGCAAGCGGCGGATGATGTCCTGGACATCCTGGACCGCCTTCGGGTCGATGGCGGCAAAGGGTTCGTCGAGCATCAGAAAACGCGGTGAAGTGACCAAAGCTCGGGCGATTTCGAGGCGGCGGCGTTCGCCGCCGGAAAGGGTGATTGCCAGCTGTTTGGCGACATGGCCTAGGCCGAGTTCGTCGAGCAGGTCGCGAGCCCGCAGCTTGCGCTCGGCGCCGCTGATGTCGAGGGTTTCAAGAATGGCGAGAAGGTTCGCCTCCACCGTCAGACGGCGGAAGATCGACGGCTCCTGAGCCAGATAGCCCATGCCGAGACGGGCCCGCTTGTACATCGGCAGCGAGGTGACGTCCTGGCCATCGAAGAAGATCTTGCCGGCATCAGCTTCGACCAGGCCGACGACCATGTAGAAGGTCGTGGTTTTACCGGCGCCGTTGGGACCGAGGAGACCGACGATCTTGCCTGCATCGACCTGGATCGACACGCCATCGGCGACGGTGCGGCCTTTATAACTTTTACGGATCTCTTCGGTCTTCAGGAGGGACATGGGGAGCTCGAAATTAAGAATTAAGAATTAAGAATTAAGAATTGACGAAAGCACGCGCTTCATCACTACTCAGGGCTTGGGCGACAGTTCTTTGGCGTCGAAGGCTTTTTTGTCGAGTCCCTGACCATCAGCTTGAATGCGATCGAATTCGATCACTTCCGAGTCGCGGTAGAAGGTGATTCGGTCGGAGCGGATGACGCCTTTTTTCTCTTTCAGGACTGGGTTGCCGGTGAGGACGATTTTTCCTTCGGCGTAGAAGTATTCCGCTCGCTGCGCCGTGGCAACCTGATCACCCTTGCGGATGACGACGTTTTTCTCACAAAGGATGCGCTCCAGCTTGTTGCCGCTTTCATCGAGGAAGGAGGATTCCTTCTTGGGCGCGGGGATGCTGGTTTTGTCGGCTGCTTTGGCGCCGCCGCTGAGCCCTTGGGCGTCGGCCTTGGGCCCCGCTTTCGGCGCGTTGCTAAGGCCGTTGGCGTCGGTTTTGACGCTGGATTTCTTCTCTTCGCTGGCGAAGAAGGCGGTCATCTTTTCGCAGTCGAGCCGGATGGTGCCGTCGTCGACCTTGACGGCATCGATGAAGGTGGCGGTGCCGTTCTTCTTGTCGTAGCGGGCGTTGAGAGCTTCCATCCGCACCGGCGTCTCGGCTTTGGCTTCGGCGGCTTTGGTGGCGGCGGGTTTATCGGCTTCGGCTTCGATCCAGCTGCACAGGGCGGCGGTGGCGACAAAGCTGGCGAAAAGGAGTTTTTTCATCGGGAGTTTCCTGGATCAGGCGTGGCCGTAGAGGGCTTTGCGGAGTTGGACGATCTGGGTGAGCGTTTCCCGCACTTGGGTGAGGGGCAGGGAGTTGGGGCCGTCGGAAAGGGCTTCGGAAGGGCGGGGATGCACTTCCATGAAGAGGCCCTGGATGCCGACGGCGGCGGCGGCGCGGGCGAGCGGCGCGATGAATTCGGGGTTGCCGCCGGACTTGTCGCCCTGGCCGCCGGGTTTCTGCACCGAGTGGGTGGCGTCGAAGATCACCGGGGCACCGAGGTCGCCCATGATCTTCAGGCCGCGCATGTCGACGACCAGGTTATGGTAGCCGAAGGTGGTGCCGCGTTCGCACAGAGCGACGCGCTGGTTGCCGGTGGAGTAGATCTTCTTCAGGACCTGGCCCATGTCCTCGGGAGCGAGGAACTGGCCCTTCTTGACGTTGATGGCGCAGCCCGATTCGCCGGCGGCGAGGAGCAGGTCCGTCTGGCGGCAGAGGAAGGCGGGGATCTGGAGCAGATCGAGCACGTCCTTGGCGATGCCGATCTGTTCGACATCATGGACATCGGAGACCACCGGGCACTTGAAGCGCTGCTTGATGGCGAAGAGCTTTTCACAGCCCTTCTCGATGCCCGGGCCGCGATTGGCGTTGATGCTGGTGCGGTTGGCCTTGTCAAAGCTGGCCTTGAAGATGTACTGGATGCCGAGATCGGCGCAGATTTCGGCGACGGTGTCGGCGATCTGGCAGTTGATCTCGTCGGCTTCCAGGACGCAGGGTCCGGCGAGGAGGACCAGGGGTTTGCCAGGGCCGATGGTGACGCCTTTGGCGATGTCGAATGTGTTCATGCGAGCCTCAAGTTGAAAGGTTGAAAGGTTGAAAGGTATGAAGTCGGATTGAGGAGGTCGTGATGCTTTTGCTTCGCTCAGTTGTTTGTTTGTTCGGCTGTAAGGTTGTTCGGTTGTTTGCCTTTCAACCTTTCAACCTTTCAACCTTTTTTCATCGCGGCTTCGACCTTGGCGACGTCATCCGGAACGTCGACGCCGATGCTGCGTTTGTCAGAGATCAGGACGCGGATACCGACGCCGTTTTCGAGGGCGCGCAGCTGTTCCAGCGATTCGAGGACTTCGAGCTGGCCCTGGGGCCATTTGACGAAGTTGTCGATCAGCTCGCGTCGGTAGGCGTAAATGCCCCAGTGAGTCAGGCCTTTGACGCCGCCGGCGGGCTTGCTGCGCAGGTAGGGGATGGGCGAACGTGAGAAGTACAGGGCTCGGCCCGAGGCATCGGTGACGACCTTGACGATGTTGGGATTGCGGAAGTCTTCCGAGTCGGCGTCACAAGGAACCGCGACGGTGCCCATGGCGGCGCCGGGATCGGCGCGCATCGCTTCGATCAGCTGGTCAACCACTTCGGGCGGCAGCAGCGGCTCGTCGCCTTGGAGATTGATGATCAGGTCGTGAGGGAGATGCTTGACCGCTTCGGCGATGCGGTCGGTACCGGAGGGGTGGTCGGGGGAAGTCATCACCACCTGGCCGCCGAAAGCTTCGACGAAGGATTGGATCCGTTCGTCATCGGTGGCGACGACGACGAGATCAGCGAGCTTGGATTTCATCGCGGCTTCATGGACCCACTGGATCATCGCCTTGCCGGCGATGAGCGCGAGGGGCTTGCCCGGGAAGCGAGTGCTGGCGTAGCGGGCGGGGATGACGAGGACGGTGCCACCTTTCGGCATGGGGGAAGCTCTCCTGGATTTTTTGCTGGCGCCTAACATAGGCGGAAGACGCTTCTAAGCTAGCTCTCCGTGCGCACATCTTGAACCCTGGGATGACAGATATTGCGCGATTCCTGGCTGGTCGAAAATCGCGTTTCAGCTTTATTCAAAAATTCTCGACACCCATTCACCTCCGGAGGACCCATGAAGAAAATCCCAGCCCATCTCCTGCTTGCCTTGCCGCTTGCCGCTTCCGCCGCCAAGGTGGAGGATGTTGAGATCAAATCGGAGAAGTTGCAGAAAACCTTCAAGTGCCGCGTGGTGATTCCCGATACCGTCCCGGCAGGAACCAAGATGGCGCAGTTCTACCTCCTCCACGGCGCCAGCGACAAGTCCGACGCCTGGCAGAGCAAGACCGGCGGCGCCGTCGAAAAGATCGCCGATGACTACAAGCGCCTGATCGTCTGCCCCACCGCCGGCCCCTTCAGCTGGTACAACAGCAACAACGGCTCGGAAGACTTCATCCTGAAGGAAGTCATCCCCTTCATCGACGCCCGTTACGCCACCTTGCCCGACCGCTGGATCGCCGGCAACTCGATGGGTGGCTTCGGCGCCCTCCGTCTCGGTTCGGGACACCCCGAGCTCTTCAGTGCCTTCGCCGGACTCAGCCCCTGCATCACCCCGTCGAAATGGAAAACCTGGGAAATCCCCAAGGCCATGGGCAAGGATTACGCCAGCGGCACCTTCGACCTGTTCAAACCCGCCATGATCGAGGCGCTGAAAAACGACAAGCGGCCGCGCGTCGTCATCTGCGGCAAAGCCGATTTCTTCCTAGCCGAAAACCAAGGCGCTCTGACCGCCTGCAAGACTGCCGGGGTCGAGCTCAACTGGCGCGATACCGAGGGCGCCCACGACTGGGCCTACTGGACCACCCAGCTACCGCTCGTCGCCAAGACTTTCAACGACGCAGAGGCGCAGAAATGACAAGCTCAAAAGGTTTTCACCATCTCACCCTCACCAAGTCGTCACTTGCGTATAGATTGTCTCGATAACTGTCAACTTCAGAGGCTTAAGACCACGATGGATTCGCTCTATGAAATCTTCACTCAATCGCTGCCGAAAACCACCCCGGCGGCGGAGTTCGCCGACGCCTTGATCGCCGGACCTAACTTGGAAGTTGAAACCTTCCATCGCCTCTACTCCGGCGCTCCCCGCCGTCTTGGCCGCGAAGTCCCTTTGTGGTCGGGCGTACAGTACATCGCGCTCAGCGCTCACCCGATCGATCTCTCCCGCGAGACCCGGGCCCAGCTCGGCCGAATCCTGCTTGCCGCTGTTTGCTCGCCGGATCTGCTGCGCCACATCCTCCTGCGCGGCGACGAAGGCGAACAGGCCGCCGCCCTGCGAGCTCTCAACTTGCGCGATGACGCCGCCGATTTCAAGCTCGACGCTGTCAATTGCGCCCGCAGCAATTCTGCCGTCACCTTCGGCGCCCTGGCCCAGAGCAATCCCTATCCGGCCAAGCATTTCGATGACCGCGAATTCATCCACCTGCTGGTCAAGACCATCTTCCTCGGCCTCAACTTCTCCCTCGTCACCGGTCGCCACGAACGCTACTGCGACGAGATGGGACGAGTCCTCTCCGACCTGCTCGCCGAGCGCCGCAGCGCCGGCCGCACCCTCCCCGATGATGCACTTATCTTCATGAACGAAAAAGGACTCCGCTAAGGCGCTTCTTCGACCCTCATATCCACATGGTCTCCCGCACCACCGACGACTACATGGCGATGTACAAAGCCGGCGTCCGCGCCGTCATCGAACCCGCCTTCTGGCTCGGCCAGGCCCGCACTCATGCCGGCTCCTTCGACGACTACTTCCAGATGATCACCGGCTGGGAGCGCTTCCGCGCTTCGCAGTTCGGCATCCGCCACTACAGCGCCATCTGCGTCAACGCCAAAGAAGCCAACAACGAAGAGCTCGCCGAGGCGGTCATGGCCCTCCTGCCGCGCTACCTCGAGAAGGAAAACGTCGTCGCCGTCGGCGAAATCGGCTACGACGACATGACTGAGCTCGAACACCGCTACTTCAAGCGCCAGCTCATCCTCGCCAAGGAACGCAACCTGCCGGTCATCGTCCACACCCCCCACCGCGACAAGAAAAACGGCGTCGTCGCCACCATCCAGCTGATCAAGGAAGTCGGCAACGATCCCTCGCTGATCTGCATCGACCACAACAACGAAGAGACCGTGGGAATGGTCCTCGAAGGCGGCTTCTGGGCCGGCCACACCATCTACCCGCGCACCAAGATGGACGCCGAGCGCATGGTCGCCATCGTCCTCAAATACGGCACCGAGCGCATCCTCGTCAACTCTTCCGCCGACTGGGGCGTCTCCAACCCCCTCTCCACTTGCGTCGTCGCCGATCTCCTGCAAAAACAAGGCGTGACCCAACCCGAGCTCGACAAGCTGTTCTGGGAGAACCCGGTCGAACTCTTCTCCCGCTCCGGCGCCTTCACCCGCGCAGAGCTCGAAACCGAGCTCGAATTCGACCAGTCCAACCTCTTCAACGGCAACTCCGTCCTGCGCGGTCAGGCGCCGGAAATCCGCCGCCACCACTGAGCCTCGGCGCCGAAAGGATCCCCATCATGCGTGCCCTTCTCTGTTCTCTCATCGTCCTCAGCGCCTCGGCCCTCCGCGCCGAGGAAGACGTCGTGATGAAAAACACCAGCGTCTCAGAGTACGACGACAAAGGACTGGAGAAGGTCCGCATCAGTCCCCAGGAAGCCCGATTCAGCGGCGACCGCACGACCCTGAAAGGTGTCGACATCCGCACCTTCAGCGACGGCAAGGAAGAGCTGCACATCATCAGTCCCGCCTGCCTGATCGACAAGTCCTATCAGAACAAGAGTTCGCCACTGCACAAAGGCGCCTCGCAAGAGGTCGTCGAGATCAGCGGTCCCGGTTTCTCGATCAAAGGCGTCGGCTTCGACTTCGAGTTCAGCCGCGTCCCCGGTCCTGACGGCAAACTCGTCGACTCTCGCACCTTTTTCATCCGGGACCAGGTGAAATCGACCTGGCGCAGCACCGAGCCTGCCGCCAAACCCAAGGCCGACGGCAAAGCCGCCCCGGCCAAGTCCGAACTGCCCTCCGACAAGATCGACATCAGCGCCCAGAACCTGACTTACGACGACAAGGACAAAAAAGCCGTTTTCGAACACGATGTGATCATCGTCAGCGACGACATGATTCTGTGCTGTGACCGCCTTACCTGTTTACTCGTAGAATCGTTGGACGAGAACAAAAAGAAGCGAACCCAGATCCACACCGCCTTCGCCCAAGGCAATATCGTCATCAAGCGCGGCACCTCGACCTGCCGCTGCAACGACGCCGCTTATTACCTAGCTGAAAACCAGCTCAAACTCACCGGCAAACCGGTAATCACCGAGGGCCGTGACACCCTCCAGGCCCGCCGCATTACCATCCTTCTCGCTGCCAAAGTGCCCTCTGGCGCAACACCCGACCCCAAAGCTCCGGGCGACATCATCGTCTTTGATGAACCCGTGATCGTTTCTTGGCGCAAACTCGATTCGCCCAAAACCAAGCCCATTCCAGCCATGCCGGCTGCCGCCGTCAATCCCTAGCCAGAGGTCATCAGATGCTGCGCTTGCCCATGCTGTTGCTTTTGTTCTAGAGCAAGCCAATAAAGATGATATTTAGGCCGTATTCCTTGGGTTCACATACTCACCCGTCCTGGAGTCATTCATGATTTCCTTCATCACCTCGCTAGTTCTTCTCGGTAGCGCCCCGGTGCCGGCTGCAATTCCGCCCCGGATTTTCGTCGAAAACACTTCTAAAAGCCGAGA
>CAMCSH010000042.1 GCA_945877655.1 Lentisphaera araneosa HTCC2155 | reverse complement strand
GCCTACGACAAGCTGGTCGATCGCCTCCTCGCCTCGCCGCGTTACGGCGAACACATGGCCCGGCAGTGGCTGGATGTCGCCCGTTATGCCGACACCCACGGCATCCACTTCGACAACTACCGCAGCATCTGGCCCTATCGCGACTGGGTGATCCAGGCCTTCAACCGCAACCTCCCCTACGATCAGTTTTCGATCGAACAGATCGCCGGCGACTTCCTGCCCAAACCCACCCAGGATCAGCTCGTCGCCACCGGCTACCTGCGCTGCAATCCCAGCACCAGCGAGGGCGGCGCCATCGACAAGGAATACCTCGCCATCTACGCCAAGGACCGGGTCGACGCCTTCTCCCTCGCCTGGCTGGGTCTGACCACCGGCTGCGCCTCCTGCCACGACCACAAGTTCGACCCCATCAAGCAGAAGGAGTTCTACCAGCTCGCCGCCTACTTCCGCAATCTCGACACCCCCGCGATGGACGGCAACCGGCACGACACCCCGCCCTCACTGGCCGTCTTCGACGCCGACAGCCTCGGGAAGTCCGAGCAGCTCGCCCGCGACCTCGAGTCGGCGAAAAAAGAGACCGCCGCCCGCATCCTCAACAGCCAGGCCGACTTCGACGCCTGGGCCCGTGATTTCCGTCCCGAGGCCCCGGCGGACACCCTGCTGCGCCTCGATCCCGACGCCGACGGCGCCTATGTCGGCCAACTGGCTGGCAAGGACTTGAAGCTGCCCAGCCCCGCCGCGAAAGCGGGGAAGGATGCGAAGAAGAGCGATCCCCGGCAGGACCCGCCAAGCCTCGGCGAGGTCCAGGGCGACATCGGCGACGCCGCCGCCTTCGATGGCAAGGATTCCTTCTCCTACGGCTGCTGGATCAAGCCCCACGGCGCCAAGGGAGCTATCCTCGCCCGGATGGACACCCAGGGTGGCCACCGCGGCTGGGACCTGTGGATCGAAGACGGCCGCATCGGCGCCCACCTCATCGACCAGTGGAGCAACAACGCCGTCAAGATTCTCAGCCCCGCCATTCTCGATCCGGAAGCCTGGCAGCATGTCTTCGTCACCTACAACGGCCGCGGCGGCGAGGGCCTCAGCCTCTATGTCAACGGCCTGAAAGTCCGCGATGTCGCGCTGCAGCCGAACAGCTTCTCCGGCAGCCTCAAGACCGCCGTCCCCCTGACCCTCGGCCGCCGCAGCAAGGGCGATGGCGAAAGCGCCGCCGCCGCCCAGATCCGCGAGCTCCGGATCTACGCCCGCTGCCTCAAGCCGGAAGAAGTGGCTTTGCTCAGCCTGGACGACAAGGATCTCAAATGGTTCGCCGCAGCCAAGGAGACGCGCGACGCCAAGGTGACGGCGCGGATGCAGACCCTCTTCTCCCAGGTTTACGACCGCGGCCTGATGCAGCTGAAACAAAAGAGCGGCACTTTGGAAGCCGAGCTGGCGGCGCTGCAAAAAGGTGTCGTCACCCTGATCGCTCGCGACAAAGCCGGACGCGCCAGCGCCCATGTCCTGAAGCGCGGCAAGTACGACGATGAAGGCGAGCAGGTCTTCCCGGGCGTGCCCGCCGCCATCGGTCTGCCCCTGCCTGCCGACGCCCCCGAGAACCGCCTCGCCCTCGCCCGCTGGCTCTTCCACCCCGATCACCCCCTCACCGCCCGGGTCGAGGTCAACCGCCTCTGGCAGCAGTTCTTCGGCCAGGGCCTGGTGCCGACCTCGCACGACCTGGGCAGCACCGGCGATCTGCCCAGCCACCCGGAACTGCTCGACCGCCTCGCCCTGCAGCTGCGCGACAGCCAGTGGGACATCAAGGCCACCATCCGCTTCATCGTCCTCAGCCAGGCCTACCGCCAGGACGCCCGGGCCACGCCGGAAAAACTCGACAAAGATCCCCTTAACCGCCTGATCTCCCGCGGCCCCCGCCACCGCCTCGACGCCGAGGTCATCCGCGACAGCGCCCTGCAAAGCTCCGGCCTGCTGGTCGAGAAGCTCGGCGGCCCCTCGGTCAAGCCCTGGCAACCCGCCGGCCTCTGGGAGGAGGTCGCCCTGCCCGAGAGCGACACCCGCTTCTACAAGCCGGATCAGGGCGAGGCGCTCCGCCGCCGCAGTCTCTACACCTTCATCAAACGCTCGTCGCCACCGCCCGACCTGGAGATCTTCAACGCCACCTCGCGCGAAACCCCTTGCGCCCGCCGCGACCGCACCAACACCCCGCTCCAAGCCCTAGTCACCCTCAACCATCCCCAGTTCGTCGCGGCGGCCCGCGCCCTGGCGGCACGCGCCCTCGCCGGCGCCGAGGGCGACGAGGCGCGCCTGAGCCTGGCCCATTTCATCGTCACCGGCCGCCGTCCCGACGCCGCCCGCCTGGCCATCCTGACGCCCGCCCTCGGCCGGCTGCGCACCTACTACCGCGGCCATCCAGAAGATGCCGCCGCCCTCCTCGGCAAAGACGCCCCTGCCTCCGCCTTCCCGGCCGACGAAATGGCGGCCTGGACCCTGCTCGCCTCCGAGCTCCTCAATCTCGACGAAGCCTTGAACAACTGAGGTTCCCCATGAGCACCCACATCTTCGACCGCCGCAACTTCCTCCTCGGCTCCTGCCTCGGCCTCGGCTCCCTGGCTCTTCCCGCCTGCGCCGCCTCCACCACCCTCGGCAAGGGTGGCGTCCTGAAGGGGCTGCACCACCCGGCCAAGGCCAAACGCCTCATCTACCTGACCATGGTCGGCGGCCCCTCCCACATGGACATGTTCGACCACAAGCCACAGCTCGCCAAGCTCTACGACACCAACCTGCCCGACTCGGTCCGCCAGGGCCAGCGGCTGACCGGCATGACCGCGGGCCAGTCGCGCCTGCCGGTGGCGCCGTCGATCTACAAGTTCAGCCCCGGCGGCAAGTGCGGCACCCCCTTCTCCGAGCTCCTCCCCTTCATGGGGAAAATGGCCGACGATCTCTGCCTGATCAAGACCATGTGGACCGACGCGATCAACCATGAGCCCGCCCAGCAGCTGATGTACACCGGCAACATGAACAGCGGCGCGCCCAGCTTCGGCGCCTGGCTGTCCTATGCCCTCGGCTCCCTCAACGAGGACCTGCCGAGCTACGCCGTCCTCAAGGCCCAGATGTCCAACCCCATCCTGCAGAACGTCCAGGCCATCTCCTCCCGCCTCTGGGGCACGGGCTACCTCCCCGGCGAACACGCCGGCATCGGCCTGCGCTCCGGCGCCGACCCGGTCCTCTTCCTCGACAACCCGCCCGGCGTACCCCGGGAGATCCGCCGCGGCATGCTCGACGACCTGGGACGGATGAACGCCGCCGAGCTCGCCCAGCTCGCCGATCCCGACACACGTGTCCGCATGGCTCAATACGAAATGGCCTTCCGCATGCAAGCCTCGGTTCCCGAGCTCACCGACATCTCGAAAGAGCCCGCCCACGTCCTCGACATGTACGGCCCCGAAGTCCGCAAGCCCGGCAGCTTCGCCGCCGACTGCCTCCTTGCCCGTCGTCTGGTCGAACGCGGCACCCGTGTCGTCCAGGTCTTCCACCGCGGCTGGGACCAGCACGGCAACCTGCCGCGCGACCTGCCATGGCAATGCCGCGACGTCGACCGCGCCTCCTACGCCTTGGTGCAAGACCTCAAGCAGCGCGGTCTGCTGGAGGACACCATGGTGGTCTGGGGCGGCGAATTCGGCCGCACCATCTACAGCCAGGGCGGGCTGACGCGCGACAACTACGGTCGCGACCACCATCCCAAGTGTTTCTCGATGTGGGCCGCCGGCGGCGGCTTCAAGGCCGGCAGCAGCTACGGCAGCACCGACGACTTCGCCTACAACATCACCGAAAACCCCGTTCACATCCGAGACTTCCACGCCTCCCTCCTGCACCTCTTCGGCATCGACCACGAGCGCCTCACCTTCAAGACCCAAGGGCTAGACGCCCGCCTCACCGGCGTCCTGCCTGCCAAAGTGGTGAAGGGCATTCTGGCGTGATGGAGCGCGCCCCCTGCTAATCTTCGGCTAATCCAATACAGTTAAGGATCTAGAGCCGAGGTCGAGGGCGTCGAAGGGACTTTTCCGGCGCGAGATCGCGTTCTGAGCCGCGCGTTCCTCGACGACCCGTTTTTCTTTTGCGTCGAAGGTCTCGCGGCAAGCCGCGAGGCTTTTCATCGCCAGTTCCAACTCCTCTCCCGCACTCAAAGGCTGCGGATCGTGATTCAAGGTCTTGACCAGCATTTTGAAGCCGGGGTGTTTACTGAAATCGGCTTCCCCCGCACTGCAGGATTTGTCGAAATTGGCTCTAAGCATCTGTCTGAATCGGGCCAACCGATCCCGGCTTCGACTATTCTGCACTTAAACCGTCCCATCGTGGACCAGCAAGGAGCTTGATTTATGAGTCGATTTCTGCGTGTCCTCTGTCCGCTCTGTCTCTTGTCTGGCGGCTGCATTCAATCGAACCCGAGGAGCTCCGGGGCGCATGATATCTGCGTCACGGTGAACGGCTCGAATAACACTTTCAACCTGCACACTGAGCGCAGCCAATCGGCGCAGGATGCCGACAACAAAGGCGGCAATTTCGAAGTCTCGGAGACAACCTTCGAGACCGTGAAAACTGGCGTCACCGCTGACTGGACGGCCCCCGCCCCGCCCTCGCCCCAGGACTGGGTGCTGGTGCTGGAAACAGACGGACAACGACATCTCAATCGAGCGGATAGAAGGAAACAACTGGACCCAAGCTCCAATTCAAAGGGACAAAAATGAGTGCCGTGAGTAGATCCAAGCTGACTCTATTCTCACTAATGGCGGCGCTGTGTCTGCCAATCGGTCTGTCATGCATTGCGGAGAGACAAGAAACACTGCCCGCGCCCGTCAAGTCTGAGACCAATCTCGGAAGGAAAAACCTGGTCAAAAACCCCGACTTCCAAAGCGGGCTTGACGCTTGGAACAAGCTGGACCCATCCGGGCAACTGCAAGCCTCGTCCGAGGAACGCAATGGGCGCAAGGCCCTTAAAATGAGTTACGAGCCACCCGCCAAAGTCGGATGGCCGATGTTGGTGCAGGACTTGCCCCTCGCACCGGGCAAGGCTTATACGGTGTCAGTCGATATCGATGTGGAAAACACCCGGAACGGGACCGGCCCATACTTTGTCATCGAGTATCTGAAAGCTTCAGGGGAGCGCTTCGCCCTTTCGAATGGGGAATCACTGATCTTAAAACCCGGAACCTGGAACTCGGGAAAGGTAACGATCCGGGTGCCGACTGCTGCCGCAAAAATGAGAATCAACCTCATTCTCCACGGGCATGGCACTGCCTGGTTTTCCAATGTCGCGGTCACGGAATTCACTACGCCTGATAGCTCCACCCTGGCGAAGGAAGTGCATGCGCGGGTTGCGGCCAAACCGAATCCACACCCGCTTGTGGGCATCGGCTTTGAGGATGATGGGTATTCTTACTCAGAGGCAAATGTGCAACACGGAGAGAATGAAGCGAGCCTCGCACTGCGGGAGACGCGGATCCGCTGGTTGAAACCTGGCTTTGTGCGGACCTTCGTTTGGATGGGTGAATGGCTACCCGGTGGCTTCTTCAAGACCACGACTCCGGCGGGCTATCTGTGGGACAGCGACCTCATGAAAAGCAAGATCCGGTCCTTGCAGCAGTATCAAGCGCTGGGAACACAGGTGAACCTCACCGGGGTGGAGTGGGGCGGTCAGAACTACTTCGGCCCGCTGTGGCGGGATCATGCCCGCGTAGCCCGGGTCTATGCGGACCTCCTCGAATATCTGGTGCAAACACGCGGCCTCACCTGCATCCGATACTTCACCCTCAGCAACGAGCCGAACCTGACTTTTGGCGCTCAGGACGGGACGTTTGAAGACTACGAAGCCATCCACCGGCTGTTGAAACAGGAATTGATGGCACGGAAACTAGGCATCACCCTGATAGGAAGTGATGATGGAAATGGCCCGTCCTGGTTCTCGAAGTGTGTGAATTCCGAGCCTTTGGAGAGTTCGGTTGCCAGCTTCGCTTCTCACATCTATCCCAAGCAGTATGAACTGAATCCAGAGATCGGCAGCATCTTCTTCAAGGACCGTATGGACCTTCTTGAAAAGCACTGCCCGGAGAAGCCCCTGTTCGTCACCGAGTTCGGCTTCCTCAGCGAAGATGCGAACGCCATGAGCAATCCGTTGATGAAATCGTATGACTACGCTCTCTACACCACCGATTTCATGCTCCAAGGCTTGGCGCAGGGAGCTTCCGGTTTCAGCCTCTGGGTCCTCCACCAGGCTTATTATGCGCCCGTGGGCGGACCGGCGCTCTTGATGTCTTTCGGCATGTGGGATTTCAAGGCGACTCCCGGGGTCGTTCATCCGGTCTACCACGCGATGGCCAACTTCACGAGAACCACGGCCGCCGGTGATGCGGTTACGCCCGTTTCCGTGGATGGCGAAGGCGTTCGCGCCTGCATCATCGGGAAGACGCTCTATTGGGTGAACCTTCGCGCGACGCCCGTCTTGTTCAACTTGGCAGGCGCTTCGCTTACCGAAAACCGCAGGTATTCAGAGAAAACGCTCTCGGGCGAAGGGGAGTGCGGGACGATTGAGCCAATCCATGGCAATACCTGCGAACTCGCGCCCCGCAGCTTCGGGCGGATGACGGTCAAGGATCTCTGAAAAAAGAAGGAAACAACATGACTACTCGACAACACATCCGCACACTCATCACCACCCTGCTGTGCGCCTCGAATAGCACTTGGGCGGCCGCAACAGCCCCGCCAAACGATGCGTCTGTTTACCCGGATGGCCGGCCGACGCCGACCTTGCGCATGCCAGCAAAGGATCAAGGTGTCGTGCTCAAACAAGGTCTGCCGCTTCATGCTGCTGCCAAAATCAGCATGCCCGTCACGTTCGGTGATGGCATGGTTCTGCAACGTGAAATGCCGCTTCGCATCTTCGGTGAGGCATCAGAGGGCGCGTCGATAACGGTTCGTTTCAACGGGCAGGAGCAAACGGCGGTTACACGGGACGGCAAGTGGATGGTCACGCTAAAAGCCATGCCTGCCGGGGGGCCTTACCCATTGCAAGTCTCAGGCGATGGTGAGGAAATTGCCTTCAAGGATGTCATGCTGGGTGAAGTCTGGCTCGCCAGCGGCCAATCCAACATGGCCTTGCCTCTAGGGCAAATAGTTGATTTCGAGAAGCATGCGCCCGCTGCCGAAAATCCGGCACTGCGCGTCATTCAAATCCCAGTCACCGAGTTTGGCGAGATCGACCGGAACGCCCCCAAGTGGCGGTATTTCAGCAAGGGAAGCGTCGGAAACTTTTCAGCGGTCGACTACTACTTTGCCACGGAGTTACAAAAGCGCCTCGGGGTGACGGTTGGCATGATCGGGAGCTACCGCGGCGCGACCTGCAATGAATACTGGATGACGCCGGAGTCGCTCGGAAGTGACCCGAAACTCAAGCACTTTGCCGACGAGTATGATGCGGCATACGGCAAGTTCAAAGATAAGGGCGCTTACGAAGCAGCCTACCAACAGTACTTGGTGGCCTTGGACGCGTGGGAAAAGAAGGGGGGCTGGTCGAGCGGGATCGTGCCGTTTCCGCCGATGGGACCGAAGAGTTGGCAGCGGCCGGCGGGCTTATACAATACCATGATCAAGCCGCTGCAACCCTACACGATCAGAGGTTGTATCTGGTATCAGGGTGAAGGCAATTCTTTTCGTCACGAAGAATTCAAGACCTTGTTTCCTGCATTCGTGGAAGGATGGAGGCAAACGTGGCTGAACCCGGAAATGCCCTTCTATTTTGTGCAGCTTCCCGGTTATGGACAAGGGCTTGCCTGGCCGCCGTTCAGACAGGCACAACTCGAGTGCTCTCACAAGATTGCCCATTCCGGCATGGTGGTGGCGGAAGGGTGTGGCGACGATAAGGACATTCATCCTCGAATCAAGAAGCCCATCGGGGACCGCCTCGCCATCGCGATATCAGCGGAAGTGTATGGGCAAAAACATGTGCCATACGGGCCCACATTCAAGTCCGTGGATTTTCAAGAAGGCAAAGCGGAAATCAGTTTCGACTATGCTGGCGGCGGACTCGTGTTGCGTCCGGATGATTCAGGTTCGTTTGAGATCGCCGGCGCCGACAAGGTCTTTTCAAAAGCCCAGGTGGAAGTCAAAGGCGACAGACTTCTCCTCGGAAATACAGGAATCAAAGATCCGAAGTACATCCGATACGCGTTCAGTCCAAACCCGGCCATGGTTCTCTTCAACCGCGAGGGACTCCCTGCATCACCTTTTACAACTGAAAAGTAAGTGAACGGAGATGAAGCAACACACCATCACACGTCATCAGCAAGTCTACTCGGCGGCTTTTTTGCCGGCGCCTGATGGCAGCGGCGGCAGCGGCGCGACGCGCCTTAGCACGAGGGTATTCTTGCCCTCGATCTCCCACTCGAACTCACCTTTCTCGGCGCCCAGCGCCTCGGCGATCGCCGCCGGGAAATTCAGATAGTAGGACTTGTTGGTTCTAACCCCAGAAAGAGGAGCGGATTCTTGTGATTCCAATTCAACATCAAATGAAAACCGTCGCCGTCCTGCGAGAAATCGCCGTCAGCCGGACCGAGCCCGCCTGCGAGATCCAACGTGCCGGCGCCAATTTTACTGAACCGCCATTCAGGTCGACGAGGAGGAAATTACTGGGCGCGCCAATCCACCACGGTACCGCCCGCCATCACCCGGCCATCCTGATACGCAATTGGGGTGCCGGCGGGGATGCTCACGATGACGGCCGCCGTGTCCGCCGCCAGGTTCAGGCGATAGAGTCCCTTCCGCCCTGCAACGATGAATTTCTTTTGCACGGTGTCGTAGAGATCGACCGGTTTAGCGCCTAGATCGAGGACCACCGTTTTTGCTTCGGGGTGGGGATTAAAAACCAGGCGAGTGGGATACGCTGGCGGGTGAAACCAGTCAGTGGCCACACAATCCCAGGACAAAATCCCCGCAACGTCGGTCAGCTGGAGAATGCCCCCTAAGTAGCCGATGTGGTTACCCATGTAGAGGCTGATATTAGCAGGGGTGTTTTCAATCCAGGCCGCTTTTTGGGCGAGGTAGTCATTGGGGGCGATTCTACCCCTTCCGGTGAACCAACCTTCCTTGGCGTTGTCACCGGTAGCATAGGGCTGCAACTTGCGGTCCTCGCTGGGTGACCACGACCGGAGCCCTTCATAAAACAACATGTTTTTCGGATCCCACTTTGACTTCCAAGCGGAGTGGTCCTGGTGCTTGGCATCCAAGCCCAGCCCGGTCAAGTAGCTCGCCGAGTTGGCGGCGTGCAAGGCGTAGCGGGCGATCGCTCGGGCGTAGCGCGAATCATAACGCGCCACCGGCACTAGCCACGCCGGCCCTTGGAGCGAACCCATGGTAAAGGCATAAAACCCACCTTCCGTGCCCCACCAGGCCCCGTCCAGCCCGTCATAGGTGACCCCGTCGATCACCCGACCGGCGGTCACCTGCCAGGTATGCTGCGCCCAGGCGCCGTCGCCAAACCAGGCATTGAAAATGGCGTTCATATCGAGCGGTTCGCCGCCCGCAGCGTTCAACCGTGCGGCCACCAGCGGGCCCATCACATGGCTTAATTCGTAGCGCCCCGGATGCTTGCTATACCAATGCATCGTGGAGCGTGCGTAGTCGTCCAGAGTCTTGTCTCCGGTGAGGGCGTTGCCAGCCAAGAGCATCCAAGCCACGCTGGGTGCATGGCCGAGCCGATTCATCGGCTCCGAGCGGCCACCGGGTTGCTGAGTGGCAAAATTCCACCCCAGCCCGTCGAAGTTCGGGTGATCCGGGCATCCCACGCCCTGGGCGATGGCCTTAAACGCCTTCACCGCCTGGAGCGCCTGCTGCTTAAAATCGCCGTCATCGGGGTATTGTGCAGCGAGGATCATTCCTTGGATCGCCGCCCAATAGCCATAAATATCGGCGCTGACCTCGGGTGATCGTTCCCCGACGCGGTGCCGGTAAATTCCGGTACTGGGGTCATACCACGCCTTGCTCCGTGCCACATAATCAACCCCGTCGAGATCCCGCGGGTCGAGTCCAGCCAGACGCGCCCCGGCCACGGCCGACAGGCAAGTAAGCGACTCCCCGTCCATCGGCCCGCCCAGGTAGGACTTCATGAAAAACCCTGGGCGGTCAGCCTCCACCCGCACGGCCGGGAAGCCGTCGCCGGCCGCGGCCGGATTAAGAATCTGCTGGTAATAGACCTTGGCGAACGCCGCCCAATCCCTCACGGCGAGAGGCTGGGGTAGCGCTGCCATGCGTTCCACCGCACGAATGGCCAACTGCCCGTCCGCCGCCGGGGCGGGGCTAGTTGCTGCGGCGTCACTGGCCGGAGCTTGGAAGAAGATCGGCAGAGCGAGGAGAGTGCTGAAGTACATGTTGGCTTTTCTGTGGTTTCGAGTTTTTTGCGATCTTCCTCTGTCGCGGCCTGCCCAATCGATCTTCACTCCGGAAAATTCCAAGAGGACAAAAATTCTGTTGCCACTTGGGTCCCCAAGCTTGCAAGATAGATGGGCGGGGGTTAGCTTGGTCGACCAGTAATACGAACAATAATCGACGAGTGTCCCACCATGGAGCCTGAAATGTCCGACCTGCCCCTGATTCCCGAACTACCCGTGCTTTTCTCGCATGTGGCGGATCCTGGCGAACTGCATGACTTCGGCGAGTTCTTCGAAGTCGAAGAGCTTGGCATGGTGATGAAACGGATCGAAGCCGGCAGTTATCACAAAGGCGTCGACGAGAAGAAACCTGAGCGCGCTCCCGAGCGCCCCCGTCACCGTGTCCACATCACTCGCCGCATGTGGATGGGCATCTACCCGGTCACTCAAGAGGAATACAAGGAAATCGTCGGCAAGAACCCGTCGATGTTCCAAGGCAGCTACTGCCCCACCGGGATGAATTCCAACCGCCTTCCCGCCGAGAAGATTTCCTGGAGCTCCGCCGTCGAGTTCTGTGAGAAGCTGACCCGCCGTGAAAAAGCCGCCGGACGCCTTCCCGATCCCTACGTCTACCGCCTGCCGACCGAAGCCGAATGGGAATATGTCTGCCGCGGCGGCTCAGAAGACGACTTCGTCGACGACGTCGACAACATCGCCTGGTACTACAAGAACGCCAACGAATCGGCCCACGAAGTCGGTCTCAAGGAGCCCAACGACTGGGGCTTCTACGACATGCAAGGCAACATCTGGGAATGGGTTCTCGACGGCTGCGACTTCCACGACCCTACCTATTACGAAGCTGGCGGCTACCTGCTTTCCTGCTCGCGTGACGACGTCATCAACCCCTTCAGCAAAAACGGCACAAACCGTATTGCCAAAGGTGGCTGCTGGCTCTACAACTGGACCGATTGCCGCCCCAGCTCGCGCTTCGTCAACCCCCCCGACTCGCGCTACTTCGTTCTCGGCTTCCGCGTCGTTCTGGCCGAAAACCCGGTTGCCTCCTTGCCTCCCCTCGTTTGATCTCCCAACCAGCAGAAGAAAGTCATGGCTATTTCCAAATCCAAGCACCTCGAACACGTCAAATACGAAATCCGTGGACGCATAGCGGAGCGTGCCGCTGAATTGAAAGCCGGTGGCGCCAATGTCATCGAGCTCAACATCGGCAACCCCGGTGCCTTCGGATTCCAAGTTCCCGACGCAATGAATCTGGCCTTGATCCGCAACCTCGACAAAGCGGCTCCTTATTGCAATTCCAAAGGCATCGTCCCGGCCCGCGAGGCGATCGTCGCCGACGCCGCCAGCTACGGCCTGAAAAACCTCGACATCGAGCACGTCTACATCGGCAACGGCTGCTCCGAGCTGATCGTCATGAGCATGGAAGCCCTGCTCAACCCCGGCGACGAAGTGCTCGTACCGTCCCCCGACTACCCCTTGTGGACCGCTGCGGTACGCCTTGCCGACGGCAAGGCCATGCACTATCCCTGCGTCCCGGAAAAAGGCTGGCAGCCCGACGTCGAGGCGATGGCCGCAATGATCACGGATAAGACCCGTGGCATCGTCGTCATCAACCCCCACAACCCCACCGGCGCCGTCTATCCGCAAGAGACGCTCCTGGCCATTCTTGAGCTTGCCCGCAAGCACAATCTGATCATCTTCGCCGATGAGATCTACTCCAAGATCACCTACAACGGCGTCAAGCATGTGCCGCTCGCAACCCTCTCCACCGACATCCTGACCATCACCTACAACGGCATCTCGAAGAACTACCGTGCCTGCGGCTTCCGCTCCGGCTGGATGTACTTCACCGGCCCGGTCGCCGAAGCCAAGGACTACATGGAAGGGATCACTCTGCTCGCCTCGATGCGCCTCTGTGCCAACGTCACGGCCCAGTGGACCATTCCCACCGCCCTCAGCGGCTACCAGTCGATTTTCAGCCTGACCACCGACGGCGGCCGCTTGAAAGAGCAACGCGATCTGACGGTCAAGCGCCTCAATGCGATTCCCGGCATCAAATGCGCCGCACCGGAAGGCTCCCTCTACGCCTTCCCCGAGATCGATCTTCAGATGTACAAATTCAAGGACGCCGAAGACTTCTGCTTCCGCTTCCTCGAAGAGAAACACGTCATGGTGGTGCACGGCACCGGATTCAACTACAGCAAAAGCGCTGCCTTCCGCGTCGTCTTCTTGCCTTGGACCGAAACCCTCGCCAACGCCTTCGACCGCTTGGAAGAATTCCTCCTCGCCAACAAGCGCTGATCTTGCATGAAGAAAGGGTTTGCGATTGCCGCAAACCCTTCTTCATTTTCCACTCTTAACTCTTAATTCGTAACGCCCTATGTTCCGACCCTGCATCGACCTTCATGACGGCCGCGTCAAGCAAATTGTCGGCGGCTCGCTCACCGATGCCGGGGCCCGGACCAATTTCGTCTCCGAGCTGCCCCCTGCCCATTACGCCGAACTGTATCGGCGCGACGGGGTGACCGGTGCCCATGTGATCAAGCTCGGAGCCGGCAATGATGCGGCAGCTCGCGAAGCCCTGGCCGCTTGGCCCGGCGGCCTGCAGATCGGCGGCGGCATTGCCGCTGCCAATGCCAAGGAATGGCTCGACGCGGGCGCTTCGCACCTCATCGTCACCTCATCTGTCTTCAAGGACGGCCAGTTCAATCAGGCGGCCCTCGATGAATTGCTCCGTCGGGTCGGCCGCGACAAGCTCATCCTCGATCTCAGCGCCCGCATTCGCGACGGCCGTTACTGGATCGTCACTGACCGCTGGCAGAAATTCACCACGATGGAGCTTAATCCCGCCACGCTGGCGCAACTGGCGACCCAGTGCGACGAATTCCTGGTTCACGCTGTCGATGTCGAAGGTCTTTGCCAAGGCATTGATCTGGAGCTGGTGAAGATGCTGGCCGAGCACTCTCCTATTCCCTCGACTTATGCGGGCGGCGCAAAGTCGATGGAGGATCTGAAAACCGTGACCGAGTTGTCGCGGAACCGGGTCCACCTGACCATTGGTTCGGCGCTGGACATTTTCGGCGGCAGCGGGGTTTCCTATCGCGAAGCCGTGGCCTTCAATCGGCAGTACACGGCTCCGTCTGTTTGAGATTCAGCTCTGTGTGGTCAGACGCTGCATTTTCTCGGTGATGGCGGCCGAATAAGTCTGGTCCTTGCGGTAGATCTGGACGTAGCCTTCTTCTGAGAGGCGGCGCATCAAGCCGGAGAAACCTTGGGTTTTCGAGATGCCGAAACGGGTCGGCGAGAAGGCGGGATCGTGCTTGAGCAGGCGGTCGTTGATGCGGGAGAACATTGAGCGGCCTTCGTGCTCGGATTCCTTGATCGCCTTGCACAACTGCGCCAGGAAGTCGCGGCTGATGCTGAGGTTCGGCAGTTGCTCACCTTCCTCCTTCTTCTCCTGGCGGGGCAAGGAGACGAGGACGTCGCCGTCGGAGGCGTGCGACAGATCGACCACTTTATCGGCCGCGGCCTGTCGCAGGAAGCCGCGCCATTGGGCGAAGCCGTATTCCGATTCGGAGAAGCCGGGGCGGACTTGTTTGATCCGGGATTTGACTCCCGATCCGGTGGTTTCGGCGCCTTCGTTCAGCAAGGCCTTGATTGCGCTGGTGAGGTATTTGTAGGCGGTGTTGAGGTCCGAAACCTCGACTTCGCTCTCGGTCAAGGATGCGTAGTAGATGATTTCGTCGCAGTAGCCGGCGAGCAGTTTCGAGGTCGACTTCGAGTGACCGACGACGATGACGTACTTGTCGTATTCGCGCAGCTTGGAGATCAGCGAGGTGTAGTCGCTGTCGCCGGAGACGATGACAAAGGCGTCTACGTATTCTTTCATCAAGGCGGTTTCGAGGGCGTCGACGGTGAGCTTCATGTCGGCGCCGTTTTTGCCGCGTTTACCGTGCGAAGGCATCTCGATCAGCTCGATCGAGTTCTCCAGCATCTGCTGCTTGAATTTAGGGAAGCGGCCCCAGTCGGCGTAGGCGCGTTTCATGATGATGCGGGCTTCGCGCGGCAGGTCGATCATGTCGAGGAGGTTGTCGGCACGGAAATTGATTTCTTTGTCGGCGCCGAAGTTTTCGAAGTCGATGAAGAGGGCGACGTTCCGCAGTTCTTCTTTGATCATAGTTTCTCCACAGGGATTTGATCCTTTAAGCTAAGTCGTCTGAGCTGCTTTGGCACTTGGAGGTAAGGCGATTTTCGTTGGCGCCGCCGATTATTTCGACCTGTATCACTCGGAATTCTAATCTCCAGGCTAGGGAGTGAGGGAACGAGGGAGTTGGGGAGTGAACTCTTATGCGCTCCTGCCTTACTCCCTCACTCCCTCGTTCCCTCACTCCCTGGTTCGACGCTGACGGCGAAGAGAATCCAAGATCAAAATGGATTGATACAGGTCGGATTATTTCCCCTGCGTCTCAGTTCGGGCCCAGCGTCCGGCGATGAGTCCATCGATCCAGATCTGCATGAAGTGGAAGACGACGCAGGGCAGCAAGGCCAGAGGGTGGTTGCTCGCGAGGGAGGTGCTCCACACCGTCACTGCCACCGGCAAGGTCTTTTGCGACGAGCAGATGGCCAAGGATCTGGCGACGCCGAGTTCGGCTCCCGCCCAGGTTCCGGCGCGCAGGCTGGCCCAGAGGCAGATGAGATGCAGAAGCAGGCCGGCCAAGGCAAAGCTGAGGCCGTCGTGCCAGTTGAGCTGGTGCATGCGCTCCGCCTGGACCGAGAGATTGATGTAAATCGTCAGCGACAGCAGGGCCACCGGCAGATGACTGAGCCAGGCTTTGCTTTTTTCCGCCCGCTCGGTGAAACGACGGCGCCACAACTGGCCGATGACGGCCGGCAAGAGCACGAGGAGGAGCATTTTGCCAAGCAGGTGCAGCGAATCCATCGTGGCGCCGCCAGGTCCCCAACGCAAGCAGAGGGGCACGGTGAGCACCGCGGTGAGATTGAGGATGATGGTGACGCCTAAAGCCGTCGGGATGCAGCCGCCGCCACGAGTCGAGATGACGGTGCCGGAAACCAAGGTGGGCGCCATACAGGCCATCAGGAAAAACCCGGCGGCGTAATCCGGAGCCGGGGACCAGATCGCCAGAATGCCGAGGGCGAGCAAGGGCGCCAAGATTTGGCTGCTGGCGAAGCCGATGGCCAGTATCGGCAAAAGCTGTCGAGCCGGCGGCAAGCGGCGGAGGTCGACGCTGGCGCCTTGGCAAAAAAACACAGAAAACACCAGCCAAGGGGAGATCTCGGCGTGATCCAGGATCTTGCCGGGGGATGGATAAAGGAGAGCCAGGATGCAAGCGCCGCCCACCGAGAGGATGAGAAGGTTGTCGCGCAGGAATTTCTCCAGCGCGGGCGTCATTTTTGCAGGAATGCGCGACAGCGTTCCGCCGGTTCGTCGTCAAAGAAGGCGATGATGCCGGGAACGAGGACATCGGCCTGGTTGTAGACGCGTTCACGTCCCGAGCCATCAAGCAGGCGGCCACCGCAGGCGCGCATCAAGGCGTCGGCGGCGCAGCAATCCCATTCGCTGACCGTGGTACGCGTCGCATAGCCGCGCGCCGTGCCGTCGATCATGCGGCAGATCTTGGTTCCGACCGAACCGCAGGGGTGGGCCTCGAACTCAAGATGCGTGCTGAGATCGATGATGCGCTGATCGCGATTGGTGCGCGATACCAAGAGTTTGCTCGGGCCCGGAAGAGGATGCTTGAGGAAAAACGGCGGAGCATCGGGCTTTTCGATTTTGACGCCGCAGTCGATGGCGCCGCTGAACAGCTCGCCTGTACCGGGGATGGCGATGGCGCCGGCAACTGCGATGCCATTGTGGCTGAGACCGATCATGACGCTGTATTCGGGGATGGCGGCAATGAATTCCTTGGTGCCGTCGATCGGGTCGACGATCCAGACCCAGGGATTGTTCAGGCGGGAGGCGTCGTCCTTGCCTTCTTCGGTGAGCAGGGCCTCGCCGGGGTAACGGCTGGAAATGCGTTGGCGAATGAGTTGATCCAGCGCGAGGTCGGCCTCGGTTACCGGGGAGCCATCGCTTTTATCCCAATTCTGCGCACCTTTCCTGACATAAGTCAAGGCTAAGGAAGCGGCCTCAGCAGCCAGATCCCGGAGGAAAACAAGACGCTGCTGCAAGGAGTTTTTGGGCATGGTAAAAGTGGGAATTGGGAAAAGAAAAAATGGTTGCGGGGGTAGGATTTGAACCTACGACCTTCAGGTTATGAGCCTGACAAGCTGACCGAGCTGCTCCACCCCGCGACCTTGGGGTATCAAATCTGGTTGCGGGGGTAGGATTTGAACCTACGACCTTCAGGTTATGAGCCTGACAAGCTGACCGAGCTGCTCCACCCCGCGTCCTGAGTTGAGGCGCAAAAAGTATCTCGCATTTCTTAGCTGTCAAGGATGCTTGCAGGCCTTTTATTGGTTTTATCCGTCAATTCTTGGTTGCCGTCCCAGAAAGGAGGCAGAATGTCCTCCAAACAGCCAAGGAATTCAGGATCATGATCATCAGTGTCGAAGAAGCCGGCCCCGGATTGATCCAGGCCTTGGAAGGATTGCAGGGACGACGCGGCATTTTTCCCGGACCGGAAGGGAGCCCGGCTTTTCTTTGCGAAGGTCGCATTCTGGTCGAGAAGGCGATCGAGGAAATGGCCGCTGGACGTTTGCGGGTGCAAATGGTCCTGGGAAGCCAGGCCTGTCTGGAGAAGATTGCCCTCACGGCGCCGGAATCCCTGCCTTTAGTTGTGGGCGAATCCGACTTCATCACTCAGCTCGCCGGTTTCACTTTTCATCGCGGCGCGCTTGCCTGGGTGGAGCTGCCTCCTCCACCGCCGCGCGAGGCGCTTTTCAAGGCCAGACGCCTGCTCGTCCTGCCGCAGCTGGTCGATATCGAGAACCTCGGGCTGCTGCTTCGTTCCGCCGCTGCACTGGGCATGGATGCGGTTCTCTACGGCAAAGGCCCGGAAGTCTTTGATCGCCGCAGTGTCCGAGTGTCGATGGGTGCCTGTTGGAAGATCCCGGTCTATCGCAGCGAGGATCCCTTGGGCGATCTGAGACAATGGCGTCAGGAAGGAGGTCTCGTTTTTGCCGCGGCGTTGAAGCCGGATTCGATCTCGTCGTACAATTGGGGGCCTGACGGCCGTTGCGCCCTGATTCTCGGCCAGGAGGGTCCCGGGCTGCCGGAGGAATGGCTGGCGGCTGCGGATCACACTTTGATGATTCCGATGGCTCGCGACATCGACTCCCTCAACGTCGCCGCTGCCGGCGCCATCCTGATGCACCAATTGGTGTCGCGAAGTGGCTTCGTCGCCGACTAGTTTTTCAAAAGATTGACCAGCGCCGGGCCGATGTCTTCGACCTGGAGCTCACGTTCCACGGCGCCGAGTTGCATGGCCACTTTCGGCATGCCGTAAACGACGCATGAGGCTTCGCATTGGCCGAGGGTGCGGGCTCCGGCCTGGCGCATCTTGAGCATGCCGTCGGAGCCGTCACCGCCCATGCCGGTGAGGATCGCTCCCACTGCTTTGGCACCGCAATGCTGGGCCACGGATTCAAACAAGGCGGTGACTGAGGGGCAGTGCCCTTGGACCTTGGGGCCGTCTCGAAGGCAGATCAACCAACCTTCCGGCGAGTTGCGCAGGGTCATCTGCTTGTCACCGCCAGGAGCGATGTAGACGATGCCATTGCGGACCACATCGCCATCCTCGGCTTC
This sequence comes from Lentisphaera araneosa HTCC2155, assembly GCA_945877655.1. Taxonomy (GTDB): domain Bacteria; phylum Verrucomicrobiota; class Lentisphaeria; order Lentisphaerales; family Lentisphaeraceae; genus CAMCSH01. The sequence continues at coordinate 1,456 of CAMCSH010000042.1, read as the reverse complement.
TTTGACCCGGACATGGCATTCGGCGTCCATCCGGGCGGCGAACATGGCGGTGAATTTAGGCGGCATGTGCTGGACCACGACGGTGCCGGTGAAATCAGCAGGAAGGCGAGTGAAGACTTCCTTCAGGGCTTCGGTGCCGCCAGTCGAGGCGCCGATGGCGCAGATGCGGCGCGCCGGCGGATTTTTCGGCATCGGGCCGCGATTGGCCAAGGTCGCCAAGGGCCGCAGTTTGTTGGTTTCTGGGGCTGCAACGGTCGGCAATGACTGCGAGCTGTTTTGAGTCTGTGACTGACCGAGACTGGCAGCACCGGAGTGGACGGCGGCGGCGCGCCGCTTCCATTTGTCGAGGTTGGCTTTTGAGGCGGCTTTGATCTTCATGGCCAATTCGTTCAGCATGATCCCGAGTTCGGCCGGGCTTTGACCGGCGGGCTTGGCGACAAAGTCGACGGCGCCGGCCATCAAGGCATCTAGTGTGGTCTGGCTGTCGCGCTGGGTCAAGGCGCTGACCATGATCACCGGAAGGGGATAATGCGGCATCAGGCGACGAAGGAACTCGACGCCGTTCATCTGCGGCATGTTGACATCCAACGTGACGACATCGGGATGCAGACTGAGAATCTTATCTCTGGCGGCGAAGGGGTCGTTGGCCGTGCCGATCACTTCGATGTCGGGATCTTTGCTCAATCCTGCCGAGAAAATCTGCCTGACGAGGGCGGAGTCATCGACAATTAACACTTTGATTTTAGCCATAATTACACCTCGTCCTTAGACTTTTCTGCGATAGACGGCAGGCTGCAGGCTTTCCCATTCGGTAGAGTTCCGCCCGAAACTTTCTGAATGGCCGATGTAGAGATATCCACCGGGAACCACCCATTGCGCCAGGCGACGGGCCAAATCTTCCTTGGTCTGCTGGTCGAAGTAGATCATGACGTTGCGGATGAAGATGATGTGGAAGGGCTTCTTGAATTTGAATTCCTTCACCAAGTTGAGGCGACGGAAAAGCAGGTCGCTGCGCAGTTCGGGGACAACTTCGAGCAGGCCGTCGCCACGAGGACGGAACCACTTGCGGCGCATTTCCGGCGGCAGTTGGTCGACTTCGTCCTGGCCGTAGGCGCCGCGATAGGCTGTGTTGAGGGCGCGGGTGGAGATGTCGGTCGCCAGCAAGCCGGCGTGCCAGCGGGAGACCTCGGAACCAAGGGCTTCGCGGATCAACATGGCGAGGGTCCAGGGTTCTTCGCCGGTGGAGGAGGCGGCGCACCAGACTCGTAGATCGTATTCGCTCTTCGCTCGTTGCTTCTTGAGGATGTCCGGCAAGGCAACTTGCGTGAGGTGGTCGAAGTGTTTAGGTTCGCGATAGAAGAAGGTGTGGTTGGTGGAGATGGCATTGGCGAGGAGGCTGAGCTCGGCGCCGCTGCGGTCGTTTTAGACGAGGTGGATGAAGGCGGCGAAGCTAGGC
>CAMCSH010000041.1 GCA_945877655.1 Lentisphaera araneosa HTCC2155 | reverse complement strand
CAGCTACTTCGTCGCTGGCGTCGGAAGAGCCCGTAAAGACCGGGGGCGAGTTCGATCGGCTCGGTATCGGAACGGTGCATCCGGATCGCTTGGCGGCGACAATACTCGAGGCTGCCAACGACCAAGGCGTCGAACCAACTGCGTTGACGGGATTGCGTTAGCTCTGTAGCGCGTTGCTCTTCTTTTGCCAAGGCGGCGGCGACGCGTTCCTCGGCGAGGCGTTTCTCCTCGGCGTCGAAATGCTCGCGCCATGCGGCGTAAGTCTTGATCGCTAGTTCGAGCTCTTCGCCAGGGGTCAGGGGTTTGTCGGGATGGGGGTGCAGCGCCTTGATCAAGAGCTGAAAGCCGATGTGTTTGCGGAAGTCGCATTCCTTGCCGCTGCAGCTCTGCTCGAAGTTGTGCCAAGAGTTGCGAGCTGCGGCACCAACCTTGCATTCGATTCTCGCGCGCAGCGGATTGAGCTCGATGTAGCGGCCGCACGAGGCGACGGCCTCGGGGCTGAGCAGGGTGTTTTTGAAACGGCCGTCCCAGAAACTGCCGCGGAGATCGTGGCGGACGTTGTATCCCTCGGCGAATTGTCCCTTCAGGTCGTGCAGGAATTCAGAGGGGCTGCCGATGCGCTTGCGAACCTTGGCGAGCTCGGCGGGCTGGCTCCAATCGGGTTCTTGAATTCGCCCATCGGCAAGGGCTGACGCGTAGTGAGCCTTCCAGCGCGCTTGGATTTCGGCGTCTGAAATCGAGGCCGGATCCAGCATCTCGAAGAGCAGGTGGAAGTGATTGCCCATGAAGGCAAAAAAGCCGAGATTGACGGCGAAAAAACAGCTCAACCGCCAAAGGTGCGCCTCGAAAATTGCCCGTTCCGTGGCGTCTTCGAAGGGGTAGTAGCCGATTTTCTTCCCCGCGACGCGATTGTAGGCATGGTAGTAGCCGACGGTGTTCTCATGGAGCTGTCGATTGATCTTAGCCATTTTTAGATCCTCATTTTCATTAGCGCATCAAAAGATAAGCTTTATTATCAGCAAATGCAAGGGGAGGTTCAAGTCTCATCAAGGAAAACTGAATGCAACAGCAAAGCCGCCCCGGGTGGGGCGGCTTTGCCGGATTCAGGCGGCGGAATCTTAGCCGATGAGCTGGACGACGGCCTGGGGCAGCTGGTTGGCCTGGGCCAACATGGCGTTGCCGACTTGACCGAGGATTTGGTACTTGGCGAGCTTGGTCGATTCGGCGGCCATGTCGATGTCGCGGATTTTCGATTCGGCAGCACGCAGGTTGTCTTCATAGGAGAGCAAGGCGCTGCGGGTGTATTCCAGGCGGTTCTGCTGAGCACCGTTGGAAGCCCGGGCGTTGGAGATGAAGTCGATCGCCTTGGCCAATTTGCCGATCGAATCGCTGCTGCGGACCGAGAACTTGGTGTCGTTGATGATCGAGCCCCAGGTGACGCCGGTGTGAGTCGAACCGGTGAGGGTGATGTTGTCGTTCGAATAGGTGTAGGTGTGGACCGAGCCCATTATTTCCGCACTGGCGACCTGGAGGTCTTTCAGGTCGAGATCGATCTTCTGACCGAGGTCGGGTCCGATCTGCAGAGACACTTTGCCGGTGGGGTTGGTGTCGGCGTTGGAGACATCGACGACACCGTTGCCGCCGCGGAAGAGATAAAGGCCATTAAATTTGGCGGCCGAGTCGTTGTGCGAAGTGATCCGGACCATTTCGGTCTGCAGCTGTTTGAATTCAGTCTGGATATTGTCTTTGTCGCCGACCGATTTGGTGCCGTCACCCGATTCGATGGTCAGCTCGCTCATCCGGCCGAGCATGTCGTTCATTTTCTGGAGCCAGGAGTCGACGGTCTGCAGCATGGAGAGGCCGTTATCGACGTTGGCGCGGCCCATGGCGACATTGCGGGATTGCGAACGCATCCGTTCACTGATGCCGACGCCGGACGGGTCGTCGGCGACCATTTTGACGCCGGTCGACAAATGACCCATAGAGCGAGCGACTTCCTTGGAATTAGCTGCAAAGCTGGTCCAGGTGTTGAAGGCGACGCTGTTGTTATTGATGGTGAGTGACATGTGATCCTCCGTGATCTTGCACTTTCTGTTGTCGTCGACATCCTTGTCGGCGCCCACTGTGATCCTTGTTCAAGAAGCTCCTGTGGGAGCAGAGCTTCAGGTTTTTCACGAGTCCGATCCGTCGGTCCCGGGCTTGCCACTCAGTGGCTTGCATTCTTCTCCTTTCGGGGGGACGAGAAGCTTCTTTAGCGCTTGCCGTGATTTTTTTTGAGATTTCTCATGAATTTTCCTCCCGCGCCTCGTATTGAGGTCAGTTTCAGCACTTTTTCATCGGGGATTTTGTCGCCAAGCGAAGAAGCGGCAGCATTGTGCTGCTAAACTGCTTTACTCAAGAGGGATTCATGGACGCGAAACTGATCGAGACGCTGTTTGAGATTCTGATGAACATCGCGGTGTTGACCGGCCTGATGCAATCGCCGCCCAAGGACCTGATGTCGGTCTGCACACCCGAGCAGGTTCTCGAAGTCTGGGGCCAGGATGCCTCGCCTGCGGCTCTGCAGGCTTTTCTCGAAGGCCGTAAGCTTGCGCCTGCAGCTTTGAAATTTGATGCTGCGGCCTTGGAAAAACGCCTGCGCGAAGGCAATCCCAAGGAGCGCCGTCAGGCTCGGGCCGAGCTGATCGAAGCCGGTGAATCAGGGCGAGCCCTGCTCACCCGCCTCGCCGGCGATGCCGACCCGGAACTGGCCGAACCTGCCCGCAAACAACTGGCCCAATTCAACGCCAACGAAGCGAAAAGGAAGGCGGAGAAGGCTCCGGATCTCCGTCCTTGGGCGGTCCGCCGTCTCGGTCAAGTCCGCTTCCAGGCGGCCCGCCCGGTCCTCGAGAAGCTCGCCCAAAGCGATGATCTGACTCTCGCCCGCGAATGCGCCGCGGCCCTGCGGGCGCTCGATGTCAAGCCGGATCCAGCGGTCAAGCTCGATCTCCCTCGCCTGGCCCGCGCCCTGCCGCCGGAGATCAGCTTCGGCATGGCCGTCGATCTGCACCGCGGCGCCTCCGAAAAATCCCTTGAGGAACGCCTGGCGGTCATCCCGAAAGACAAGGCTCCTGGGCTCGGTGAGCTGTCGCCTTTTCTCGCCCGCCAAATCTCTCGCGCCGTCGACCAGGTCGGCAATGTCGAGATCCATGCCGCGGCCTTGTCGATGACTGTGGATGAGGTCAAAAATCAAAGCAGCGGGCGCCTTCTCGTCCAAGGCTGGTTTGACCTGACTCGCTGCCGCGCCCTGATCCCGCAAGAGGCCGCCCGTTGCCAGGTCGGCGGGCGCGAGTTTGTCCAGCCCGACGGCAAAAGCGCCCTCCACCTCAGCGAATCCCTGCTTCTGGCCGTCACCGTCGAGGACGCGGCCGAGGCGGCGGCGGCGATGAAGGATGTCGCCGGCCGTTACGACCAGGATTCGGCCAAGGCGCCGGAAATCCTCGCCCACGGCATCGCCCTGATCGACAGCGGCAAGGCCCGGATCTGCCTCGCCGGAAGATTCAACCCGGCGCAACGCGACAAGGTGCTCAAAGGCCTCGCCGAAATGCGTGCTGCGGCCGGCCAGATCCAGGCGCAAGGCTTCGAAGTCCTCGGCATGATCGACTTCTTTGAATCGGTGGTGACGGCGAAGTGCTGCGAACTCAGCTTCAATGACAGCCTCATGTTGGCGGGGGTGTTGCACTGCCAGGACGCCGCCGCCGCCGGCCAAGCTGAAGCCAGCCTCTTGAGCGCCGATCGCGGCATCCGCAAAAGCCTCGCCACTGGCGGGCTGATGGTGCCAGAGCTGCAGCGCGTCCTCAGCCGCATCGATCTGAGCCAGGAGATGTTCAGCGGCAAGGCCGACAAAAGCGAAATGCTCTTCACTTGCAGCGACACCCTGCCTCGTTTGATTTTCGGCGGCATCGCCACTGCGACGGCGCAGGCTGCCCGTGCGAATGCGGAATTCGCTGCCGAGGCCGAGGTGATTCCCGAGCCCCTGCCGCCACCCGCCCCGGAGCCTTCTTTCGACCCCTAAAACCCCGGGATTCCTTTCATGCTTCTTGCTCTCTGGCGAGCTTTCCGCAACTGTTTTCTCCTCTTCGCGACGGGGGCGGCGATGCTCTGCCTGTACTGCGAGGCGATCGGCATCCCCCCCAACCTCGCCCTGGCTCTGCGCCAGGAGCTGCGCCGCAATGACATCCCCTTCGACTTCGACGGCGTCAAGATCGGCCCGATCAACGGTATCGTCCTCGTCGGGCCGCGTTTGCTCGATCCGCAAAAGCGCGACAAGGTGCTGCTCCGCGCCGAGCAGGCGATGCTGGATTTCCATCGCGATTCTCTGCTCGCCGGGACCGCCAACCTGTCGCGTCTCGAACTCAGCGGCGCCTCCTTCGTCCTGCCACTCGACGACGGCTCACCTTTGGCCGTGCAGGATGTCCACCTGTCGGCCCGCATCCAGGATGGCGATCTGCTCTGCGACTCGCTCTCCGGCAGCGTGGCGGGACTGAAAATCAACCTCAAAGGTCACTTGTCGCATCTCGATAAGGTCACGTCAAACGGCAAGGCCTTCGATGTCGCGACGCTGCTGCCTTCGTCGGTCGCCATCGCCTTGCGCCAGATCCGCGACGAACTGGCCCGCAGTCATGCCGGCGCTGAGCTCAATGTCGATTTCGATGCCGACATCCGGGATGCCGCCCGTGGCGTCTGGAAAATCGCCCTGGAATCCTCAGGAGTGAGTCGCGCTGGCCTGCGGATCAGCGACATCCGACTCCGGGCGGAGTCGCGCGGCGGCCATCTCGACAGCGCTCATGCCGAATGCCGCCTGAAGCGCGAAGGGCCGGAAGCCTTGTGCGATTCCGGCGAATGCCGATTGAGCTGGAAAGACGGCGTCTGTCACGTCGAGCGCCTCGAGGCTTCTCTGCCCTTCCTGCATCTGTCGCTGGAAGGAGAAATCGCCGGAATTGAGAAGAAGCTCGGCCAGTCCGATGACTGGAGCCGGCGCTTCGCTCAGCTGCGCGGCGTTCTCGTGATGGCGAGCCTGATCAAGACTCAAACCCCGAGCAGTCTGCAAGGGCACGTCCACCTCGATCTCGCCGATCCTCAGCTCAACCAAGCCAAGCTCGACCTCAACATCCCCGATGCAGAATTGCCTCTTTACGGCAGCATCCGCGACAGCAGCGCTCGCCTGGTCTGGGAGAAGGGGCGTCTCAGCGCCCCCTCACTCACGCTGCGTTACACCTGCCCGCCCAAGGGAATCGCTCTTCTTCAGCCCGACGGCAAGCCCTTCTTCCTCAAGCTGCGCAACCTCGAATGCCGCGGTCAGTGGGACGGTGAACTCCTCCGCCTGTCGCATGCCGCCCTTGAGCTGCCCTCCCTGCGTCTCGAAGGCTCGGGCCGGGTCCGCGATCTCACCCTGAGTCACTTCATGCCCTCCGACACCAAGACCGCGGCGACGCTCGACGACGCGGCGCCGACCGCTGCGGCTGCGGCCCTCGGCGCCCTCCTCGCCATCGATCGCCTCGCCCTTGAACAAGCTGCCTCCTGCCGCTTCGATTTCGACATCCCCCTCGATCATCCCGAAGCCTCGCGATTCTCGGTCGATGCCGAGGTCCCGGCCTTCACCTTCCGCGGCCTCGCCTTGCGCCACAGCCGCCTCCGCTTCGCTGCCAGCCCCGAACGCATCGTCGTCGACAACCTCGACCTCGGCATCGACAATGACGAACGCCTCAGCGGCGGCCTAGCCTACGATATCGCCAACCGCAAGATCAGCGGCGAACTGCGCGGCGGGCTCCACCTCAACCGCATTCTCGGCTTCCTCGATCCCAAGATCGCCCGCGGCCTGCAGCGCATCCGCTTCGGCGACACCGCGCCGCAGTTCGACCTGCAGATCCTGCCGACCCCGATCGATGACTTGTCGCAGCTCCGCCTCGACGGCAGTCTGGTCATCCACGACATCGCCTATCGCGGCCTGAATGTCGACTCGCTCACCGGCCGGTTGGTACTCGAACCCGGCAAGGTCTACCTGCGCCAGGGACGAGCCTTCTCGCGCGATCTCACTGGCGATGTCGATGCGTCTTTTGACTTCAAGACCCTCGACCTACTGGTCCGCGCCGACCTCGTTGGCGATCCCCGCGTCTACGTCAACTTCATCGAGCATCCGCAAGCCCGCAAGAATTACCTCGACATCTGGCAGAGCCTGACCTGGGACCCGACCTCGCTGATCCGCCAGACCGGCGTCTTCGGCTATCATTTTTCCGGCGACTCCAGCGATGATAATCTCTTCTTCTACGGCCACGCCGAAGCCGCCGGGGCCGCCATCAACGGCCTGCGGACCCAGTCGCTCAGCACCGACATCCATCTCGAATATCCCGGCCAGGTCGTGCTCGACAAGTTCACCGTCCGCCTGACCCAGGGCGCCGCCGTCCTCAAGCTCGGCTTCCGCAATCTCAGCGGCGGCTGCATCGCCGATTTTGAAGGGCAGTCGACCCTGGCGCCGCGCGATCTGCTGCAGCTTTGCGACCGCGACCTGCGCGATCTGCTGCCCGGCTTCGACATGCCGGCCTCGGCCACCGTCGTCGCCCGCGGCAGCATGCCGCTCAGCGCACCGAAGAAGATCCAGATGCAGGCCTCGATCGCCGCTCCCGCCCTCGGCTACGGCGTCCACAAGGCCAGCGGCGTCGAGCTCGATCTCGGCGTCGACCAAGGACGGATGCTGGTCCAGACCCGCCGCTGCGGCCTATATCAAGGCGCCCTGGATGTCCATTTCGAGCGCGACATCGCCGGCGGTCCCGCCATCCTCCGCCTCAAGGGCTCGCGGATGGAACTGGGTTCACTGGTTTCTGCCTACGGTGCCAAGCACCTGAATGCCGCCGGCGGCACCGCCGACTTCGATGCCGATCTGAAGCTTGAAATGAATGAGAAAGACGTTCTCAGCGCCATGTCCGGCAGTGGCCATTTTAAGGTCCGCGACGGCGCCTTCTGGCAGGTCCCTTTCCTCGGCCCCTGGCTCGACAAGGTAGGCAGCGTCCTGCCCTTCTCCTCGGCCACCTCGATCCGCAGTGTCAACGCCAAGCTGAACTTCGTCAATCAGAGCATCAATGTCGACGAGTTCAGCACCGACGGCTCGATCATCGCCCTCGCCGGCAAAGGCGCCTACCGCTGGTCGGACGGCGCCTATCACTTCGAGCTGCTCACTTCGTATCTAAAAGGCGCCGTCGCCCCCTTCGGCCTCGACCTACTCTCCGGCCTCTTCTCACCTGTGACCTCGGTGATGAAGGCCTCGGTCACTGGATCGCCGGGGAAGATGGAGTGGTCCTTCGACCGCGTCGACGACTTCCTCGACCTCTTCCGTCGCCGCCGCCAGGCCGAGAACACGCCCGGCGAACCGCCGCCGCTTCCAAACGGCAAGTGAAACTCGTTGTTTGACAGCTTTTTGCGCTGGCACGCTTCGTGCATTCTAGGTTCTGCAGAGAATCGACAATGACGAAGGAGTCAGGCTTATGGGCGAGACATTCAAAAACTTCTGGGGAGCTTGCATCGGCGTCTGGCGCGGCATCGGCATCGCCCAGCGGATCAGCATCATCCTCGTCTTCGTCTGCGCCGCCGCAGCGATGTCCAGCATCGTCTGGTACGGCAGCCGGGAAAACTGGGTGCCCCTCTTCGTCGATATCGACGCCAAGGACAAAGCCGCCGTGATGGAGCTGCTCCGCGAACGCAACATCCCCAGCCGCCACGCCGACGGCAACCGCTCCATCGAAGTGCCGGAGAAATTCGCCGCCGAAGCGAAGATGCGGGTCGCCGAAAAAGGCATCGTCACCGACGCCGACGGCAAAGACCCTTACGCCTATTACGACAACCCGAAGATGGGCGAGACCGAACAGCAGGCGCTCAAGAACGAACAGCGCGCGGTGCAGAACGACATCGCTCGCAAGCTCCGCAAAATGCCCAGTGTCCAGGATGCCATGGTCACCGTCGTCACTCCCCGCAAACGCGCCTTCCAGAAAGACGCCGCCAGCGCCACCGCCAGCGTCCACCTCGTCCTCGCCGGCAAGACCAGCATCGGCAAGGGTGAAGTCGAAGCCATGCGCCATCTCGTCGCCGCCAGCGTCCCGGGCCTCAGCCCCGACAAAGTCACCATCACCGACAACCGCGGCCTGCTGCGGGCCCAGAACGACTCGACCCTGGAACTCGGCGGCGCCGAAGGCCGCCAGGCCGAATTGCAGGCTGCGATGGAGGACTACTACCGCCAGAAAGCCGAGAGCATCCTCAGCCCCATACTCGGCGCCGACAAGGTGGTCGCCATGGTCAACTGCGACCTCGACTTCAGCCAGATGCAGCGCACCAAGGAGAGCTTCGACCGCGACAACGCCATCGCCACCACCCAGAAGACCACCAGCAAAAACACCGAGAGCAGCACCTCGGAAGCAGCGGTCGTCGGCAACGACAGCAACACCGTCGTCGACGTCTCCGATCCAGAAAAAACCGCCGGCGGTGGCAAGCCGGTCAACAAGACCTCGGAAAACACCGTCGAAGTCAGCTCGACCGTGCCCAAAACCATCGAAACCACGATGGAAAAAGGCGCCCGCCTGCGCAAGCTCACTGTCGCCGTCACCCTCGCGGCTCCCGCGCCAGTCATGGGCAAAGACGGCAAGCCGATGCCGGTCAATGCCGAGGAGCGCAAACTGGTTCTGGAAAAGTATCGCAAGCTGGTCGCCTCCGCCGTCGGCGCCGTCGGCATCAGCTTCACGGGCGAAACCGCCGCTCCGGTCGCCGCTGGAATTCTGCCGGTGCGGATGGACATGGTCACGGTGGAAGAAGCGCCTTTCCAAGTGCCGGAAGAGTTCAAAGCGGTCACCAGCGTCCGCGACGTGGCGTCGCAGGTCGAGAGCCTGATGGGAACCGATCTCGCCCGCATCGCCGGCGGCACCCTCCTCCTTCTCCTCCTGTTCATCATGCACCGCCGCATCTTCGGCGCCACTCAGGTGATGCGCGAAGATCTCGCCGGCGCCGGCGGCCCCGGCGGAGCCGCGGGTGCGATCGAAGGTCCCGGCGGCAACGGAGCCCTCGGCATCGACGGCAAACCCTTGCTCGAATCGGACGAATCCCTCTTGCCCAACCGCAAGCCGAACAAGCAGATCGCCCTGCTCAAGAAAGCCACCGACGATGAGCCCAAGGCGATCGCCAACGTCATCGAAAACTGGATCGCTGAAGACAAGTGAGGCACAATCATGGCTGCTAAGAAAATCGAATCCAAGGACAAGAAAGAAGAACTCTCCGCCTCGCAAAAGGCGGCGATCGTCCTTCTCAGCCTCGACAAGGCCGACGCCAGCCGGGTGATGAAAAACATGAACCCGCAAACTTTGGAAAAAATCACCCAGGCGATCTGGGCCATCGGCGAAGTCAGCGATGCGGACCGCGAAAACGCCCTCGAAGAACTGGGCAAGCGGATCTCCACCAGCACCATGCTCGGCGGCGCCGACAAGGTGCATGAACTCTTGGTCGAAGTCCTCGGCGAGGACAAGGCCCGCGAGATCATCGAAAGAGCCAAAAAAGAAGACAGCACCCGCAAAGCCTTCAACTCGCTGGTCCACATCAAGTCCGCCGACCTCGCCAACTTCCTCGGCAAGGAGCAGCCCTCCACCATCGCCATCGTCCTCGGTTTCCTGCCGCCCCCTAAGGTCGGCGAAATCCTTGGCGCCTTCGATTCAGACCTGCGCAACGAAGTCGCCCTCCGCCTCGCTCTGCCCAAGCCGGCAAAGCAGGACATCGTCCAACGCATCGAAAAAGTCTTCGTCCGCAACATCGTGTCGAAAATCGCCACCAAAAAGGACAAGGACCAGGACAAGGATATCGGCGGCCCGAAGATGATGGCCGAGATCATCCAAAGCCTCGATCGCGACACCGGCGATGGCATCCTCAAGTCGATCCAGGAATCCCAGCCGGAAATCGGCAACGAGATCGCCCAGCAGCTCTTCACCTTCGACGACATCGTCCGCTTCGGACCCAAGGAGATGCAGCGCCTGATGCGCGACGTGCCGATGGAAAAACTGCCGATGGCCTTGCGCGGGGTCAGCGAAACCCTCTTCGCCAAGTTCGCCGACAACCTGTCGAAACGAGCCCGCGAAAACCTCGCCGAGGAGATGCAGCTGATGGGCCGGGCCAAGCTCGCCGACGTCCAGAACGCCCAGCGCGAAATCGTCGCCATCGTACGCTCCCTTGAAGCGGCCGGCGAACTCCAGATCTCGATGGGCGGCGACGACGAATACGTCTAAGCCAACGCGGACTGCGTCCGCAACCTAACCTAATTGGGACACAACTGAGACACAGTTGGGACACAACTGAGTACAACTGGGGTAATTCGGTTGGAAGGCTGCTCGACCCCGAAGCGGGTCGGAGAATCAAGCCCAGGGTTGAGCCGCATCGGCGACACCCTGGCTTGAAACAAGTTATGATTTATGACCCTGAAGGGGTCGAAGGAGCTGCATAAGCCCCCGGTTCCTGCCGGGGGCTCCTCTTTATCTCTACTGGCCGCTCCCTAGCGGGGCGGCCTTTTGCTTTCCAGACAAAAAACCGAGCTTTATCACTCGGGATTCTAATCTCCAAACTTGGGAGTTAGGGAACAAGGGAGTTGGGCAGTGAACTCTTATGCGCTCCTGCCTCACTCCCTACCTCCTCACTCCCTGGTTCGACGCTGACGGCGAAGAGAATCCAAGATCAAAATGGAGTGATACAGGGCGCAAAAAGCCCACCCTCCAGAAAGAAGGGCGGGCGGATCATGAACTCAGCTCAAGCCGTCAGGACGTGGTGACGATCGACGAGGCGTTGGCGGTGATCACCAGGGCCTGGAAGGCACATTTGCCGCAGTAGCCCTTGGTCTCCACCAGGTAGCGGATGGTGTCGTTGAGCTGCTGCTGCTCTTTCGAGTTGACCGAGGCGGACGAGGTGCCCGACTTGATCCAGCCGAGGAGCTTGAGGTTTTCACCGGACTTGAATTCGTTCTCGAAGACGTACTTTTTGATCGCGTTCTGGTAGCTCGGTTCGTCGGCGAGGAGAACCTGATAGGAGACCGAGGCGATGGCGTCGGAAAGCTCCTTGCGGAAGACGTCGCGGTCGGCGATGCCGAGGTAGCCTTCCACCGTCTGCATGAACTTCTCGTCCGGTTTGACGTCGGCCTGGGTGACCTCGTGTTTCACCGTACTGTTGTGAGCGTAGGCGCGGACGTGGTCGGTGTATTTCTTCCAGGTGGTTTCGACCACCGAGTCATCACGCAGGACGGCGGAGTAGACGTCGGAGGCGATCTGGCCGAAGATCCAGGATTTCGCCTGCGGCAGGACCTTTTCGGCATAGTGAGAGAGCTTGGCTTTTTGCGAGGCGAAGGATTCTTTCACCATGTGTTCAAGGCGGACGTGCAGGTCGAGGGGGGTGGAGCATGGGTTTTCGAGGGCGATGGAATGGAGCATCGAGCGGTCATGCGAGTCGGCTTTGAGGCGCTGGATGTTGGCGTGGTATTCGCTGACCTGGAAGTGCTCGGTGGTCTCGAAGACGTTCTGGATGAAGCGCGGGTCGAGGCCGAAGGTGCCCTCCGAGGGCTTGATGAATTCGAATTCGTCGAGCATCGCCTTGGCCATGTTGTTGTCGACGCCGGAGTCGGAGCGGCCGGCGTAGATCAGGGCCTTCTGCAACAGAGTGATGTTGGGATTGCGTTTCGACTCGTAGAGGCGGCTCATCGAGCTGACCAGCGACAGGTATTCCAGCGAGTGCGGCGCGACGTGGCAGATGTGCTTGCGCTCCTTATGCCAGCGGCGCGAGTTGTTGGAATAGGTGTGCGAGTAGATGTGCTCTTCTTCCTTGAAGTTCACCGACAGCGGCATCTCGATGAAGTTGGTCCGCGACCGCAGGGCTTCGAAGGAGCCATTGCTCATGAACATGTTGTATTCATGGAAGTTGGTGTGGCCGATGATCACCCCGTTGAAGGGGATGGGCGGCTGGCCTTCCGGCTTGAAGAAGCGGTCCTGGGTGGCGAAGAGCAGCTCGTAGAGGAACTTGTCGGAGAGCTTGAGGATCTCGTGGATCTCGACGAAGCCGTTGGCGCCGGCGCAGAGCTCGCCCTTGTAGTCATGCACGAGCGGGTGCGACTCGGAGCCGAAGCGGGGCAGGAGGGAGTAGTCGATGTTGCCGACCAGCGAACCGGCTTCCTGCGACTTCTCATCGCGCGGGGTGTAGGAACCGATGCCCGACTTGGTGCGGGCGTCGAAGACCAGGCGCTTGACCTTGAGGAAGCTGAGCATGGTGGCGAAGTCGAGTTTCTTGGCGGCCATGAAGTCTTCCATCACCTGCTGGGCGTAGGGCGAGATGCGGCCGTCGATCTTGATGTGGAAGTCGCCGTCGTAGTGCGGGTGCTTGGAGAGGAAGGACTGGACCGCGGCCTGGTCGACCGAGGCATTCAGGTCGGCCTCGAAATCGGCGCGGGCTTCATCGGGGATGACCTGCAGGGGGCGCTCGAACAAGGGGGCGGGGATGTACCAGACGCCTTTCTCTTCGAGGATGGCGCGGTCTTTCAGTCGCACATCGACGCTGGGAAGGAGGAGGTAGTAGTTCTTGCCGCTGTCGGATTTCGAGTAGCGGTGGAGTGCGGTCTTGACCGCGTCCATACTGCGCGATTTGGCCGAGCCGGGAGGACCGAGGAGGATCCACAGGCGTTTGGCGGCCTCGGCGCCGCGGGCGGCGTTGTCGATTTTTTCGACAAGGTTCTCTTTGGCTTTCTGCTGACCGAAGACGATGGAGGACCCGACGAGCGCCTGGTTTTCGAAGAATTGGTAGCGATGTTTTACCGGCTTGCCGATGACGATGCTATGCTCGACGCCGCTGGTCAGCATCATGTCGTGCAGGATCTGGACGGAGTTCCGGGTGATCCACGGCTCCCGCTTGACCAGATCGAGGTATTCGCCGTAGGATAGGACCTCTTCCGTGCCGGGAGCGCCACTGAGGCGGCTACCAAGTTTTTCAAGAATGCTGCTCATGTGCGCTCCTCCTGTACTGGTGCCGGTAGCCGGCGCCGATTCGATTGACGACATCGAAATCAGCAGAAGCAAGAAGCGTGCCTGCATTTTGAGGACTGCGGCAAATAGGGAAGGGCCGCTCTTGCGAGCGGCCCTTTGTGTTTATGGTCGGAACGACAGGATTTGAACCTGCGACACCAAGTCCCCCAGACTTGTGCGCTACCAGGCTGCGCTACGTTCCGTTCTTGGACGGGTCTGAGTTTATCGTGATAAATTCCGGCGTCAAGCAGCCGCACGCTGATTTTAACCAGAAAATGACCGTGGTTCCAGCCCGTCCAGAACCCAGGCTGTCTCGCTTCCGGCTCCGATGGCGGGAAACGAGAAATCCCGGCCGCCTGACGGCGTCACCGGGATCAATCTCCGAAAGCTCAGGAAGGGAAGCTGACTCAATCCATTTTGATCAAGGCGAGAATCTGACCCAGATGCTCGCCATCGAGATCCATGTCGCTGCGTTTGACCAGGAAGCGCTGGCCGCAGATTTCATAAACTGCCGAAGTCCGGCTGCGGTCGCGCAGCAAGGCCACGACTTCCTTGGGGAAGATCATGTCCGCAGGCATGCCGAAGGGAGAGACCGGCAGCTCCGCCAGGACCTTGTGGGCTTCCGCATTGACGAGGACCACGCAACCCAGGTCGTCGACGCCAACAACTCCCACCGGCATCTGCTCGAGGAGGGCGATGCGCATTTCATTCTGGCGGTTGAGCTGCCGGACTCTATGGGCGAGCCCTTGAGCGATTTCCTCGAGGGTCGAGGCGTTGTCGCGGGCCGATTCGTAGGCCGCCATGTTGCTGCGGCGGGTTTCGAACTGCATCCAAGCCCGGCGAACCTCGCGAACGAGCCCCTCCGGCTTGGCCGCCGATTCCGGCGAGACGTAGATCAAGGCGCTGCCAGGCGGCGCCCGGAAAAAGGGATCATCCGTCACCACCACGGCCGGGGCCGCGTCGGGAAGGATGGCCGGGTAGTCTCCCGGCATGTCGGCGTCGGAACCGAGAAGCGCCAGGAGGCGGCGGCGTGCATCCTGATCCCGGATTTGGATGACTATATCTGTGGTGGCAATCATGGTTCTTCCCCTCGTTGGGCATGGTCTTTCGACCGGTTCAGTCGCGACTTTAATGATTTCCGATGATTTTTTTAATCAATCAAATCCTCCTGCATCCGTCCGGCCGGCTTGCCTCTGAATCCTCTCCTGCACTATAATGTTGGCATGAACGGAAATTCCACAAGCCCCGATCCCTGTCAATTGAATCAACTGCCGATGCCGGCACTGACTCTCGGCCGCGATGGCATCATCTCGGCCGGCAACGCCGCGGCTTGCCAGCTCCTCGGCCTGGCCGAAGGCGGCTTGGCCGGACGACCGATCAACTCCCTCCTGGCCCTCGCCTATCAGAAGAACCATCTTCTCGGCGGCGCCAATCGCGACGCCAGCGGCGAGATCGAATTCAACCTCACGGGCGGCGTCCTGCCGGTCAAAATCCGCGTCCAGTGGCGGGATGACGGCGGCCTCATGCTGATCGAGGATCTCCGGAGCCAGCGGCGGCGCGACAAGCAGATCGCCCTGCGCGACAGCTTCCGCACCGCCATCCTCGACTCCGCCAGCTACGCCATCATCTCCACCGACACCGAAGGGACGATCCTCTTCTTCAACCCCGCCGCCGAAAGGATGCTGGGATGGAGCGCCTCCGAGCTGATCGGAAGGGAGACCCCGGCGATTTTTCACGACCCCGCCGAAGTCGTCGCCCGCGCCGCTGAACTCAGCCGGGAATTCACCCAGGAGATCCCCCCGGGCTTCCGGGTCTTCGTCCATCGCAGCGATCTCAACCTGCCCAACGAACGGATCTGGACCTACATCCGCCGCGACGGCCGCCGGATCCAAGTCAGCCTGTCGATCACCGCGGTCCGCGACAACGGCCAGATCCTCGGCTACACCGGCATCGCCATAGACGTCACGACCAAGCTCCAGACAGAAGCCCAGCTCAAGCATCTGATCAGCGCACTGGAGCATCACGCCATCATCGGCTCCACCGACGCCAAGGGCGATATCGCCTTCTGCAACGAACTCTTCTGCCAAATCAGCGGCTACTCGCGAGAGGAGCTATTGGGGAAAAACCACCGCATTCTGAACTCCGGGTACCATCCAGCCGAATTCTTCATCGACATGTGGCGGAAAATCTCCTCCGGCCAGATCTGGCAGGGGGAAGTCCGCAACCGCGCCAAAAACGGTCGGCTTTACTGGGTCGCCACCACCATCATGCCGGTGCTGGGGATCGACGGCCGGCCGGAACAATACATCTCTATGCGGACCGAGATCACCGCCATCAAAGACGCGGAAATCGCCATGGCCGAGGCCCGCCGTGCGGCCGAATCGGCAGCCCAGTCGAAAGGCGACTTCCTCGCCAACATGAGCCACGAGATCCGCACCCCCCTCAACGGCGTCATCGGCATGACCCACATCCTCCTCGACGGCCAGCTCAGCCCAGAGCAAAAGGAAAACGCCGAACTGATCCGCAGCAGCGGCGAGACTCTGCTCAGCCTGCTCAATGACATCCTCGACTTCTCCAAGATCGAAGCCAAGCAGATCGGACTCGAAAGCATCCCGCTCGATCTCCGCCTCCTCGCCGAGGAATGCGCCGACACCCACGCGCTTAGCGCCTACCGCAAAGACCTCGGAATGCACCTCCTGATCGCAGACGATCTGCCTCGCCAGTTCCGCGGCGACCCGATGCGCCTGAAGCAGGTCCTCAACAACCTCCTCGGCAATGCCGTCAAATTCACCGCCTCGGGCAGCGTTCACCTGAAAATCGACTGGTCCGCCGCCAACGGCATCGCGCTGATCTCGGTCGTCGACACCGGCATCGGCATCCCGCCCGACAAGGCCGAGAGACTGTTCCAACCCTTCTCTCAGATCGACAATTCGATCAGCCGGCGCTTCGGCGGCACCGGGCTCGGCCTGGCGATCTCACAGGCTTTGGTGAATCTGATGGGGAGCCAGATCGAAATCGACAGCCAGGAAGGTCAAGGAACCAACTTCCACTTCTCCCTGACGCTGCCGCAGATCGAGCTGCCCGCCGAAACCGCCGTACCCCTCAGCTTCGCCATCTTCGGCGGCAGCCTCCTCGCACGCAGCGAAACCAGCCTCACCGTCACCAGCCTCGGAGCTCGGATCGTCAACGACGGCGCCGACATCCTTCTCTGCCTGGATCCCCGATCCGCCCCCCCACCGGGCTCTTTCCAAAAACGCTTCCTCCTCCTGCCTCGCGCCTCCTGCAATAAACTCGACGCCATCCATCAGGACGGCTGGAGTGCCATCCTGCCCCAACCTCTGCATCGCGACGTCCTGCGCCGCGCGCTCGCCCCACGCTCGGCCGGCGCCGACGACAGCAAGAACGCTCTGCCGATGCCGCGGAAACAAGGACGCATCCTGGTCGCCGAAGACAATGCCGTCAACCAGAAGGTGATCAGCAAGATTCTCACCAAGATGCAGCAGAGCTTCCGCCTGGCCGACAATGGCCTCGCCGCTGTCGAGCAGTTCAAGCTCGATCCCGGCATCGACCTGATCCTGATGGATCTGATGATGCCGGAAATGGACGGCCATGAAGCGACCCGCCAGATCCGCCTCCTTCCCGGCGGCGGCGAAATTCCGATCATCGCCCTCACCGCCAGCGCGATGGAATCGGAACGCCAGGCCTGTCTCGCCGAAGGCATGAACGACTACCTGACCAAACCGATCTCCCCTCAGGCCCTGCAGAAAGCCCTCGATCGTTTCTTGCCTGAGTCGACCATCGAGGGCTGACGGAAACTTCCTAGCGAGGGGCTTGCAAAGTCTTGAAGCCCGGTTAGCTTCCTCACCCCGCGCCCAGGCTTTACCAGCCCACTAGAGGCTTGGGCCAAGTTTCACGACACCACCAGGAGTTCTACCATGTCCATCCACCAGTCCCTCAAGAAGAAAGGCACCGTCGGTGTCAAGAAGAACGTCATGAAGCGCTTTCAGCGCGTCAACCAGCTCAAGGCCGAAGGCCGCTGGAAAGAAGGCGACGCCGTCATCGGTCTCCCGAAGACCAAGATCCTCGGCTGATCCGGATTTCACCCCGGTGAAATCGCAAGGACGGGCTGGCTTCCGCCACGCACCGTCCTTTCTCGTTTAATCAGGAGTTCCCATGAGCGATCCAGCCCCGATATCCGCCTGGCGACGTGCCGTCCCCAACCTGCTCACCCTCGGCAACGCCCTCTGCGGCTTCACCGCGATCATCATCTGCCTCCAGGCTTATGAAATCTTCCTCCTGAAGGGCGCCGGGAAAGGATCTTCCGCCGCTCTTACCGAAAGCTCCGACATTCTCGCCAACACCTTCGCCGGTTGCGCCTGGCTCATCCTTTTCGCCATGGTCTTTGACGCGCTCGACGGCTGGGCAGCTCGCAAGCTCCGATCCACTTCGACCATCGGCATCGAGATGGATTCCCTCGCCGACATGATCACCTTTGGCCTCACGCCTGCGGTCATCTGCTACATCTACGCCCACATCTCCCAGACTCTCGGCCTCTGGCAAGGCTGGGGCCGCTACGACCGCACGCTTTGGGTCTGCTGTGCCGTCTATGTCTCCTGCGCTGCTCTGCGCTTGGCGCGTTACAACGTCAAAGCCTGGGAGCAATCGATGATGCCGGCCGAATCGCGCCCGAAGGAAGAAGGCTTCACGGGCATCCCCTCTCCCGGCGCCGCCTCAGGCATCTGCTCGATTCTTCTCATGGCCAACTCCCCCGTCTTTGTCGGCCCTAACTCACTTGAGCTGCCGGCCTGGATGATCACCATCTTCCTGCCCTGCTACTGCGTCATCCTCGGCGCCCTGATGGTCTCCAACATCCCCTACCCCCACGTTGGCAAATGGCTGCTCTCCAGTAAAAGCCTCGTCCGCAAGCTGATCGTCCTCAGCGCCCTCCTGCTGACCACTGCTGGCGAAGCCCTCTTCACTCAGCATGCCCCGGTCATCACCGCCGCCATCATCATCACCCTTTACATCCTGTCCGGTCCGCTCCTCCTTCTCCTCCGCTGGCTCGGCCAGAAAATCCGAGCCGGCGATGAAGAGGACGACGAATTTCACGCTTGACTGCCTCGCCCCATGAAGGCAAATTGCGCCCCATCACCCAACCCACTGGAGCCCTTATGAGCCAACTGACTCCCGAAAATGTCGTCGCTGAGACCCGCAAAAAAATGGAAGGCGGCATCGAGCACTACAAGAAGCACCTGAGCTCCCTCCGCACCGGAAAAGCCTCAACCTCGCTGGTCCAGGACATCCCCGTGCATGCCTACGGCTCGACCATGAAGATGAATGCCGTCGGCAACATCAACACTCCCGATACCCGCACCATCACCATCAGCCCCTACGACCCCTCCACCATCAACGACATCATGAAGGCGATCCAGGCCTCCGGCATCGGCATCAACCCGATGTCCGACGGCAAGATCATCCGCCTCCCCCTCCCTGAGCTGTCGGAAGAACGCCGTAAGGACATGGTCAAGATCCTCAAGGCCAAAGGCGAAGAATACAAAGTCGAAATGCGCAACCTCCGCCGCGAAGCCAACGAAGCGGTGAAGAAATTCGAGAAAGACCTCGCCATGTCGCAAGACGAAGCCAAACGCCTCAACGACCAGATCCAGAAACTCACCGATGGCAAAATCGAAGAGCTCACCAAGCTCGCCATCGACAAGGAAAAAGAGCTCCTCACGGTTTGAGATTTCGCTCAGCAGCTCTTTCTCGGGATCGCTGGCGTCCCGCCGGCTGCGCTCGTGGCTCGACCTTCTTCCGCTGCTGCACTCAAGCTGGAAGCTTAGGCCACGAAGCTCAATTCTTAATTCTTAATTCTTAATTCTGAATTCCCATGACCCACCCCGAAATCCGCCTCGACCGCATCGTCACCCGCGGAGGCGACCTCGGCACCGCCGCCTTGCCCGACGGCAGCCGCCTGCCCAAAGACCACCCCCGTTTCGAGGCCATGGGCCTGATCGACGAGCTCAACTGCCGCCTCGGCTCGGCCCGCGTCTGCGCTCTGGCATCGCCCGGCTCGGAAGAACTCGCCAAACGCCTGCGCCGCGTCCAGGATCGCTGTTTCGATTGCGGCAGCCTGCTCACCAGCCCCGCCGCCGAACGCCACCCCGCCCTGCGCCGCCTCGCCCAAGCCGACGTCGATGACCTGGAAAGCTGGGTCAATCTAGTCAATCCGACTTTGCCGCCCTTGAAGTCCTTCGTCCTCCCCGGCGCCACCGAGCTCTCGTCCCGAGTGCACCTCGCCCGCTCAGCCGCCCGCACCGCGGAACGAAGCGCCGGCAGCATCTTCCGGGCAGAACTGCCCGATCCCGACTCCGCCCTCGCCCTCGCCTGGCTCAACCGCCTCTCGGATTGGCTCTTCGTCGAAAGCCGCGCCGCGGTCAGCCGCGAGGGCGCCGAGGAAGTCCTGTGGGGGAAGGTTTAAGGTTTAAAGTTTAAAGCGAGCTGTATCTCGAGAGTCAAGAGTTCTCCC
Source organism: Lentisphaera araneosa HTCC2155 (assembly GCA_945877655.1). Taxonomy (GTDB): domain Bacteria; phylum Verrucomicrobiota; class Lentisphaeria; order Lentisphaerales; family Lentisphaeraceae; genus CAMCSH01. Next base: position 124 of record CAMCSH010000041.1, on the reverse strand, counting down.
CGTCCAGCACATTGGCTTTGAGAAGCTCCATGTGCAGGATAGTCATCTCATCGACAATCTCAAGCAGTCGTTTGTGGTTGTCTGAGTAGCTTCGGGCGATTGGCTCGCGTTTCTTGCCAAGGAA
>CAMCSH010000040.1 GCA_945877655.1 Lentisphaera araneosa HTCC2155 | reverse complement strand
ATTTTCGTCTTCGACATCCCATGCCTCCTTGAGTTTTTAAGGTGATTTCATCATCTGGATTTAATATTAAATACAAGATTAAAAAAATCAAGTCGGCGCGAAGAGTTTTTTGGATTTGTGCGAAGAATTAGGGGATGTCGCGACGCTGGACACAAGCAGGGTGCCGCACTATGTTCAGCCCCCACAAATCCCATGCTTTACCAAAACGTCAGCGTCGAAACCTTTGCCAGCCAGCTCCCCCCTCATCAGCTCACATCGCTGAAGGTCGAGGAGATGCTGGCTCCCGCCTATTCCCGCCTCAACTTCAGTCCCGGCCGCCTCGAACTCTTCACCGGAATCAAAGAGCGCCGCTACTGGGATTTGACCGCGGTGCCGAGCGCAGTCGCGGCGGAAGCCGGAGCCAAGGCGATGCAGCAGGCAGGCCTGCTGCCTGAAGACATCGACGCCGTCATCCACTGTTCCGTCTGCCGCGACTTCCTCGAGCCTGCCACCGCCAGCGTCGTGCACCAAATCCTAAAGCTGCCGGCCCACTGCGTCAACTTCGACATTTCCAACGCCTGCCTCGGCCTGATATCCGGCATGAGCGTCCTGGCCGACATGGTCAGTTCCGGCCGCATCCGTCGCGGCCTTGTCGTCTCCGGAGAAATCGGCTACCCCTTGCTCCGCCGGACTATCGCCCACCTAAACAATGACCCGACGATCAAGCGCCAGGACTTCAAGCTTCACTTCGCGTCGCTGACCATCGGCTCCTGTGCCGCCGCCGCCATCGTCTCGCGTTCCGACATCGCCAAACCCGGCAGCCATCGCCTGGTCAGCATCACCGACCACGCCGACACCTCGCAGAACCACCTCTGTCGCGGCTCCGCCGACTCCGGCATGGGCGGCGACTCGGGGCCATTGATGCTGACCGACTCGGAAACCCTCTTGCACCGCGGCATCGCCGCCGCCTCCGCCGCCTGGCCACGCTTCCTCGCTGAAAACGGCGGCAGGAGTTTCGACCGGGTCGTCACCCACCAGGTCGGCACAGCTCACACCGCACTGCTGTTCAAAACCCTGGGGCTCGACCCCAGTCTCGACCACCCGACCTTCCCCTTCCTCGGCAATTGCGGCTCCGCCAGTCTGCCCGCCACCGCCGCACTCGCCACCCAGGCCGGCCACCTGAAATCCGGTCAACGAGTAGCGCTCCTGGGTATCGGATCTGGAATAAATGTCGGTCTTGCCGCCTTAGAATGGTAAAATCTTTCCTCAAGCCTTTGACAAGCGGCCGTAATGGTCTAATTGTTGGAGTCTGCCCGCCTACCCTCATTGTGAAAAAGTGGAGAACGCCATGGTCATTCTGAATCGGATTCTTAATGTTCTGATCCTCCTGTTGGCCATTTTTGCCGCCGCAGCTTCATGGCTCTTGCATCAGCGTCGCGCTGAACTGCGCGACCGCGCCGATCTCCTGCAAAAAGCCTCCCTGACTGCTCTCAAGTCGATTGAAGGCAACTCTGAGGATGCCAGCTGGTTCGGCACTCAGCATAGTGACAAGTTCAAGAAAGAAAATTTGTCTTGGGAAGCCTACCACCGCGACAGCAAAGACAAGTTCGAGAATAAGACTCTGAAAGAATTGACCGGGCTCGCCGATGAAGTCGCCGCCCACCGCACCAAGTTGGCCGATGCCGCCACTTCTTATGCCACTGCCTCCAGAATCTTCACGGAAGTGGCTGACATGAAAGAGAAAACCACTCTTCTCAACAGCCAGTACCAAAAGTTCGACTTCGATCCGAGCAAGGACATTCACCCCCAAGTCATCGCCCACATCACCAGTCACTTGACTCGTGAAGACTCCTTCATCGCGGCGATCGAGAAGTTCGGCAAGAGCATCAACAAGCCGGTTGACACCGTCGCCATCGGCGACCCTAAGTCCCTGGTCAACAAGTCCTACAACACCGCCTTGGATGAATTCAACACCAATTGCGGCAAGCTCTTCACCAACCGAACCGCTCTCGCCGAAGGCTTCCGCAATGCGGTCAAGGCCGCAACAAGCGCTCGCTACACCAGCCAAGTCAACGCCGATCTCGTCGCCTCCGATAATCCTGAAGACTACAACGCCGCCATAGCCGACTTCGTCGCCAAGGACATCAAGCACTTCAACGATGAACTCGAGCGCCTCGCCCAGACTCTTGAGAAAAACGAAAGACTGCAAGCCGAAGTCACCGACCTCAGCGGCCGCCTCGAACAGTCGCAAGCCATGGTCAACGACCTCAAGAACAAAGTCGGTGAGCGCGATGCCGAAATCACCCGCCTGACCAAGAAAGTTGACGAGCTCGAAGCAGCCTTGGGCGGCGGTGAAAACGTTCAGCTTGACGCCAAGATCGTCGCCAACGTCCTCGAAGTCAACGAGAAATACTCCTTCGTTGTCATCGACAAAGGTTCCGAGGAACTGGTCAAGACACGCGGCGTGATGCTGGTCCACTCCAATGGCCGCTACCTCTGCAAGATCAAGATCACCCGCGTCCTTCCTCACCATGCGGTTGCCGAGATCCTGAGCGAAACCCGCGCTGATCTCCCCACCATCGGTGACACCTGCATCGTCGGCCGCTAAGAACAAGGAGTCCCACACCATGATGAACTCCATCTTCCACACCGTCGTTGCCTTTCTCTCCCTCTGCTTGATCTCCATTACCCTCTTCCTTTGCCATGATGATGCCACCTTCTTCTGCGGCGATGACCCCAGCCAACAAGAGAAGTCCTTCAGCAACATCGGCAAGCTGGGCGACAACGTCAAACAGTACTGGAACAAAGACCTCTTCGAAAAGAACCTGCCCAAATGACCTTCCGCCGCCTGTTTCTCATCGCCGTCGCGGCCGCCAGCCTGCTCAATGCAGGCTGTGCGCTTTTTGAAATCGACGACGATTACGTCGATGACAAGCCGCAAAACCGTCCGCAGGACTGGGAATACTCGACTCCGGGTATGCGCCACTAATCCATGCAGATAGTTCTCGTTCATCCGGAAATTCCGCAAAACACTGGCTCGATCGGACGCATGTGCGTGTGCACTGGCACACGCCTTCACCTGATCGAGCCTTTGGGTTTTTCCCTCGATGAAAGCCGAGTCAAACGCGCCGGCATGGATTACTGGAAACACGTCGACCTCCACGTCCATGCCGATTGGGACTCCTTTCTCGCCACTAATTCCAAGGCCCGGATGATCTTCGCCTCGACCCGCGGCACCAAGCCCTACTTCGCCCATAAATTCGAAGTGGATGACTGCATCGTCTTCGGCAAAGAGTCCGGCGGTTTTCCGCCAGACTTCTACTCCCGCTACGCCGAACAGCTCATCACCATCCCGATGAACGGCCAGTTCGTCCGTTCCCACAACCTCGCCACTTCCGCCGCCATCGTCCTCTACGAAGGCATCCGGCAGCTGCAATTCCCGCACTTCAATCCGGTCTGAATTTTAGACCCGGATCATTTTCCGTTTGCCAAGTTACATTGGCCTCGAAGTCCCTCACCCCTCAGGCATTACGGACTTCCCTTTTTCGGCCAATTCCGGCCACCGTTAATCACCTCTCACTGACAGCCCCTTTTGGTCCCCCATGAACTTCCGCCAAGGCATCCTCGATTACCTCGCTGCCGACAAATCCGGCCACGGTCTCAAACGCAACCAGTTTGCACGCCGCTTGTGCAACAACCCGGACGAAAAACACGCCATGCTGCAAGCTCTCCATGAGCTCGAGCAGGAAGGCGTGATACTCCGCAATCACGGCGGCGACTACAGCCTCAGCAAAACCCCGCCCCCGCAAGCTGAACCCGGCTTCAAACGCCGCGGCGAAGTCAGCGAAGAGACCGCCGCCCGCGGCCTCCTCGAAGGCATCATCAGCTGCAAAGACACCGGCATCGCCTTCGTCAAAATTCCCGGTTCGGACCAGTCGGTCTTCATCCCGCCCCGCTGCGCCGGCAACGCCATCAGCGGCGACATCGTCAAGGTCCTGATCACCGCCGAAGGCGACACCCGTGGCCCGGTCGGCAAGGTCGTCTCCATCACCGGATCCTCCATCGACACTGTCATCGGCGTCCTCGAGCTCCGCTCCGAAGGCCAAGGTCTCCAGGTCCGCCCCCTGCGCGCCGGCATCCCCGCCGTCCTCGTCGCCGAGCCCATCCTCGAAGAAGGCGTCACCTGCCAGCTCGGCGACTTCGTCCGGGTCAAACTGATGCCCCGCCGTCCCGACCTCAACATCCTCAGCGGCCTCGTCGAAGCCCGCCTCGGTGACGGCGCCAGCCTTAGCGTCGAGCTCGATGCCATCATCGCCGAATTCGGCCTGCAGCCACTCTGGCATGAAAGCGAAGATGCCATCGCCGCCAAGATCCGAGCCCGGCCGATGAAGCGCACCGACATGACCGACGCCATCGTCCTGACCATCGACCCGAAAGATGCCAAGGACCACGACGACGCCCTCTCCTTCCACCCTGGTCCCGGCCCCGACGAGATCACCGTCGGCATCCACATCGCCGATGTCGCCGCCTACGTCTCTCCGACTTCGGAACTGTTCCAGAAGGTCAGCCGCCGCTGCTTCACCGCCTACCTCCCAGGACGCACCCTGCCGATGCTGCCGCCGGTCCTCGTCCGCAAGCGCTGCAGCTTGATCGAAGGTGAAGAGAAGCCCGCCCACACCGTCATGGTCACCTACCACAAAGACAGCGGTAAAGCCATCCGTTACGAGCGCTTCCACAGCACCGTCAAGGTCCGCAAATACCTCTACTACGAGCAGCTGCAACAGCTCGCCGACGCCGGCTTCGAAGGTGGCGACTGGAAACCTGAAATCCGCGCCTCCCTCAAAGGCCTCTACGAGCTCGCCCTCAAGACCCGCGTCTGGCGCCAGAAAAACGAAGCTTTCATCCCCATCGACGCCCCGGAAGTCCGCGTCATGGTCGATCACCTGCGCATGGAAATCGTCGGCCTGAAGCGCGAAGCCCAGACCGAGGCGAACCAGATGGTGGAGGAATTCATGCTCGCCGGCAACGTCGCCGTGGCGCAAGAGATCATCGCCAAGAAGAGCGGCGGCCTGTTCCGCGTCCACCCGGCGCCGGACGAAGAGAAGTCGATGGAATTCGCCTTCACCGCCAAGGCCGTCTACGGCATCCAGGTCCGCGACCTCGGCAAACGCGAAAACTGCGTCGAGTTCCTGGCCGAGCTGCACGGCCACCCCGCCGCCAGCTCGATCTCGAACGACTTCCTCCGCACCATGCAGAAGGCCCGCTACGCCGCCGAACCGGCCCTCCACTACGGCCTCGGCAAGGAGCTCTACTCCCACTTCACCTCGCCCATCCGCCGCCTCTCCGACCTGCTCGTTCACCAGCAGCTGTGGGAAATCGACTGCGGCCGCAAGGTGGTCTGGAAGCCGGAGGATCTCGAACGCTTTGCCCGCCATTGCAGCGAAAGCGAAATGAACATTGACGAAGCCTATCGCTCCTGCATGAACCGCTTCAAGCTCCACTTCATCGCTCATGAACAGGAACTCGGCCGACTCCACCAGGTCAGCGCCGCTATCACCAAAATCACCCCCCGCGGCCTTCGCCTCTACAACGAAGACCTCGGCATGTACCTCAGCTGCGACCTCGCCAGCTTCGAAGACGATTACTACTTCGTCGCCGAAGACGGCGCGCAGATGACCGGAAAACGCCACGGAAAAGTCATCCGTTGCGGCCAGAAAATGCTCTTCGAACTCGCCGAGCCCGACATCGGCAAAAGAGAAGTCGCGTGCCGACCGGTTCCCTGGAACCAACAGCCCCCACTCGCTCCCCTCCCTTCCTTCCGCCAGCAAGACAACCCCGATAGAGATGTGATGAATCCCAGACAGAAATCCTCCGCCGATAAACCCTTCGGCAAATTCGTTCGCGCCGCCCCCGCCAAACACGCGCCCCAAGATGATGCCAAAACCGAAGGCCGCCCCCCCCGCAAAAGCCGCGAATTGGGTGGCAACGACAAGCCCCGCTTCAAATCCGCCGACGCCAAGCCCAAGTTCAAATCCGATGACCGCGGCGAACGCAAGCCCTTCGCCCGCGACGATCGCGGCAGCGACGCCAAACCTAGCTTCAAATCCGATGATCGCGGCGAGCGCAAACCTTTCGCCCGTGACGATCGCAACAGCGACGCCAAACCCGCCTTCAAATCTGACGATCGCGGCGAACGCAAACCCGCCTCCCGCGCCGATAGCTTCAAACCCCGTGCCGGCGGTAAATTCGCCGCCAAAGCAGAAGCCCGCGGCGAACAAAAGCCCTTCACTCGTGACGATGACCGCGGCGAACAAAAGCCCCGCTTTGGCGGCTTCGCCAAATCCGAAGATCGCGGCGAGCGCAAACCTTTCGCCCGTGACGAAGCCAAGGGCGACAGCAAACCCCGTTTCGGCGGCTTCGCCAAGTCCGAAGATCGCAGCGAGCGCAAACCCTTTGCCAAGTCCGAAGATCGCAGCGACAGCAAGCCCCGCTTTGGCGGCTTCGCCAAATCCGAAGATCGCGGCGAGCGCAAACCTTTCGCCCGTGACGAAGCCAAGCCCCGTTTTAGCCGTGACGAAGATCGCGGTGACAGTAAACCTGCCGCCTCAAAATCTCACTTCAGTGGCGCAAGCGGCAACAAAGCTCCGCAGTTTAACTGGCGTGCCCATGCCCGTGGCAAGGCCGTTGAACGCAAGGCCAATCGCATCATGGATAGCCGTCCCGAAGCCCCTGAAAAAGACGAAAAACCGCAATACATGAAGAACCCCTGGCAGCGCTCCGGCCGTAAAAACCGCCGCAAAGGATAATTCCCCGCCACAGGAGAACAGAGCGCAGCCCCGGCTGCGCTCTTTTTGTCGGCAATCTGATCGCAGCCGCAGCGCGAATGCGTCAAGGAGATTTGCCGCGTCGCCCCGATGCGGTAGATTTGGGACCTTTCAAACCGGAGCCGACTCATGAGTGACCTTCGCCGCCTCACCCTCGCCGATCTGCGACGCAAACGCGCCGCCGGTGAAGCTCTTGTCGCCGTGTCGCTTTACGACGCCTGCTTCGCCCGCCTCGCCGATGCCTCCGTCGATATCATCCTCGTCGGCGATTCGCTCGGCATGACCGTCCTCGGTCACGGCAGCACCGTGCCGGTGACTCTTGACGACATGGTCTCGGCCACCGCCGCCGTTGTCCGCGGCAGCCGCCAAGCCTTCATCGTCGCCGACCTTCCCTTCGGCACTTATCAAGCTTCGCCCGCCCAAGCCCTTGAGTCGTCCGTCCGGATGCTCCGCGCCGGCGCCCAAGCGGTGAAAATGGAAGGCGGCGCCTTCCTCGTTCCGCAGGTTGAGCTGCTCGTCCGCTCCGGCATCCCGGTAATGGGCCACATCGGCGTCCTGCCGCAATCGGTCAACATCAGCGGCTACCGCGCCAAAGGTCGCGACGCCGCTGAACTGCGCCTCCTGCAAGAGGATGCTGCCGCCCTGCAGCAAGCTGGCGCCTTCTCGCTGGTGATGGAGTGCGTCAGCGCCGAAGCCGCGGCCACCCTCAGCGCCGGCCTAGACATTCCGACCATCGGCATCGGCAGCGGCCTCGGCTGCTCCGGCCAGATCCAGGTGATGCACGACATTCTCGGCCTCGATGAGAATTTCCTCCCTCGCCACGCCCAGCGTTTCGCCGAACTCGGCCGCCTTGGCCGCGACGCCTTCGCCGCTTATGCCGAAGCCGTTAAAACCCGCCAATTCCCCACCGCTGGAAACACTTACTGAGCCCATATGCAGATCATCGAAACCGTCAACGAAATCCGCCAACTCTCTCGCGCCTGGAAACGTGAAGGCCGCAGCGTCGGCTGCGTCCCCACCATGGGAGCCCTCCATGATGGCCACCTCAGCCTGATCAAGGAAGTCCGGCGCCATGGCGCCAGCCGCATCGTCGTCACCATCTTCGTCAACCCGACCCAGTTCGGCCCGAATGAAGACTTCAGCCGCTACCCCCGCACCATCGACGCCGACCTGCAGGCCTGCGCCGCCGCCGGCGTCTCCGCCGTCTACATCCCTTCCGTCGACGAGATGTACCGCCGCGATGCCTCGTGCTGGGTGCAGGAAGAGAAGCTGTCTCTCGGCCTCTGCGGACCGGTCCGTCCCGGCCACTTCCGCGGTGTTGCCACGGTGGTCCTCAAGCTCCTCAACTCCATCGAGCCCGATCTCGCCGTCTTCGGCGAAAAAGACTTCCAGCAGCTCGCCGTCATCCGCCGCATGGTCCGCGATCTCGATCTCGGCTGTGAGATCCTCGGCGCTCCAATCCTGCGCGATCCCGACGGCCTGGCGATGTCGTCTCGCAACCGCTATCTCAGCCCCGAGGAACGTCTCCGCGCCCTCGCCCTGCCGAAAGCGCTGAATCGAATGCGCCAGAGCCTCGCGGCCAATCCGGTGACGCCTCCTTCGGTTCTCCTCGAAGCGGCCCGCGCTTCGCTGGCTGCGGCCGACGCAAAAATCGATTACATCGAGATCGTCGACGCCGAATCACTGGCCCATCTCGACATCTTTGACGGCGTCCGCTCGGCCCGCGCCATCGCCGCCATCCGCATCGGCGCCACCCGCCTGATCGACAACCTGGCACTCTTCGGCTGAGATGAAATTCGAGCCGAAAACCCAGGACCTTCATCCTCGGGATATTTATGTCAGGAGAAAATAATTGCTGCGCCGATGAATCATCGTCTATTCCGGGAACATCTTACAGCAGGAGACCGTGACCATGAACGACAGCGCCATCATCAACCTCTTCGTCTCGCACCGCGACCGCCTGTGGACAATGGCGCATCTCATCCTCCGCGACCATCAGCTCGCCGAAGACGCGATGCAGGAAACCCTCGCCGAACTGCTGCGCGGCTCCTCGACTTACGACGAGTCCCGGCCCCTCCTCAACTGGGCCATGGGGGTGGCCCGCTTCAAGGCCTTGCAGATCCTCAGGAAACACAATCGCCTCAAGCTTTTCGATGAGAGGGAGATCGTCAATCTCGAAAATGATCTCATCGATACGGCCCATGCAGCCGCCGACACCGATGCCGATCAAGTCCGGACCGAGGCGCTGCGCCATTGCCTCGAGCTCTTGAGCGAGTCGAACCGCAAGCTCCTGCTTAACAAGTACGAAGGAAAACAAAGCGCCCGTCAGCTCAGCGTCACGCGCGGACGCAGCGAGACCGCCATCTTCTCGCTCCTGCAGCGTCTGCGACTGCAAGTCCATCGCTGCGTCACCCAACAGCTCGAGGGCCATTGAGATGGAGACCAAAAAAGATCTCGAACTCATCGTGCTTTGCCTCGAAGGACAAGCCGATGAGACCAGTCAGCGCCTCTTCAAGGAGCGTCTGAACGACCCCGTTTTTCGTCGATTAGTCCTCGACTTCGAGGTCGACGGCGCCCGGATTCCCCGCCTCCTTCTCGAGCTCGAACACGCCAATAAAACAGCCGCCCGGAAAACCCGGCTTTCCGGCTGGAGAATGCGCCTGGCCACGGTCGCGGCGGCGGCCCTGATTCTGATCTCCAGCTTAATCTATTTCCGTCCGGTTTCCCCCGATCTGCCTCGTGTCGTCAGCGGTGGTGCGGGCTGGCCGGAGCCGGGCCACTCTGTCAAATCCGGGCGCGAATATGCCGTCCCCGACGCCGCCACAGTCGAAGTCGCCTACGCCGATGGCAGTAAGCTTCAGCTCGCCGCCGGCACCCGGCTAAGCTTCGACGCCACCGTCGGCAAGACGCTGATCCTGACCGAAGGTGCGGTCAGCGCCGAAGTCAGCCCGCAGGCCGCCGGCCGGCCCATGCGTCTGCGCTCCCCGCAAGCCGAAGCCAAAGTCGTCGGCACCCGATTCACTCTCGCGGCCGAGAAAGGCCGCTCTCTCCTTCGCGTCGAACACGGCCAGGTCCGCTTCGGCGACAGCCGGACAAGTGCTCTGGTCAACGCCGGACAACAAGCCCAGGCCGATGCCCGGCAGCCGATCATCGCTCAAACCATGGCGCGGGATGACGCCAAGTCCTTGGCGCGATGGAAAGCCTACAGCCAGAAATTGCGCTTCGATCCCGCCATGGTCGCCTATTTTGATTTCCAGGAAGGAAAAGGCGAGACGCTTCACTGCAGCAATCTGAGCGATCAGAACGGCAAGATCAGCCAAGCGCAATGGATGGCCGGCCGCTGGACCGGCAAACATTCCTTGTTCCTCGGGCCAGGTCAGCAAGTCGACATCGGCGACTCCCAGCGCCTGCGCCTGAAAGGTCCGTGCAGCGTCTTTGTCTGGTTCTGCGTCAAGGATTGGACAGAACCCTACCATGCCCTGATCAGCAAAGGAGCCTGGAGCTGGCGCATCCAACGGAGCGGCAACTCCCCGGGCTTGGAATTCGCCGCCAGCGACTTGTCTCCTAACGTGGTCTATGGCAAGATCCCAGTGAACGACCATCAATGGCATCTCGGCTGCGGCGTCTACGATGGCGCCAGTCTCGCGATCTACGTCGATGGTCAATTAGACCAGAAACTGCTTTGCAAAGGGCGCATCGCCCAGGCCCAGAATCAGGATCGCCTTGAGATTGGCGCCAATCGCCAACATCCTCATCCCAATGCTAACTGCTGGATTGATGAAGTCGGGATTCTCGACCGTGCCTTAAGTGAAGAAGAAGTCAAATGCTTGTGGGATGCCGGAAGGCCCTGAAGATTGCGTTTTTTTTGGGCGCGGGCAATTTTATCAATGCCTCACTCATTCCGGTTTTGGTACCTGAAAAAAATCCTGAAGACACCGAAACATTTCACATTTCCTCGTGTTTCAATGTTTCGCGGTGCGAACAAGATTTGTCTGTAAGAAGTCGACTTGACAGGTTTGACTGCGCCGGTTTTCAGCCGGATCGAGCTCTATATCGGCTTCCACGCCATCGACAAATAAATAGCCTTCACCGAGCTTCATGCTCGAACAGAAAGCTGTCGAAGTCGTGTCCCAAACGAGCTTGAACTCTGCAGGGCAACCGCTTTGTTGACGCCGATTCCCTCCTCAAAACCCGACCAGGATTCCTATGCTCATCCTCGCCTCCACTTCGCCGCGTCGTTCTCTGCTGCTGCAACAAGCAGCAATCCCTTTTCGTGTCGTCGCGCCGGAAGTCGACGAGATTCATGATGACAATGATGCGGAAGCGACGGTGAGCGAGAATTGCCGCCGCAAAGCCTTGGTCGTGTCGCGGCGATTTCCTGAGGAGCTGGTCTTGGCCGCGGACACCGTGGTTTCTCGCGACGGGCGCGTATTAGGCAAGCCGAAGGACCACGACGAAGCCATATCCATGCTGCTGAGCCTGGCAGGGCGGAGCCACGAGGTGCTGACCGGCCAAGCCTTGGCACGCGGCGGAGAGCTGCTTGAGCTCAAGGTGCTGCGCGCCCCGGTGAGTTTCGCGGACTTCAGCCGGGATCAGGCGCAAGTCTATTTCGACCGGGTTCATCCCCTCGACAAAGCCGGCGCCTACAACCTCGGTGAGTGTCCGGAATTGCTGGGAGCCGTCTGCCAAGCCGACAATGGAATTGTTATTGGCTTGTCCATCAACGAGTTAAAACTTTCTTTGAAAATCTTTCAAAAAACCCTTGCGAAGTCCCCCAGAGCTTTGCTATGATGAACTTGCCCCAAGCAGGCACAACAACCCCCAACAGGAGAGTCCCCATGAAAGCCAAGAAATTCACCCTGATCGAGCTGCTCGTCGTCGTCGCCATCATCGGCATCCTCGCCGCCATGCTCCTCCCCGCCCTCGGCGCCGTCCGCGAAAAAGCCAACGTCACCAAGTGCAAGAACTCCCTCAAGCAAGTCGGTCTCGTCCTCCAGAGCTACTACTCTGATGGCACCTCGACTACCTTCGGCAGCGTGGCTCTCGCTGCGGATATTACTGCTGCCGTTGGCGGATTCGGCTTCGATTCTAACATGATTGCCTGCTCTGCCGCCCGTACTGGCACCGGCGGCGAGACTAATTATTCGTTCAACAAGGGCACCGGTCTCTTGAGCGGACTCACCACCGCCTCAATTACTACCGCTGTTACTTTCGTCGCTGGTGATACTTGGGCTCAGGTCAATAACCCCAACTCCAACCTCGCTAACGACGATGTGAGCAAACACAAAGTGAACAGCAAGGTTAACGTTGTTTGCGGCGACGGCCACGTTGAAGAAGTTGCCGGTCAATAATCATTAGCAGGCTAAAAAAGGAACCCTTTATTGGGTTCCTTTTTTTTAATTTCTTACTTAAAGTATGGTTTTTAAGGTCCAGTTTTATGAAAGCCAAATTCACCTTAATCGAGCTACTTGTGGTCATTGCCATCATCGGCATTTTGGCCGCCATGTTGCTTCCAGCCTTGGCATCCGTCCGAGAGAAAGCCAACATTGCCAAGTGCAAAAGCTATTTAAAGCAGCATGGCCTCTCATTCGGCTCTTATTTCAGCGGCGACAGCTTTCAGCTGGCACCGACTTATTCCGGGACTCTGGTCAGCGACGATTTAGTCGTAACCGCCTTGTTGCTGGATAGGAATATGCTCGCTTGCGCGGCAATCCCCGTAGTCGCAGGCTCATCTGCATTTTATTACAGTCCCGGTGCGGCCGGTACAAATGGGGATATTCAGGGTCAGCGTTATAGCATCATCAACAATCCCGATTCGGTCATCATGGAAGATGATGTCGCCCACAAAAATACTGGCAAAGTCAGCCAGATGCGTGGCGACGGCCACGTTGAAGAAAGCCCTGACAGCAACTGATTGAGACACTCGAATTTCTTCGCCGCCTTTTCTGGCGGCTTTTTTATGCCCGGATGCGGGCGGAAATGCCGCCGCGGAGAGAGTTGCCAATGCGGATCTCGGCGGCGTTTAAGAGATCGCGGAGAAACAAGGGCTTTTCCGCGGCACCGAGAAAGCCAATTTGCTCCTGGCGCCAGATGCCGGGCAGAATGCCGGCAGCAAGGGGTGGAGTCCACCAAAAGCCGCTTGGCTCGCGCAGGAAAACCGAAGTGAAACTGCCTTCGGCAAGTTCATCTCGCTCGTTAAAGATCAAGGCCTCGTCGGCACCTAAGGCCTTGGCCGCCGCCAAGGCGCGATCGTAAATTCCGCGACGCGAGGTCTTGTGCCGCAGCCAGAGATCAGAGGAAGCGACTTTCTCCGTCGCCAGTACCACCACGGCTTCGTCTTTGCCCCAACCTAGGACGGCAAGAGCTTCGCTGCGGCAACTCAACAAGCCGGAGGGATTCACCGCCAAGCGAATCCGATACAAGCCTTGCGCTTGGCTTAAACGCCATTGCCGGACTTGCGCGAATATCGCTTCGGACGGGAAGGGCCGCTGGAACCAGCGGCAGGAATCGCGCAGGCGACGAAGATGCGGCAGAAGGCCGATGGGCTTGCCATCCTGCCAACGCAGGGTGGTGAAGATCTCGGAGGGCAAGGCTTCGGTACGGAGGAAGGCGGCTTTGAGCAGACATTCCTCCCACTCCAGCGAGGTCGAAGAATCGGCAACGACGCCAGAGCCAAGGCCGAGGGACCAGCCGGAAGCTTGTTTTTCTAAGGTGCGGATGCAGACGTTGAAGGTGAAGTCGCCGCCAGGTTCAATCAGCCCGGCGATGCCGGTGTAGGCGCCGCGAGGCGTGCTTTCGAGACGATGGATGAGATGGCAGGCCTGGATCTTTGGCGCGCCGGTGACCGAGCCGGGCGGGAAGGTGGCGGCGAGGATGGCCTCAAGAGAAGTCTCCGGCTGGAACTCGCCACTGACCTGACTGACCATCTGGTGCAGGGTGGTGTAGCGGTCGACCTGAAATAGTGAATCGACTTGGACGCTGTTTTGACGGCAAATGCGCGACAAGTCGTTGCGCATGAGATCGACAATCATGACGTTTTCCGCTTGCGACTTAGGGTCGCCGGCGAGCCAGCGGCGACGCTCTTCGTCGTCGTTCCAAGAGGCGGCGCGGGCGCAGGTGCCTTTCATCGGCCGGGAGAGAAGGGTTTGACCACGGCGTTCGAGGAAAAGTTCTGGGGAGAGGGAAATCAGGCAGTGCGGCCCGAGCTCGATGAGGGCGGCAAAGGGCACCGGTTGAGCTTGATAGAGACGCCGGAAAAGCGACAATGGCTGGGCGTCACCTAGTTCGACGGCGCAGCGGAAACTGAGATTGGCTTGATAGAGTTCGCCGGCGAAGATCGCGGCCTTCAGCTCGGTCAGTGCTTGTTGTTGGGTCGTGGCGTCGACCAAGGGCACCCAAGTCGGCAAACGGGAAAGTTCCGCTGCCGGGAGTTTATCGAGTTCGACTTCTTCGGCCTCGTCGAAGATGCCGAAAACCGCCAAGGGGCCAGAGCTGGGATGGACAGGAATCGTAGGCTCGAAGGCCGCCGCCGCCTCATAACTGAGCCAGCCGGCGAGCCATTTGCCGGCAGTGGCCTCGACCTCGACCCGGCGTATCAAGGGACGCACCTCCTCCGGACGCGATGCGGTGAGAATCTCGCCGGCACCGCTGAGACGGAGCCAGCCGGTGCTTGAGCGGGAGCTGCGGAGGAGGGCGGACATCGAATTTAAAATTTAGAATTTTAGAATTTAGAATTATGGCGAAGCTGACCCAATTGTGTCCCAACGGTTGCCCAGCTGTGTCTCAGTTGTCTCCCCGCTCACTGCGGTTTGACCGCGGTTTCTTTGATGTTGTCGATGTAGACCGGATTGCGATTGAAGGTGACGACCCAGGCGGAGACTTGACCGATCTTGAGTTCGCCGTCGAGCTGGATGTCGATCATCCAGTAGCTCGGTTCGGGGGTGCCGCGGGGCCAGATGCGGCCGCGGCAGCGCAGGAAGCCGTTCGGCATGCGTTCGGTGGTAAAGCGCATGGTGTGCCACGCTTGGGGCTTGAGCGAGAAGGGGTGGCTGCCGAGAAACTGCTCGGAGCCGAGGATCAGCCGCAGTTCGGGGTGAGTGTTGTTCTGGCAGGCGATCAGGCGAGGGCCTTTGCTGCCATGGGTGCCGAGGCCGAAGGTCGGCATGGCGCTCTCGGTGAGGTAGGCGTAGAAGTCGGCCTGGAGATCGACCGAATCGACATTGTCGGGACCGAACATGAAGCCTTGGAAGGCTTCGACGATGGCGCTTTGCAGGCAGCGTTCTTCGCCGAGTTTCTTGAAGCCGAAATTGCCTTCGTAGATGGAGATGCCGTCGAGGCAATTGGCCTCGGTCGAGCGGTTGAAATCGCGCTCGAAAAGGACGGGCGCCGAGGCCTCTTTGAAGATGCCGCAGGAGCTCAGGCCGGTGACGACGAGGAGGGTGAGGAGGAGTTTTTTCATGGCGGAGTTCCGGGGAGGTTTGAGGTCAGAGACGGTGCCAGCGGCGGGCACTGCTTTCACCGCGTTCAAGGGAGCCTTCGGGGAGGATCTCGACCGGGATCTTCAGGCCGAAGGCGGTCTGCATCTCGAGGGCGAGGGTCTTGGCGATTTTCTGGGGCTTGTCGGTGCCGGCGACCAGCTCCAGTTTCACCGCCATCTCGGTCATGCTGCGGCGCGATTTGACTTCGACCCGATATTCGAGGACTTGCGGATGACGGCGAATGAGTTCTTCGACGGCGGAGGGATAGACCGAGATGCCGCGGACGTAGACCAGGTTGTCGAGGCGGCCGATGATACCGCCTTCGAGGGCGAGGTCGAAGCTGCCGCAGGAGCATTGCGCCCGCGGGCCGCGTTTAACCAGGTCGCCGGTGCGGAAGCGCAGTGCCGGCGAGGCGTGGCGACCAAGGGTGGTGAGGATCAGTTCGCCGACAAATCCGGGCTGCATCTTGTTGTCGCTTTCCGGCGCCACCACTTCAGCATAGAAGGAATCGGAGAGGATGTGCAGGGTGTCGGCATTGACCGGGCAGGGATAGGCGACGGGGCCGGTCTCGGTCAGGCAATAGGTGTCGAGAACGCGGGCGCCCGGCCAGACCTTTTCGATCCGCTGGCGGGTGGCGGTGATCGAGCCGCCGGGTTCGCCGCCGACGATAATGCGGCGCAGGCAGGATTGACTCAGATCGATGTTCTCTTCGCGGGCGATTTCGCCCAAGCGGAGGGCGTAGCTGGGGGTGCAGAAGAGGACGCTGACGCGGCAGTCGATGATCATCTTCAGGCGTCCGACGGTGTTGATCGAGCCGACCGGCAGGCACATCATGCCGAAACGGCGGGCGGCGTCGATCGCGGTCCATTCCATCAGCTGCGGGCCGAAGCTCCAGGCGAACATCGCCACGTCGCTGGTTTTCAACCCAGCCGCCTGATAGACTTTCTTCCAGTTGCCGGCGAGCCACTTCATGCCCTCTTTGTCGTCGCGCCAGAAGATCGGCTGGGTGCTGGTGCCACTGGTGGTGGAGAGCAGCACCGCCTCGGCCTCGGCGGTCCAGTTGCTGCCGTAGGGAGGATGCTCCTGCTGGTCCTGCTGATAATCCGCCCTCAGGGTGAAGGGCACCATCTCCGACCAGTCGTGGACGTCGCGCAGCTTGTTGGGGAGGTTTTTCAGGCGTTCGTCGTGGAAGGGATTGCGGCCACGCAAAGCCTTGGCCAAGGTGTTGAGCTGATTCAACTGCTCTTCCTGCATTCCTGAACGACTGTCGTGTTTGTCGAGACTCATCACGGCTCCTTGCTGATTCCGCAGACGGAGGAATCTAGCCGGGATGCCGCCGCTGTCGCCTCAATTCCACCGGATTCCGCTTCAGCTCCGAGTCCCTTCGAGGTCGGCGACGTCGATGTAGAAACGGGTATCCCCTGCCTTCTGCGTCACCGGAAAAGTGAGGGTGAAGCTGGTGCCGCGATCAGGCTCGGAAACCACCTCGATACGGCCCTTGTGGGCTTCGACAAGGCGGCGGGTGACGGCGAGGCCGAGGCCGGTGCCGGCGTCGCCTTTGCCGGTGAAGAACATGTCGAAGATCTGATCGAGATCTTCCGACTTGATGCCGATGCCGTTGTCGGTGCAGCTGATGCAGAGGCTGGAACCGCCGTCACAGACCCAGGCGTCGACCTTGATCCAGCCGCCGGTCTGGCCGTCGTGACGGGAGACCACCGCATCTGCGGCATTGTTGAGCAGGTTGAGCATGATCCGGTGCAGTGCTGTCGGGTCGAGTTCGGCCGACAGCGGCTGATGACCGAGATCGGGGGCGATCTTGAGCTCGATGGCGAGGCTGGTGAGATGAGGTTTGACCAGGCTGGCGGCTTCGACCAGCAGCTCGCCCACCGGTTGACGGGTGATCTGCAGATCATATTCCTTGGCCAGATTGAGCAGGTCCAGCATCAAGGCGGTGAGGCGCTTGTGATTGCGGCTGAGGATGGTCCAAGCCTCGTTCATCAGCTCCTGGTCTTTGTCATCGATGCCCATCCGCATCAAATAAAGGCAGCCATCGACCCCGGTGAGGATGTTTTTGATGTAGTGCGACAGCGAGGCCGAGGCGTTGCCGAGAGTGGCGAGGCGTTCGTTGGCGATGTTGCGGACAGTGAGGCGGTGATTCGCCACCCACGGCGAGGCGATCAGGCAAAGAGCGGAAACGGCGCGCAGCTGCACCGGGCCGAGGGTGGCACCGGCAATGCAGACTATGCCGAGCAATTCGTGGTGCACCGTCATCGGCGCCGCCAAATGGCGCCGGACGATGCCGCCGGGCAGGATCACCGGGTCGGTGAGCAGCGCTTCGCGCGACTCCTGGGCTTGCAGCAGCAGGCCAGGGGGCAGGTCGGCCGGCGATTTGTTGACCCGCTGGCCATTGGAATTGAGGCCGAAGGCGTAGCGGATCGAGCCGCCACCGTCGGGAGTGGTGGTGAAGATGTCGACGATGGCATTCGGGCAGGCTTCATGGATCATCTGGCCGAGAGCGGCGAGCACATCCTCTTCGCAGGCCAGCGACGCCATTTTTTCGTGCAATTCGAGGGCGTTGGCCAAGGGGAAGTCGTTGCCGCTGCTATCCGCCTGGGTCGCCATCAAGGGGTCGCGGGAATCGAGGCGGAAGGCGATGGTCGGCGTGTCGGCGCTTTGACGCTGGCTGACTTCCGCTTCAAACAAGGAGGCGCCGGCGCGAAAGCGCAGGGTGCCGTTGACCGGAGTCGGCTGACGCACTTGAGCGCCGCCCACAAAAGTGCCGTTGGTCGAATCGAGATCTTCCAGGAGCCATTCGCTGTTTTTCAAGAAGAGGCGGCAGTGGCGGCGCGACAACATGCCGTCTTGGATGCAGATCTCGCAATCGCGGGTCCGCCCGAGGGTGACGGCGGAACCATGCACCGGAAATTCCTGGCCCGCTTCGGGGCCGGAGATGACCCGGATGATGGCGAGTTGGGGTTTTTGCTGGCCCACCTGAAGACCTCCTGAGGACTGCTGCGGAAATGTCTGTGTGCTATGACAATAGATTACATCATAATGAGTTTCCGGACACGGCACAAGAGGAAATCAGGTGAAAAGGCCAAGCGACTGTGACATCTTCGCGTCGCGGCCGAAACTCAGACGTGGTTCGAGTTTACCGCTCTTCTTGATCTCCTCGTCGCGGAAACGGGAGAAGGCGGAGGGATTCGATTTTCATCGGAGGTCTTAGGGGGCTTGGTGATCTGGTTATTGCGCTCGGTTAGGCGTCAAACGAGGCAGCGTGACCTTGAAGACATTGAGATTGGCATCGTTGAGAAGCTGGATGCCCGGACAGGCCAGCAGAGCGCGCCGCACGCCGGTGCCCGCACCACGATAGGGGAGAGTGTAGACGCCGAAGGAGCCGAGGATGGGGTTGCGCATATTGGAACTGCCGAGGCGGATTTTTTCCACGGTCAAATGGTTCGGCAAGACACCGGGACTGATGATTTCGACCCGATCCTCGAAGACCCAAAGCTTGATGGTGTCGGAGATGAAGTAATCCCGATGGATCAGGGCGTTCACTAGCAACTCTTCCAAGGCCTCCCGGGGGATCTCCCATTGGCCGACTGAATTGAAACCTTGTCCGGCTTGGATTTTGTGAAGCTGCCGGCTGACAAAGGCCATGGCTAGCTTGAACATTTCCCCCAAGGTGCCCTCGATGTTCTCGCTATCGCGATACTCCATCCCCGTCGGGTCATTGCCGACCCAGGCGATGGCCTTGATGGCAAAGGCGGGGATGCGGCGCTGCGGATTGTCGCCGATCAAAAGCAGGCCGGCGATAGTCGGCTTGCCCTTGCGGGTCATGTCCAGGTTTTCAAGAAGCTGGGGGAACGGCGCCTCTCCCAAGATTTTATCCGCTTGGGATTCGCCGAATTTCGCCAAGAGGATGGCGCGCAAACGAGCTTGCGAGAGGTCTTCGATCTGGGCCGTGGAAACCGCGACCGCATCGGCGTGAACCAGCTCGGATTCTTGAAACAGACGGCGGAACTCCTCGCGTGAGCCGACCTTGCGTTTGTCTGCACCTGCCTTGATCCAGATCATGCCATTCTTGTCAAAATGCGGCTTGCTGTCGCTGGGCGGAATCTCGATGACCAGCACGACGAGGCCCTCGGCCATCGGGATGGAGGAAGTCCGGGGCAGGATCGAGGGAGAGATGTTTTGCTGGGAGCTGCTGGAGATCCACCCATTCAATTGCCGTTGCTGATCGGCGCTGATGCCTTTCAATTCGCCAGCATCATCGACGCCGACCAAGATCTGGCCGCCGCGATAGTTGCTCATGGCCGCCATCTCAGCGACAAGCTGATCCAGACTGTGAAAACTGGCCTTGAATTGAAGAGTGGAGTCTTCGCCTCGCCGGACGAGTTCCAGAAGTTCGGTCATTTCCATAAGTGCTAGATCTCCTTGCGGCGTTCAAAGTTCTTGAGGCGGAGAGATTCGATTTTCATGGCGGGGCTTGGGTTTGAGGATGGG
>CAMCSH010000039.1 GCA_945877655.1 Lentisphaera araneosa HTCC2155 | reverse complement strand
CATCGATCGGGGGCGCTTCTGTCATGGCGGTTTACAAGATCACGGCTGCTTCGCCGCCTTTTTTGACCATGACAGGACTTCCGCCGCGGCGCTGTTGCGGGCGGATTTGCTCGGGCAGCCTGTGATGATGACGGCGACGTGGGTGCCGCCGCTGTTGTAGACGCAGCAGATGCACCAGCCGGCGGCGTAGGTGAAGCCGGTCTTCAGGCCGATGACGCCTTCCTGCCCGACTAAGGGGTTGGTGTTGGTGACTAGTACGGCATTTCTCGCCCCGACGGGAAGGCGCCATTCGGGCTGGCGGGTCCAGGAGAAGACCTTCGGGTGCTTGTGCAGCTCCATGACGATGCGGAAGAGGTCGTTGACGCTGCACGAGTTTTGCGCGATTTCGACACCCTCTTTCTTGATCGGCAGGCCATTGGGGTTGTGGAAGTTGGCTGCCTTGTCGCCGACCCTGATGCCGAGATTCTTAGCGCGTTCATTCATCCGTTTAGCAAACCGATCGGTGCCGCCGTCGATGGCTTCGGCAATCGAAACGCAGGAGTCATTGCAGGAATGGACCATGGCGGAGAGCATCAGCTCTTCCATGCTGACCGATTTATTGGGATACTTCCTCAGGAAGCTGCTGTCCTCTGTGGTGCGGGCAGCGCTGGAGATCGGCACCGCGGTGCTGAGCTTGAGCTTGCCACCGGCTTCGGCGCAGGTTTCCAAGCCGATCAGCGTCGTCAGCATTTTCGACAGCGAGGCGACCGGGTTGACGGAGTCGGCGTTTTTCGCCCACAGGACGCGGCGCTTGACCAGGTCGATGGCGATGCCGCTGCGGACGTTGCGGACGTTGGGTAGGGCGGCGCCGGGGATCTTGGAGAAGGCCAGCTCGTTGACGAGGGCGATGGCGCGCACCGGCTCGGGCGATTTCTGCACCGGCTTGGCGGTGGGAACCTCGGCCTTCTCGGCGATCTTGGCGCGCTCTTCGACCTGTTTCGGCTGGGCCAACAGGCGAGAGTTGTTGCGTTCCTCGCTGTAACGGCCGGCGGCGTAGACCGCCAGGCTGAGCGGCAGGAGGATCAGGATCAGTTTGAAGAAGGAGCGGATCAAGCTTCACCTCCAGCTGCACCGTCACCCGAAGATTTCTTCTTCTTGCGACGGCGTTTGCGTTTGCGCTTCGGCTTGCCCGACTGGGTTTCGCCGTTGATTTCGCCGGGAGCGACTGGCTCTGCAAGCTCATCTTCGTCGGCGTCTGCGCCTTCTTCCTCGTCCTCATCCTCGTCATCGGAGGCGGCGGCAGATTCCTCGTCCTCATCCTCGTCGTCGTCATGATGATGATGGAAGTTGTGGCCGCCTTCGTGGACCGGAACTTCCGGCCAATCGAAGATGTCGGCGAGGGTTTCATAGAGCAGCACGGCGTAGCGCCAGTCGGGGTGGCGCTGCAGACGTTTCAGGGCCTTGCCGCCGTAGCGGATGCGCTGCACCAGGATGAGAGTGTCGCGCACCCGCGCCGCGATCAAGCGGGTGACGTTGTGCGGCGCCATGAATTCTTCGATGGCGTCGCGGACGTCATGATCGTAGCCGGCGTAGGAAGCCCAACCGTCGCCGAACTTCGAGCCGTGGTTGAGGCGGATCTCGACCCAGCGGTAGCACAGGGCGGCGAGCGAATAGGCGCGCGACAGGCTGGCGCCGTGCTCGACGCGTTCGTCGCGGAGGGTGAGCAGGTGGAGGACGGCGTCGCGCTCCTCCTCTTGCAGGAAGAGCTTGGAGGCGCGCGGCAGCAGGTGTTCGAGCAGGCCGAACTCGTCGCAAAGCTCGATCATCCGCGACAGATAGGGCTTGTGCGTAAGCTTAAGGATTTCTTCATAGAGACGGCGCTGCGACACCTGGGCGAGGCGCGGAGCGAGCTCGTGGATGGCGGCGGCGACGTCGTCGTTGAGGCGGAATTCGTGTTGCGCGACGAGCTTCAGGGCGCGGAGCATCCGCACCGGGTCTTCAGCGAAGCGGACCAGCGGGTCGCCGAGGCTGCGGACGATGCCGGCCTCGACATCTTCTCGGCCTTTGCAGAAGTCGATGATGCAGTCTTCGTCGAGCGGGTCGAGGAAGAGGGCGTTGACGGTGAAGTCGCGGCGCCAGGCGTCCTCGCGCGGCGAGCCCCAGCAGTTGTCCGACCAGACCATGACGCCGTCGTCGTTGTCGCGCTGCTTGCGTTCTTCGATGGTCGGGGTGCGGCGGAAGGTGCTGATCTCGTAGACGTGGCGTCCCTTGTGGACGTGGACGATCTTGAAGCGGCGGCCGATGATCTGGGCGCTGCGGCCGAAGATGCGTTTCACCTCTTCCGGCGTCGCCATGGTCGAGATATCGAAGTCCTTCGGCTTCATGCCGGTGAGGAGGTCGCGGACGGCGCCGCCGACGATGTAGGTCTCGTAGCCGGCCTGGCGGAGGGCGCGGACGATGGCGGTGGCGTTGGGGTCGATGCCGGGGTGGGGAGTGTGGCTCATGAGCCGGGGGGATTCCTTATGCCAGGCCATGTGCGCGGCGGCAGGCGGCGAGGGTGTTGCGCATCAGCATGGCGATGGTCATCGGACCGACGCCGCCGGGCACGGGGGTGATGGCGCTCGCCTTGGCGGAGCACTCGGCGTAGTGGCAGTCGCCGACTAGGCGGGTGCCCGATTTGGTCGAGGCATCGGCGATGCGGTTGATGCCGACATCGATCACCACGGCGCCCTCTTTCACCATGTCGCCACGGACGAATTCGGGCTTGCCGATGGCGGCGACGACGATGTCGGCGCGGGCCACGTGTTCGGCGAGGTTCTTGGTGCGCGAGTGGACGATGGTGACGGTGGCATCGGCGTTTTTGCCTTTCTGCATCAGCAGGGCGGCCATCGGTTTGCCGACGATGTTGGAGCGGCCGATGACGACGGCGTGTTTGCCAGCGGTGTCGATGCCGGAGCGTTCCAGGAGGACCATGACGCCTGCCGGGGTGCAGGGGTGGAAGCCGTCGTGGGCGCCGGTAAGCATCTTGCCGACGTTGAAGGGGTGGAAGCAGTCGACGTCCTTGGCAGGATCGATGGCGAGGATGACGGCTTCTTCGTTGATTTGCGGGGGAGGGGGGCTTTGGACCAGGATGCCGTGGATGCCGGGATCGTTGTTGAGATCTTCGACGACGCGCAGCAGATCTGCCTGGGTGGCGTCTTTGGGAAGGACGATCTTGTCGGAACGGAAGCCCAGTTCGCGGGCGGTCTTCTCTTTGCTGGCGACATAGACTTGCGAGGCGGGATCTTCTCCGACGAGGACGACGGCGAGACCGGGGACGATGCCGTGGCTCGCCAGTTTTGCGGTTTCCGCCTTTAATTCCGAGATCACTTCCGCCGCGATCGCTTTGCCGTCGATGATTTTCGCCATGTCCTGAACTCCGTCAATGTTTATAAGGTCTTCATGATGCTGCCCACTTTAAGACGCTCGCCGCCGCCTGCAATCGCCCGCGTCGGTTTTAGTGAGGATGAAAACCCTGTTCGTCCGCGCCGAGATTGCGGCTTGTCTCATCTCAAGCGGCAAGGAAAAACCGCTCCGCGGATTAAGTTGCGGCCAGCAATTTCAGGACTCGGCGGGGAAAATGGAAGTCAAGAAGGAAATCTGGATCATCGCGGGCGAAAGCTCGGGTGACCTCTATGGCGCGGAATTGGCCTTGGCGATGAAGGCGCAATTGCCGGAGCTGCGCCTGCGCGGCATGGGCTCCAGCGCCATGCGCCAGGCCGGGGTCGAGCTCATCGTCGACTCCTCCGAACTCGGGGTCATGGGCCTCGTCGAAGTGCTTAAGATCCTGCCTACCTTTCTTCGCGTCTTCAATCAGTTCGTCAGCCTCGCCGCTGCCGAGCGGCCCGCCGCGGTCGTCCTCATCGACTACCCCGGCTTCAACTTGCGCTACGCCAAAAAACTCGAGAAGCTCGGCATCCCGGTGATCTGGTACATCAGCCCGCAGGTCTGGGCCTGGGGCGCGGGCCGTATCCCGACGATCAAACGAGTCGTCAAACGGCTCTTCGTCATCTTCCCCTTCGAGGTCGATTTCTGGAAGAAGCACGATTACGAAGTCGAGTTCCACGGCCACCCGCTGGTCGAGCTGCTCAGCCGCGACGCGCCGGTGACTCGCGACCCCGATCTCTTCGCCTTGCTCCCCGGCTCGCGACGCTCCGAGATCGACCGCCTTCTCGAGCCCTTCGTGCGCACTTGCGAAGAACTCAAGCGATCGCATCCGCGGCTGCGCTTCGTCATCCCGTCCCCCCGCGAATCCCTCGCCACCGAGATCCGCCGACGCCTCGACAAGCTCGGTGCCGATCCTCTCGCCTTCCAAGTCGAAGTCGGTACCGCGGTTGAAGTGATGCGCCGCGCCTCCACCGGCCTCGCTTCCTCCGGCACCGTCACCATCCAGGCGGCGATCGTCGGACTGCCGCTGGTCTCGGCCTACAAGATGAACCCGGTGACGGTGTTCATTGGTCGTCTGCTGGTCAAGCTGCCCTTCTTCACCATGCCCAACATCATCGCCGGCCGCGAAGTCTACCCGGAATTCCTGCAAGGCGATGTCGTCCCGGCCAAGCTGGTTCCGGCCGTCGAAGCGCTGCTTCCCGGCGGTAGCCGTCGGACTCGCTGCGAAGCCGATCTCGCCGACATCGAAGAGCTTCTCGGGGGACGCCAGGGCACCCTCGCCCGCACCGCCACCGGCATGCTCAAGGCGGCAGGCTTAACAACTCAAAGGGAGTGAGGGAGTTCAGCCTCATCACTCCCTGACTCCCTCACTCCCTTACTCCCTAACGGCAACCATGACCAACCGCGAAAAAATCCTCCGCTCCGTCCTCGCTCTGCTGGTGCTGATTTTCAGCTTCTGGCTGATGATCTATTGCATCAACAATATTTTGCGGGGGGCGCACTGATGTGGTACGGAAAACTTCTTGGCGGCTCTCTCGGGATGGCGCTGGGTCCGCTCGGCGCCGCGGCGGGTGCGGCGATCGGGCACATGTTCATCGACAGCAAGGACAAGGTCGAGCCGGATCCGAAAGCGGTGCCGATGGATCCGCAGGAACGTCGGCAGATCCTCTTCGACAACACCTTTGCGCTCGCCGCAGAAATCGCGGCTGGCGACGGCTCGGTGTCGCAGGATGAGATCGACTGCCTTCGCCTCTACATGGCAGTGGCTTTGTCGATGGGCGAGGACTCGCGTCGCCAAGCCGGCGTTGTCTTCAATCAACAGCGGCAGACTCCGCGTTCTTTCACCGCGATGATGAACGAGCTCGCCGAGGCTTGGCGGCATGACCGCAAGCAGCGCGTCAAGGTGATGGAACTCTTCGTCAGCCTGGCGCTTTGTGATGGTCCCTTGTCGGCCCGGCAGGATCGCCAGCTTCGGGCCTTGTTCACCGCCTTCCGGCTGCCTTTGAGCCAGTGGGACAAGATCGCTTCACGCGCCCTGCCTCCCTTTGCCGCTGAAGCTGAAATTCTCGGCTGCCCGCCCGAGGCGAGTCTCGAGGAAATGCGTAGCGCCTGGCGGGAGATCTGTAAAAGCTGTCATCCCGACCGTCTCGGGCACGTCAGCGACGAGGAACGCCTAGCCGCTACCGACAAGTTGCAGCGCGCCACCGAGGCCTATCGCCGTTTGCCGCAGTAAGGGTGGGCACAACTAGGGCACAACTAGGGCACAACTAGGGCACAACTAGGGCACAACTAGGGCACAACTAGGGCACAACTAGGGCACAACTAGGGCACAACGGCTGAACTGCCGCTCAATTCTTAATTCTTAATTCTTAATTGAGTTTCAAATCTGCGTGATGCCCATGCGCTTGAACCAGCAATCCGGGTCGAGGTTAGCGGGGTCGCCATCGACGGCGTTGTAATTGATCGTCAGCTCTTCGCCGGGGAAGATGTCGCGCACGGCATAGTAGTGCATCGATTTGTTGGCCGGGTCGGGACTGTAGCGCAGGTTGGCGCACTGATCGTGGTTGTAGATGCAGCCGTAGCCGTGGGCGATGGCGAGGGCGTCGCCGTCGCGGCAGAGTTCGCCCCAGCAATAGACGATGCAACGCAGGTCGTCGGGCAATTGCGAGATATGGGCATTGATCACGGTGATCGGGGAGATTTCGACCAGGGAGCCGGCAGGGATCTTGACCTGGGCGAAGGCGCCGCGGCCTTTGATGGTACCGGTGTCTTTGACGATGATCGAAGGAGGTTGAATCTGCACAGGAGCCTCGGGCTGACTTGGAATGCCGCATATGCTAAGGGAGCTCGCGCGCTTGACAAGAAGCAGGCGATGAAATTTGACGGAGTTTGCGGTTGCCGCGTCACCTGCAAACGCCAAGAACGGCTCCCTTGCGGGAGCCGTTCTTGTTGCGCTAAGTCGGAGACTTAAGCGCGGCTGTAGCCGCCGCGCGAGCTGCCGCCACGATCGCCGCCGCCGTAGCCGCCGCCACCGCCGCTGGAACGGCCGCCGCCGTAGCCGCCGCCGGAACCGCCGCCGTAGCCGCCGCCACCGCCGCCGCCGTAGCCGCCGCCGCTGGAACGGCCGCCGCCGCCGTAACCGCCGCCGCCGCCGCTGGAGCGGGGACCACGGGATTCGCCTTCGGGACGGGATTCAGCCGCGTTGACGCGGATCTGACGGCCGTCGACAGTGGCGCCGTTCATTTTTTCGATGGCTTCACGGGCAGCTTCTTCGCTGCTGAAGGCAACGAAACCGAAGCCGCGCGAACGGCCGGTTTCACGGTCGTTGATGACTTTGGCTTCGGTGAGTTCGCCGAACGAACCGAAGGCGGAACGGAGGCTTTCTTCGTTGGTGTCCCAGCTGAGGCCGCCGACAAAAAGTTTAGTGGACATGATGAGTATCTCCATTGGGGTTTCTTATTTCTCGCGATGCCTCAGCATATCCAGCAAATGTAGTAGCTTTCGGTGTGTCGCTTCTGTCTTCATCAGTCAGGGTGACTGGTAAGGACGGACCCAAGCCTATAGCGCAAATTATTAAATACAAGGGACTTATTGAAAATCGACAAATCTTGACAAGGGGGTCTAAAGACTTGCGCGGCAAGTTCCTGGGATGTTTATCCAGTGGGTTCGTCAGGAAAATAATGTGTGCGTGCTGCGATCGGCTGGTGGAAGCAGCACGCTGAACTCACTTCCAGTCTTCAGGGAATTTCTCGAGTCGAGCCTTTTCTGTGCCGACAGTCTCCGCAGCCTGAGTGCCGGGGAAATCCTTGGCGACTTTCTCCAACGCTTTCAAGGCGTTTTTAATCAGCTTTTCAGAGAGACTCCGGACTGATGACTTCTGCGCGGCGCTCTGCAGGGAGCCGTTATTCGGCAGGCCGTTGGCAAAATCTTCAACACAAGACTTGAAATAAGCTTTCTGGAAAGCCTGATCGGCGTTCCACTCTTTTTTGAAGGCCGGATCCTGACTGATCTTGAGGATGTCAGCATTCAGCTTGGCGGCAAATTCACTCAGTTCCGGATCTGTCTTGAGCTTGGGGTGGAGCTTCAAGATCTCGTTGCAACGCGTCAAATTCAGATGGCTTACCAAGGGAACACTTGAACCTTCGGCGAGACGCTTGAAATGCAGAATGAAGGGCTTGACCTGATCGTCGGCAAGCATCGGCTTGGGCCGGGTGCCGATGTGATGAATCAACCAGTCCAGCGCCAATTCGCCATCTTCTTTCGTGAACCAACCGTGCCCGCCGTCGAAGTAGCGGTAGTAGCCGCGTTTCTCGCCAAGAGCTCCGACCAACCTCGCCATTTCCGCGATGTTGTAGTCATGGTCGCCGAGAACTGCCGCACCGAACATGTGCTTTTCTTTGCAGTAATTGATCCCGACGGCAGCCGAGTGAAGGACGCCACCCATGTAGTCACTGAATTCGGCGGAGATGAAACCTGCGCGTCGAGAGCCGCCGGAGCAGCCTGTGAACAGACCAGCAGCCGGGGCAAGGCGAAAACGCTCCGGCAGGTCATTCAAAATGGCGTTGTAATGCATGATGATCGGCTTCATCTCGCCGTTTTTCACTTCCACCGGCATGACGCAGATGTAGCCGGTGTCTTTGACAAAGTCTTCGAACTGCTTCCATTTGTTCTGCGAGTTGCCGCCGGCATCGTCGATGATCATGACCGGGTATAGGCGCTTGGCATTGGCCGGGTCTTTGTAGCCCTTGGGCAACCAGACGTGGTAATGGCTGACTTCGGATTGCGAAGCGAAGCCGCAGGCGATCTCGGTCAGACTTTCTTCCGGGATGTCGAAATCGATCGGATTGGCCAGCTGATGCGGCTCCATCCCTTTCTTCACCGGTTTCTTGGTCTCTTTCTTCGCCGGCTCGGGCGCAGGTTTTTTATCTTCGGCCATCGGCATCGGGGCCAGGAGAAGATAAGCAGCAAGCAGCAGAGGCATAATCATCAAGAAGGTCTCCTGTCGGGTTTGGTTGAAACCAATCCACTACAAAAGCCGACGAAATACAAGCGCTGGCCCGAAGATTCTCCGGTCTTGAGCTCAGCCGAACCACAGTTTTTCGTAGTCGTCGGCCATGCGTTCGACCGAGAAGAGCTCACGGATGCGCCCACGCGCGTTTACGCCCAAGCGGCGGCGCAATTTCGCATCCTGGCTGAGTCTCAGCAGCGAGCCGGCCAGTGCCTCGGCATCGGAAGGCGGACTGAGCAAGGCGTCGACGCCATCGCGAATCATGTCCATCGCTCCGGCCCGGGCGGTTGCCGCCACCGGCAACCCCGCGGCCATCGCTTCGAGCAAGGCGTTGGGGCATCCCGCCGGCTCGGAAATCGAGACGAAGACGTCGAGCTCGGCATGGAAGGCGGCGAGGTCGTGGACTTCTCCCAGCCAGGTCACCGGCAGGCCGCTCTCCTGCGCTTGACGGCGCAAGCGGGCTTCATACTCGGCGTCCTCGGTGCCGCCGGCGATCCTGAGCTCAAACGGCGGCAGGCGGTCTTTCACCATCGCCAGCGCCGCGAGCAGGTCTTCCAGGCGTTTCTGCGGATGCAGGCGGGCAGCACTGCCGAGGCGCAGCAGCGCCGGGGCGTCGCGATACTCCGGTGAATGCGCCGGCAAGGGGACGCCGTTGGCGATGCACAGCGCCTCGATACCGAGCTCCTGCCGCACCTCCGCCACTTCGTCGCGGTATTTGCAGACGAAGCCGCTCAGACGGCGGCCGTAATCTTGCGGATTGCGCAAGCTGTGGCCGGGACGCGGCTGCTCGAATTCGCGACGCAAGGAGGCAAAAAGCATCTCGCCGGGGCTTACGTCCCAGATCGGACAGCTCAGCAAAGAGTCGGCCAGCAGGCACTTCACCGCCGGCAAGGCGTTCCAGAAGACCAAGGCGCGCGGAGGGGTCGCCTGGATCGCCTCGAGCAAGGGCGCCAAGGCCTCGGGCAGTTCATGGTCGCGCAGATCGAGACTCTCGATGTCAAAGCCGGCGCTGCGCAGGCGCAAGGTGCCAGGCGTCGGAAACTCCGGTTTCTCTTGCAGGGTGTAGAGGCGGATGCGCCGTCCGCGAGCCGTCAATTGGCGGATCAGCCGCCGCAGCGAGCTTTGCGCTCCGCCGGTGGAGAAGTTGTTGGTGACGATGACCAGATCGTCGCTGGAACCCTTTTCCTGGGCGAGGATCTGCCGCAGGATGAGATCGTGGCGTCGCCCCATGGTGGCCGAGGTGAAGGAGCTCAGCAGGCTCGGCGAACAGCTTGGGCGGCTGAGGACGACGCCCCGCAGATGCTGCGCGAAGGAGTTCAGGAAGGTCTCCTCCTCTTCGGCTCCGCCCGGCAACGGCAGGAGGCGCAGGGCCAGGCTGGAAGGCAGATCTTCCTCGCCGCCACAGGCGCTGGCGACCACCGGTCGTCCGGCGAACAGCGCCTCGAGCTGGGCCAAGCTGAGGCCTTCGTGATCGCTGCACGACACCAGGGCGTCCGCGGCGTGCAGCCATTCCGGCACCTGTTCCGGCGTCAGCGAGCCGGGCAGATGCAGGCGCCCGGCCATGCCGCAACGCAGCGCCTCCGCCTTCAGCGCTTCGGCGCAGGCCTGCGCCTCCGGCAGGCGGTCGTGCGGCTCGCCAGCGATGGCGAGGTGGACCTCCACACCCGGGCCGAGCAGGGCTTCGAGACGGCGGGCGATCTCCGGCAGGCGCTCGAGGCGCTTTTGCGGCCGCGGGTTGGCGAGGGCGAGCAGCAGCACATCCCTCTGGTGCAGACCGAGGTCGGCCCGCAGTGCCGCGGCGTGGTTGGCGAGGGTGGCGTTGAGGCGCAGCGGTTCCGGCCGAACGCCGTTCCAGATGCAGCGCCAGGGAAGAGGCGAAGCGCACTTGTCGAGATCGGCACCTACCTGGCGCGAGCAGGCGATGACGAGGCGGAGGACGCCGGTCTCGAGCTGGTCGAGACCTTCCGGCCAGGCGCGGCGGCGGTTGTGCAGAGTGTTGACCACTGGGATGCCGCTGGCGGCGATCTGGCGCAATTCGGCGGCGTCGAGAAGGTGGGCGTGGATCAGATCGGTGCCGCGATTAAGCGCCGTTTCCAAGCCGCGTCCGAGGGCCGGACCGCGACCGAGCGAACCGAGGTCGATCAGGCCCGGGGGACGCGGAAATTCGAGGCGGCCGGGGCGGCCGATGACCATCAGGCGCGAGCTCCAGCCGAGGCTCGCGAGCTCCTGGTGCAGTTCCAGGGCGATGCGTTCTGCACCGCCCTGCTGCAAGCTGGTGATCACTTGGATGATGCGCGGCTGGGTCGATAGGCTGGCATCGAGACGCGAGCTGTGCAGCCAACGCCATTTGCTCGGCGGGCGCTGCAGCCAGCCGGGATGGCCGCCGTTTTCCTGCCATTCCTTCACCGCCGCCGGCGACAGCCAAAAGACCGGCGCTGCAGGTGCTTCGACGCCGTCTTCCAATCGAGCCAGATCGCCGCCGCAAAAGCGGAAGCAGTCTTCCCATTCCGGCTGCAGCGCACCATGCTCGTCGCAGCACGCCCCGCAGAGCAGCAACGCCTTGTCGCTGATCTCCTGCCAGGGACGCCAGGCCTGCCGCAGCAAGGCGCCGGCTCGCAAGATGAGCAGGGCCTGACCTCGCGGCGCGTTGAGAATCTCGGTTTGCAGATCGGAGCAGAGACGCGGCGACTCCAGCCCGAGAAAACGGGTCTGGCGCCGCGTCCGTTCGGCCAGGAAGCCGCTGCCGTGGATGAGAGTGAGCATGAATGATGATGGGGGTTGTTCAATCTGAGCTTAGCGCCGCATTGAGCCGCTGAACAGGGCTTGTACGGGTTTTAGACCGCTCGCCGGATTTCCGGTTCGGGGCCGAGCAACTTGCGGAACGGCTGGCGCACTAGATTTATCGACAACAAGCGAGGCACCTACTTTCGTAAGTGCCTCGCGTTGCAGCTTAAATGTGGTGGGCTCACCCGGATTTGAACCGGAAACCAAGGGATTATGAGACCCTTAATTTTGTGCTTAAATTGAGTCATATTCCCACTGAACTTCCCACTACATGTGCATTTGTCGCGTTTTGCGACACAAGGAATTTTAGGGCTTGCTAAGGCGTGATAGTTGGCGGCGGCGGCGAGGTGGCGTATCTTGTTTCAAAGATTCCCGGAGTCCTTAAACATGCGCCAAAATGCCAAGCCTGCCGCCGCCTCTCCCAAGCCGTCTAACACCACGGCTTCGTCTGCCCCTGCGTCCAAGCCCCGGATGCCGCTGCAAGAGGCTCTGAAGCGCACCAATGAGCGCTTCGGCAACTGCCTGCGCAAGCTCGGTGAGTGAAGCAGGAGTGGAGCCTTATTTCCTCTCTGTGGATGAGGTCTTGGCGATCCATCAAGACCAGATTGACCGCTATGGCGGCGAAGTAGCTTTGCGCGATCCGGGCCTGTTGGAAAGCGCCGTCATGCAGGCGCAAGCTTCATTCGGTGACTACCTTTATTCCTACCCCTTCGGCATGGCTGCGGCCTATCTCTGCGGTCTGATCAAGAATCACGCCTTCATCGATGGCAATAAGCGCACCGCCACTGCCGCCGCCGTGGTTTTCTTGTTGATGAATGGTTGGGAATTGGAAATGGAAGAGATGGACTTGTATCGGCTCAGCATTCATGCCGCTTGCGGCGAGATCGGGCAAGAGCAAGTCGCCACGGTGTTACAAGTCTACGCTCGCCCTTTGGTGGATTGAGCATGGCCAAGCCTATTGAACTCACGCCGACTCTGAGCCATGCAGCTTATCGCCGCATAGTCGAGCAAGTGCGCGCCAATGAGGGCAAGCCGCTGCCGGAAGGCTCGCGCCCGATTCGTGATTTGATCCGCCGCAAGATGCGAGAGGAAAGCGCCGCCTCGCGTCCGTCTTGACTTCATGCTGCAGGCTTCTTTTATCGGCACCCTTTGCTGGCTGCAGCCTTGCGGCCTGCATCGCTCTTGCCTGCCGCTGGAAAGGAGATAGCTTGCGGTGGGTGTCACAGAGCTTGCCATTGTGGTGGGTGTAGTGCGTCACTCATTGAAGCGCTCCCATCTGTTTCCAGCTGTCGAAGGTGGCAGATGCGTAGCCCCGGGCGAGGTGCATTGCTTTCCTGGGTGCATCGCTTCAAACTTGAAGCGCTCCCACTTGTTGACGGCTGCCGAAGTCAACAGCTGCGTAGCCAGACGCGAGGTTCCCTGCTCGCTTTTGGTGCCGCTTCAGTTCCTCTCCCGGTTGCATCGTCTCAAAGGCGGGCAGCTCTTTTTTTGTGTGGGCTGGTGTGTGAGGGTGTTTGAGCACAGCTTACGCCGTCTCGAAAGCTGCCGATGACCGTGGGTCGCTCTTTCTGAGCAGCAGGAAGATCCTCATCCCGTCGATGAGGCACGACGCCTATCGTGTAGTGCTTTTTAGTTCTTCGACTCGCAAGGTAAGCTACTGCATCCAGGACTTGCTGAGGACATGGAGGGTCATTTTCAGGCGGGCAGCTATTGCACTTGGTGAGATAATGCTCGATCAGCTTATTCGGACTTCTGAATCCTGCCGCAGCAAGAACAATTGCTGTGATTTTCTGTTCGTCATCCATATCCCCTTGGATGTCGCGAAAATAGGGAATGTAGGCTTGCTGAATAAACCTGATGGCGGCAATGATATCACTGCTGTTTCTGGCGATGTAGTCGCAGAGTGGCTCGCATTCCTCCGCCTTGATCTCTTCTTGGCTCAAGCCCATTTTTCGCGCCTTATCTAGTTTAAGCTCGGTCTTGAACGCGTTATTCTTGGCTTCATTTGAGGCTTGCTCGATCATCTGGGCGTGCTCATTTTTAGCTTCAAGAGATTGGTCAGAGTTACCAATCTCGTTGCCGATGGCAGCGAGAATGTGCATCATGTCAGCACCGAACCAGACTTCCCCAAGATCGACTCCGTTCTTTTTGGACCTAGCTGTTGCCTTCACTAACAATGCTCGGAGCTTGACTTCGATATCGGCATTTAAAGCAGACCCGCCATCCGCCCCAAGATTAATATGCTGTTTGGGGCTTAGGACGAATAAAAGTAGGCGGCGTTGTGCTCCATGAATAGATCCACCCTTGCGCCAGCGCTGGATGGTCATCGGGGTGCATCCGACTATTCGCGCAGCTTTAACACAGCCCAATTTATGCTGCTTCATCCATTCATTCAGAGCGACGACTTCGAGCGTCGTCAATTGTGTGCCGTACTGAGGTCGGGTTTTAAGCCAAAACTCCGCATCTTTTAAAGTTTTACAGCGTGTCGACTGGCATTTCTCAATCCCGTTCACCCGTAACCGATGCCAGTACACGCCTCCGCGCAAATAAAGACGGCCGGTTCCCCGTGGTGATTTCGCAGTCATGCCAATTTGTACCCTTGATATGATAGTTATTGCGCTGGATCATTCCTTGAGAATCAAAATTTTCAAGGCTAGCTGTAGTGATGTCGAGTAATTCGGCTCGGCAAGCAGTGAGAGTGAGAACCAATCAAAGCAACCCGGAGAATACACATGAGCCATAATCACCGCCGCCCTGCGGCAATTCGCTTCCTCAAGTACAAGCCGCAGCAAGTGACGCTCTTGCCCTTGGCACTTGAGAATATTGTCATCGAAGAGCCAGGAGAAGCTGGCGCGGTCATCCGCCGCGCTCCTCGCCTTGAAGAGGTTGAGGCCGCGCTCAAATCTTACTTCGCCGCCGTTGATGTCGCGCCTGATGTCGAGACTGCCACTGCACCGCCTCGTGTGATGCGGGTCAAAGAGGCCGCCCAAGCTCTCGGCATCGCCGTGGTGACCGTGCGTCTGTGGATGCGCTTGGGTCGTCTCCGCAAAGTCCAGCTTTCACCCGGTGCTGTCGGGGTCTGTGCTGACGATGTAGCCGCGTTCATCGCCAAAGCTCGGGGGGCCTAAGCCATGCCAGAATCCAGCTCCGCGGAAATCTCCGCCACCCTCATTTCCATCGAGACTCAGCTCCTTGATATCCACGAAGCCCTGTGCAGAAGCCCCACCACGGCTTCTCTGGCGCCGCTGAAAGCCCACCTCATCCACGTGATTGAGTTGCTCATGCACGCTCGCGGAGAGCAGATGCCTTTTCAATTGCGACAAGAGCTCCTAGCTGAGGCAGGAATTCACTCGTACAAGGTGCGTTCCACAATCGACTGGCCCTGCCCGATCACTTCCGAGGTGGCGCCATGAGCTCAAAATGCCCTGAAGCCGCCACAAACCCAAACCACAAGAAACCCAATGGCACCATGAAAGTCAAATCCAAGCAAAGAGAAGTCGCCGAGGGTGCAACCTCGACGACATCTGTTAACCCTGGTGGGCCGAACACTCCCAAGCTTAACGCCAAACCCCGAAGCCGCAAGTCCTTGAACCGGATGGAGCCCGCCGAAGCCTTGGCGCAGCTCTCCCTCAAGATTGAAAAGCTTAAGTGCGATCATTTATCCAAGGTCGCGTCCCTACGCCTTCTGAAA
This sequence comes from Lentisphaera araneosa HTCC2155, assembly GCA_945877655.1. Lineage (GTDB taxonomy): Bacteria > Verrucomicrobiota > Lentisphaeria > Lentisphaerales > Lentisphaeraceae > CAMCSH01. The sequence goes on along the minus strand of CAMCSH010000039.1, from coordinate 4,928 downwards.
CGCCAAGTACGCGCGCTGCTCAAGGAGGTGCTCAATGTGCGATAATCCCGACATGACTGTGGCCGAGCTCCTCATGCCCTTTGAGAAAGTCCGCCCCCATCCAGATGCCTTTGTTTTCTGGGCCAAGTGCCGGCTGTGTCATCGTGAAGATGGCTTGTTGATTTCGATACGCCCCTTCCGCGCCACTTGCAGGAACGCTTGTAAACGCATGGGCATTCTCAAGGATGCCTTCGCGGGGCGGCGACTGACTCCGAAGACGCGTCTGGAAGTCATGGACGCCGCTCGGGCTGCCGCCAAGAACCTCAGCGAAGACAGCCGGGAAATTGAGCGATTGACGAGGTGGCTCCGATGAGCATCACCCTCATTGCCGATCACCTCGGCATGGATCCTCACATCCTGGATATCGCCGGCTTCGTCGAGTCCGGCGGCATGATCGAGATCCCGGCGAGGCAAGGTCGACTGCGATTCGGCTGGTGGGACGAGAAAAATGTCATGACCACTCGGCATGATTCATCATTCCCAGTCGTCTCTTGCGAGGCCGTGACCGCCTTCTGCAAGTTGGTCGTGACCGATGATCTCGCTAGCTTCTGTCGAATGCGCTTGATGGAGCTTATAGATCGCGACAAGGCCTCGGGCCTGCGCGTCATCCTGCTTGGCAAGGGATGGCGCAAGACCCAGCTCGAAGACGCTGTTGCGGCCTGTGGCAGTGGCCAGATTTATGCAGCTTCGAAGCGCATCCTCAAGGAATTGGAGATCTTTAAACCCACTCCATTGCCACTCGGTTGGCTGAAGTCATTAGAGAAGATTGGTGTCGATCCAGAAAAACTTGCTGACGCATCGGCTGCACTGACTCCGGAAATGGCTCCAGTCGCGCAACCAGCAGTGCCAGGTGATTTTCGGTCCAGATTCCGCATTCTGTCGCCATCCGGCCATCCGGCACTGTTCTTGACCGTGGGCACTGACAAGGATAGTGGCTTCCTGTTTGATGAGGAGTCAGGGGAATTCGATTTGCAGCAGGCGATCAATCTTCAAGCGGCGAGCCAGATGATGCAAGTTGCGACCTGGCGTGCCCAAGGAGTCATCGCTCCAGATAGCAACGCGGCGGAGATGATCGGCAGACACACCTTGCGGGTGCGCTCAATTCTCGGCGACGCCTCGCTGCCGGGGGCAGGTGAAATCCAAGGAAAGGATTACGCCTACAATCCTTACAGAATTCGTGGGCGAGCGCAATTCCATCAGGTCGCCGCCACCTTTCTGGAGCTCTTCATGCCAGATTCGCGGGATCACGCCTTCTTACTTCGCTGGCTGAGCTCACTCACCAGCTTATCGGAGCCCTTACCTGCGTTCTTCCTGTGGGGCGAGCCGAACAACGGCAAGTCAATGTTCTTAGCTGGGGTCGCCGGTGTCTTTGGCGGCTCGATGAATTACGAGGATTTTGCTCATGCCGATTTCCGCGAGCCGCTGCTGCGCACCCCTTGCATCATCGGCGAGGAGATCACTGTCAGTGGCAAAAAGGCGGCCGCGGAACACCTCAGCCTGATCAAATCAAGCACTACAGGCGCGACGCTTACGGTCAACCTCAAGCATCGACCTGCTGTCATCATCCGAGAAGCACGCTTGCGCTTCGTCTTCGCCGCCAATGATCAAAAGATGCTGGCAAGCCTCTACAGATCAGTAAAAGGCGAGGCCATCTCATTGCGTGCCTTTGCCATGCGAGTCATGATCCTCAAGCACAACAATTGCGGCGAGGCCGTGCGCAGTCTCTTGATCTCGTCATTCCCGCAGACCCCCAGTCATCAACGCCAAGCGGCCTTTCAGCGCTGCCTGACTGAGCACTTCCTTTGGCTCTGCGAACATCGCAAAAGCCAAGAGGAAGCCGAGGCGTCTGGACTCGTGAACGACCCTCGAATGGCGGTGCTTCAGCCATTGGATGAGATCATAGGCAAACTCAAGACGGCGGCTGATTTAGGAGGGGGTTCAGATCAACGCGCAAGTGCCTTTGTGGCGGACATCGGCTTGATGGCGGAAAGTGCTCTTGCTGACGGCCGATGCGGTCGCGGGCGGGATTACGTCTTGTGCTCTCTGGCGCGAACCGGCCGGGTCTCACTGAATCAGATCTGGGTAGAGTCCAATGCGCCGCCAGGTGTACCACTTGATGAAATCACAGCTGCATTGATCGCCGCCGGCTGGGCCAAGGAGCAGGTTAGGGTGGAGGGCGAACCTGGAAAGCGCTACGCGTGGTCTAGGACTCTCCCCTTGCCCGACTTCGACCCTCGTGAGGATGTCTGGTAAACCATCTCGAAAACCCGCCCCAGCTGGATCACCTAGCTGGGGTGCTAATTTGCAAGTCATTGCAAAATCCGCCTTTTGCCTACTTCGCCTAATCCTTGCCTAGTCCTGTTTTAGGCAAAACAGAATTGAAGTATCAATGACTTAAATCAAATGCCTAATTGCCTAATCCGATTCTGCTCTTTCTCTCTTATGGTTCTTATCTCTTCCCTTGATCATGCCCATTGAAGCCTTAGCCTATGGGAACCATAAGTAACAAAAGGATCGCATCATGCCTCTTCTGACCGCCATCAAGCCCTTTGCCATCGTTCAAGGCAGCCCCTTCAAGCTCGCTGCCGGGCTCTTCACCCTTGATGCCTCTGTTGACTCTCTTGATATCAGTGTTTCGGGTGGCCTTCTTTACTCGGGCTCCAGCGTCCTCGGTCTCACCGCGAGATGCACGCTCGCCGATCTCAAGCTCGGCAAGATCAACTTTGTCGCCGACGGCACCACGATGCCCAGTTTCTCAATCGCTGCTCTCAGCGGCTCCAACCGCTCCGATGAAGCGGCGGCTCCTGTCTCGTTCAAGACCGTCAACCAAGCACCCATTGTCTCGAGCTTTGGCCTCGGTTCGGAATCGCTCAGCCTGCAGAATGGCGGAACTCTCGTTCTCGATCGCGCGATGATCGCAGTGAGCGACGCCGAAACGCCTGATGCGACCAACATCAATCTCAAGGTCGTCAAGGTTGTAAGTGGCGCATTCTACCTCAACGGCAAACTCAGCAAGGCCTTCAGCTTGGATGATGTCGACGCCGGGTCTGTGCTCTTCCGTCACGATGGCAAAGGCCTCAAGCCGAGCTTCAGTCTGCAAGCCGTCGATAGCGATGGCAAAGCCGCCGTCGCGACAGTCGCCAACGTTTCGAAGGTTCATTTCGACGCGGGCACCTTGGGATCCGGCGCTGTCGCCATCCACGCCCTCGCCGGCGGCCAGATCACCCTCACTGAAGGGGCCACCCTGAAACTCACCACGGCCATGCTGCCCGTCAACGCTTTGGCCCTGAACCTTGCTGCCAATGCCGTCGACGCCCTTATCTGCAGGATCGACGGCTCGCAGAATCTCAGCGTCAAGCTGGCGGGAGCGGAAGCCGATAGCTTCACCATCGCCCAACTCAAAGCCGGTCAGGTCAGCATCGTCCATGACGGCTCTCAGTCTGGTCCTAGCCTGGACCTCAGCCTTCTCTCAGGCGAGACGGTCCTTGATCAGATCCATCTGCCCTTCCTCTTCAAGACGCTCAACGATCTGCCCACTCTCAGCCTATCGGAGCTCGATCTCGGCAGCGCTTCGAGCCAAGTCCTCGACACGGGGCTCTTTGAGGTCGCCGATGAAGAAACTCCAGTCGCTCTTAATGGTGCCTTCCTCTTCACCGTCAAAAGCGCCAGCGGACTGCAATTCTACCGCAGCGGCCAAAGCACTGCCATCACCAAGTTCAGCTACCAGGAAGTCGACGACGGCTTGATCAGCGTTCAAAAAACCGGCGCGACCAGCGCTTCCTACACCCTCGCCGTGTCTGACCCCAGTGGCAAAAGCTCCGCCATCGCCAAGGGCACAGTCAATCTTGATGCCCCTAGCACACCTGCGCCTTCCATCGTCCAAGGTCTCAATATCTCGCTCAAGGAAGGGCCTGAGGGAGTCGTTGGTGGCGATGGAGATGACAGCTTCTTCGCTTACGGCTCTTGGCTCAACAGCTTCGACCGCATCTACGGCGGCAAGGGGCAGGACACGCTCTATTATGAGAATTATCGAGATTTGAAGCAATCCGATTACGTAGTTACTCCCTACGCATCATCAGTTGAAGCATTGGAAATCACTTCCGGACCCGTCAGTGATGGATATTGGTACACTGCCAACCTAAGCTTGGCTCGCATGGCCGATACTAAAGAGCTCCGAGTGCATAACGGATATGCTAATGTCATCGAGGCTCTTGATCTTCGCAAAGTCAGCATTGAGAACGGATATCTTGATCTGCGGCTTAGTGCGAGTCAGACTGATCATGCGGATGACGTCTTTAACTTGGAGGCATCGGGTGAGACCGAGCTTCAATTGAGTTCGGCGAACGTTGGCTACAAAATCGAAATTTTGAATATCAACTCAAGCTCAATGTCGAGCTCAATTAACGTCAGTGGCGGTGATGCGCTGTCAGATGTGAAAAAGGTGAATCTTACTGGCGGCGCCAAGGTGCTGGACAGTAATAGCTTCATCTATCAAGAGCTCGATGCGAGCAAGATGACAGGAGTTCTCACGATGAATTCATGGGTATACAAAAGCGTGAAGATCAGCGGCAGCTCCGGCAATGACATCCTTTTCGGCTCCAATTCCGGAACTGACGCCATCAACGGCGGCGCCGGCGATGACGTCATCCGGACTGGGGCCAGTGGACGCGATACTCTCACGGGCGGCAGCGGACGCGACCTTTTCGCCTTCATGACTCCTCAAGGTGTCAGCTCCGATCTTGTTCAGGTCACTCGGGAATGGCCAAAATCGCCCGAGCGGCGTTATTAAAACCCGAAACACCAGGAGCCCACCATGAACGAGACCGCCGAGATCCCCCAATCGCCTGCCACCGAATCTGATGTCCCGGCTCGGGAGCGACACAGCTACG
>CAMCSH010000038.1 GCA_945877655.1 Lentisphaera araneosa HTCC2155 | reverse complement strand
CCTCCTCTGCGGCGACAAGCTCCTCTCCACCCCCGCCCGCCAACTCGCACAACTGGGCCTGATGGAAAACTTCTGCCGCCTCAAACAAGCCTGCTTCAGAATCCAAGGCTGAAGCTCAGCCGTAAAAGGGCTGCGGCATCTGCGCTCTTCTGGGGTAGCGGAGGGGCTCTTTCGGCGGCACGTTTTTGCCATATTCGGCGGCCAGCCGGCGGTCATCGTCATCGCCGTAGAAACGGAGGAACTCCTCCCCTTCGACACCGCACACCTCGATGTGGCGGTTCCAACCGAAGCCGCCGTAGCCGCTTTCCGGCAGAACTTCCGTCATGACGTAGCGGTACAGCTCGCGGCTGCTGAGATGCTCGGTCCAGTCGAGGAAGATGGAATTTCCGGCTAGGAAATAGATCAGGCGCCAACATTCGAAATCGATCTCGGACTCGGCGATCTCCTCCTCCTGTCGCATCTGCGGCAGGCGCAAGCCACGATCATGAAACTCATCATCCTGACCTTCGATCAAGGACAGACCGCGGAGTTGTTCCTCTTCTTCGTCGAGATCTTCCTGGCTCATTGAGGCAGGCGCCTGATCGTCCGGCCAGCCGAGCCGCCGCCTCATGTCGGCGATCCGCCGTTCTTGCGCCCGGCGCAAACCGGGATCCTCGGGCACGATGCGGATCTCATCGGCCTCAAGCAGGATATTGAAGGCCTCACCGAAGTTGTTCGCCGCTTGTTTCGCCCGCCGCTCTTCACCGGCATCATCCAAGGTCCATTTCGGCGCTTCGATCTGGAAGAGGAAGCCGGTGAGTTCGATTTGCATACGTCCCTGCTCCGGCGTGAACCACTCGATGCACAGCGCCTTCTCCCAATGCCAGGTGCTGGGATCGTCGCCGCGCAGAAATTCAAGTTCGACATCCGGCACCTTGACTTGACGAGAGGCACTGATCTCCCCGACCTTGGCCTTGCGGCTGGAGCTGGGAAAGTTCCGACCGACCTTGATCAAATCCCGATTGTAGAAGAGGAAGCGCCGTCCAGCGAGATCTTGGGCGGCATCGCCCTCCATCTCCACCCTGATCAGCTTCGGCGCTCCGGCGCAGCAGAGCTGCAGGACGACACGCCCCGGCGTCCGATTATCGATTTCGCCGCAGATGAGGGATTCGGAAAATCTCAAGGCCATGGGAGGACTCCTTCAGTGGGCTTTCGCCAGCAGCTTCTCGAGGCGGGCGATTTGTTCGAGGTTGTTCTTCCAGCGTTTGACGGCGCGCTGGTGGGAAGCGTCGATCTTGGTGACGATCAGGCTATGCGGCGATTTCGAGCGGTCGATGTCGATCTTGACATCCAGCTTTTTGTCATCGGCTATGCTGATCAGGTGTTTGCGTTCAGCCTGGGGATAGGCGAAACGTTCACTACTGAGTGCCGGGTGAGCGAGGAATTTCCGCATCTGATTGCAGGGGGCACAGCTGGCGCCGCAATCGTAATTGGCAGGACGGCATTGATCGGGATAAGGTATAGGCTCCCGGCGCAAGGGCGCCATTTCAGCGATCACTGCGGCGAGATGATCGCGGGCGAGGGGCAGGAGCGAGACCTTGCCGACACATTGCTGCAAGAGCTCAGTGGCGATATCGATGCGGCTGTCCTGCAAGGTGAGCCGGAGTTCCGGTAGCCAGTCGAGACAACTGCGTAGCAAATCGGGCTGTTCGAACTCGACGGCGCCGCCGAGAATCAGGCGAAAAGCAGAGAGGGAATTGAGGCCATCCCGGCCGGGGCGTGCTTGCTCGTAGGCCCAGAAAAGGAGCTGGGGATCGCGCAATTGTTTCCAAGCGGCGGCGATGATATCGAAATCGCGGTTCACTGTGTCGGAAGAACCGAACATCCGCTTTGCTTCGACGCTGGCGTTTTTCGGAGCGCGTTGCGACAGGAAAAGCGCCTTGAGATCCTCAGTCAATCCCGCCAAGAGCTTGCGGGGAAGCTTGCTGAAATCGGGTTTCTCGTCGGCCGCCTTGGGCAGGATGCTGGTGATGTAGAGGCGCAAGACATCGCTATCGCCCAGGGCCAGGAGGGCGGGGAAAGCGTTCTGACAGGACTCCAGGCCTTCGCGCCAGCTGCAGCGAGGTGCTTTCTGCAGCCAGTAGTCAAGCAGTTGCCGGGCCACCGGCACGGCTGTGGATTGGCTTAGTTGACCACTTTTTAAATCCTTGCAGAAAGCTAACCAAGCGCTATCGAGTTCCTGGTCGCAAAGAATGCGGTAATGCTGCTGCTTCGGCCAGACGACGGCGACGGCATGGCGGTACCAGCGATCGACGGTCTCGCCGGCGTTACCGGTGTAACCTTCGTAGGATTCCTCCGGGCGCACCCCTTTGAGCGCACCCTGAAGCAGCAATTCATCGTCTTCAATGTCCATGCTACTGAGCTTCCAAGGACTGCGCAGACCGCACAGATTCTCGAGGCCGATGTCGTCGTCGTAAAGATCATTAACTTCGTATTTGCAGGCGGAATCGTCGAAGTCCTCGGCGCTGACCTTCTCGAGTTCGGCTGTTTTGGTCTTTACTGCCCCTTTCTTCAGTGCCGGAGCCTCATCTTCATCCTCTTCGTTGTAGTCATCTTCATCATCCTCCTCGTCTTCCTCATCCTGCCAGCGCGAACGAGAATAACGGGAACGGGAGTAACGGGAGGGTTCGGAGTATTCGGCGCCCCAATTTTCATGATGGCAGAGGCTGCCGAGGCAGACTTCGAGATCGAGCTCCTCGGCGAGAGCGAGCAGGGCCTCAACGCGGCCGCGATCGGCGCCCTTGAGCTGGGCCATTTGGATCGAATCGCGGGTGTATTGATATTGCAAACCAAGGACCAGCTTCTTCGGTTCACCGATCTTGAGCCATTCGCCGAGATGCTGGCGCAGCTTAGCCAAGGCGCCGCCCTCGGCCTGCCGGCTTTTGAGCTTGGCGCCTTCGAGAACGAGATTGTAGGCGAGGCAGAGTCGATAGCCGCCCGACACCGGTTTTACTTCATGATCGCAGTCGGCATAGAAGGCCGCCCACAAGGGCTGAAACAAGCCTTTTTCAGCGCTGAAGTCGACCGTACTGGCGCGGCCGCCGTGGCGAACGATCAGCTCGCCGCCTTGATGGGCGGCGGGAAGAGAAACGATCATCGAGGCGACCATGCCAGGCAACTTCTCGGAATCCTTGTGTTCGAGAAAGAAGCCTCCATCCTCGTAGAGCAACAGCTTGTAGAGATGAGGAACCAGACGCCCCTTGTCGAGGCCAAGCCCTTTACTGGCCTTGCCCAGAGCCTCCTCCAAAGCCTTGTCCCAGGCCGGATTGCGTAGCTTGACCTGCCTTGCATCGATCTCCCAGGTGCGCCGGACGCTGGTGTCGACCAAAGTTTTTTCGCCTTTGCCGAAAGGTGCCTGACGGCTGACGACAATGAGTTCTTGTGCGTGGGCCGCGGTGAGGGGCAGAGCAACAGGCCCGACGCCAGTCACTTCAAGGCCGGGAAGCAAGGGCGGCAGCTCGCCCTGAACGCAGAATACCTCGGATCGTTCGACCGCTTTGAAGGAGTTCAGGATAGATGCGCGGAGAATTGGGGTCATGAGGCCGTCCTTGAGCTGTAGATTCAAGCAAAGAGAGTTCAGCGGAACGCAGAAACTGTAGATCACGGCCGTCAAATGACACGGCTCTCACCAGGTCTAATTCGCCAGAGATTCTTTCTCGCTTTTTGCCCTCGCCGCACTAATTTGTGCGGCTTTTTTTAACCCACCAGGAATCCCCCATGAGCGACATCCGCCACGACTACGACCCCGCCGCCATTGAACCGAAATGGCAGGCCTACTGGCTCCAGAACAAGACCTTCAAGACCGGCACCGATCGCTCCAAGCCGAAATTCTACGCCCTCGATATGTTCCCCTACCCCTCCGGCAACGGCCTGCACGTCGGCCACCCCGAAGGCTACACCGCCACCGATATCATCTGCCGCTACAAGCGCATGAAGGGCTTCAACGTCCTCCACCCCATGGGCTGGGACGCCTTCGGCCTGCCCGCCGAACAATACGCCATCTCCACCGGCACCCACCCCGCCATCACCACCAAGAAGAACTGCGACACCTTCCGCCGCCAGATCCAGTCGCTCGGTTTCTCCTACGACTGGGATAAAGAACTCTCCACCACCGACGTCGGCTACTACAAGTGGACGCAGTGGATCTTCCTCAAGCTCTACGACACCTGGTTCGACGAGACCGCCCAGAAAGGCCGCCCGATCGCCGAGCTGCCCATCCCTGCCGATGTCGCCGCCCAAGGCCCCGTCGCCGTCCGCGACTACAAGGCCGGCAAACGCCTCGCCTACTTCGCCGGCGCCAAGGTGTGGTTCTGCAAACACTGCAAAACCGTCTGCGCCAACGAAGAAGTCCTCAACGATGGCTCGCACGAGAAGTGCGGCACCAAAAACGTCGCCAAGACCGAGCTGAAACAATGGCAGCTGCGCATTCCCTCCTACGCCGAACGCCTGATCACCGGGCTCGAAGGGGTCAACTGGCCCGAAGGCATCAAGGAACACCAGCGCAACTGGATCGGCCGCTCCTCCGGCGCCGAAGTCGACTTCGCCCTGCAAGGCCGCAGCGACAAGATCCGCGTCTTCACCACCCGCCCCGACACCCTCTTCGGCGCCACCTACATGGTCCTCGCCCCCGAGCATGAACTGGTCGCCCAGATCACCACTCCGGCCCAGTTGAACGAGGTCAAGGCCTACATCGAAAAAGCCAAGCACAAGTCCGACCTCGACCGTCAGGAAGGCAAAGAGAAATCCGGCGTCTTCACCGGCGCCTACGGCCTCAACCCGGTCACCGGCGAAGCCATCCCGGTGTGGATCTCCGATTATGTGCTGATGGGCTACGGCACCGGCGCCATCATGGCCGTCCCCGCTCACGACGAGCGCGACTTCGCCTTCGCTCTGTCCTTCAACCTGCCGATCAAGTGCATCATCGCCCCCGACGCCAAAGAAGCCGCCTCGGCCAAGACCGATGTCGACGCCGTCCTCGCTGGCAAAGCCTGCTGGACCGGCAACGGCAAGCTGATCAACTCGAACAACGGCCAGGGCCTCGCCCTCGACGGTCTCGAAGTGAAAGACTCCAAGGCCGCCGCCACCCGCTGGCTCGAAGCCAAAGGCTGCGGCTCCGAGAAGATCAACTACAAGCTCCGCGACTGGCTCTTCTCCCGCCAGCGCTACTGGGGCGAACCCTTCCCGGTCATCCACTTCGAAGACGGCAGCATCGAAACCGTCGATGCCTCCGAACTGCCAGTCGTCCTGCCCGAAGTCGCCAACTTCCTCCCCGCCGACAACGGCGAATCGCCTCTCGCCAACGCCGGCGCCTGGCTCGACTACACCTGCCCCCGCACCGGCCGCAAGGGTCGCCGCGAAACCAACACCATGCCCCAGTGGGCCGGCTCCTGCTGGTACTACCTGCGCTACATCGACGCCTGCAACGGCGACGCCGCCTGGGCCCCGGAGATGGAAAAATACTGGATGCCCGTCGACCTCTACGTCGGCGGTGCCGAACACGCCGTGCTCCACCTGCTCTACTCGCGCTTCTGGCACAAGGTCCTCTTCGACCTCAACCTGGTCTCCACCGACGAACCCTTCCAGCAGCTCTTCAACCAGGGCATGATCCTCGCCTTCGCCTACGAAGACAAGGTCGGCTCCCTCGTCCCCTCCGATGAAGTCGAAGACAAGGACGGCAAGTACTGGCACAAGACCGATGGCCGCGAGCTCAAGCAGATCGTCGCCAAGATGTCGAAATCGCTGAAGAACGTCGTCACTCCCGACGAGATCGTCAACGAATACGGCGCCGACTCCCTGCGTCTCTACGAGATGTTCATGGGCGCACTGCAGGATGCCAAGCCTTGGCAGACCGCCGGCGTCGAAGGCGTCTACGGCTTCCTCAAGCGCGTCTGGGCCTTGGTGATCGACGCCGAGACCGGCAAGGTCAAGGCCAACATCAAGTCCGGCGTCGAGCTCAGCAAAGAGTCGCGCCGCACCCTGCACTTCACCATCAAGAAGGTCGGCGAAGCCATCGAAGGTTTCGGCTTCAACACCGGCATCTCGCAGATGATGATTCTGCGCAACGAATTCGCCAAGCTCCCCGAATTGCCCCTGGAAGCCGTCGAAGCCTTTGTCAAACTGGTCAGCGCCTTCGCTCCGCACATCGGTGAAGAACTCTGGTCGCGCCTCGGCCACAGCAGCACCCTCGCCTACGAGCCCTGGCCCGTCTACAACGAAGCCTACCTGGTTCTCGATGAAGTCGAAATCCTGGTTCAGCTCGCCGGCAAACCCTTGGTCAAGCTGATGGCTCCCAGCACTCTCGACGCCGCCGGCCTTGAAGCCTGGGCACTTGCCCGTCCCGAAGTGATCGAAAAGATCGCCGGCAAATCGGTCAAGAAGGTCGTCGCGGTGCCGGGACGACTGGTGAACATCATCGCGGGCTGAGCTTGTTTAAGTCCCTCGCGACAAGGCGCCGGAATTTCCGGCGCCTTTTTTGATTGCTTCCTGAACCTTTTGATGTAGTGTTTTTGCGACACAGGAGATGAAATGATGATCAGCAACATCCAGCGCCCTATGAGCCATGCCGAGGAAATGGAGATCCTGCGAGCCGCTTGCACTCGTCTCGCGGAGGACTTCAAGGACCCCGTCCATGGACGCGAGCACATCAGCCAGTTCCTGAAGCGCGCCGGCATCCTGCAGCAAGATGGCAAGGCCGTGCCGTATTTCGCCGAGGTCTTCGGCCCCAACTGGGACAAGCGCCTGCAAGAATGAAGCCCAACTACGAACGCTATCGACTTCGCAAAGGCTTGATCCTCGGCTTTCACGGCTGCGAGGAAGAAGTCGCCAAGCAAGTTGCTGCCGAGGGCATTCATCTCAAGAACAGTGAGAATGACTACGACTGGCTTGGCAACGGCATTTACTTCTGGGAAAACAATCCTGATCGAGCGCTCGAATGGGCCTCCAAGAACCACAAGATCAAGAAGCCTGCGGTGATTGGTGCCGTACTTGATTTGGGCTTTTGCCTGGATCTCACCGAGAGCGTCGCTTGTGATGAAGTGAGCCTGGTCTTCTCGACTTTGAAGCTGAGAGAGACTCTGGGCGAGACGGAACTCCCTGCCAATCGTGGCAAGTCTCAGGATTTGATCCTCCGTCATCTTGATTGCACCGTCATCAAGACCCTTCATTCTATCCGAGAAGGCAGCGGGCTTCCCTCGTACGCCTCGGTGCGTGCCGCCTTTCACGAAGGCGGATTGCTGTACGAGGGCGCGGGTTTTTCGCGTCGGGCGCACATCCAGATCTGTGTCCGCGAACGCGCCTGTATCCTAGGTTATTTCAAGCCGATGGCAGATTGATCCTCTGTCGATCTTGGATAATGACAAGTTCCGCTACTTGCTGCGGCCCGAACCTATCGCCATGTGCTATCTTAGTCTGCTTACACTAAGAATAAGAGGCCACCCCTATGAAAGAAGCCGCCGCCCGCATCAAGATCAACAAGCTGCTCGAAGCGGCCGGCTGGCGCTTCTTCGCAGAGAATGGCAAGCCGGGTAACATCCAGCTGGAGCCCAAGGTCAATCTCAAGCCCGACGAGCTTGGCGACGACTTCGATAAGGTTAAGAAAGGCTTCGTCGACTTCCTCCTCCTTGATGACCGTGGCAAACCCTTCATCGTCCTGGAAGCCAAGGCCGAGCTGCGCAACCCTCTCGACGGCAAGGAACAGGCCCGCACCTATGCCCGCAGCCTCAACTGCCGCTTCATCATCCTCTCCAACGGCAACCTGCACTACTTCTGGGATCTTGAGCGAGGCAATCCCGGCATCATCACCAGTTTCCCCAGCCCCGCCTCGGTCATCGGCTTCAAACAGACGGCGCCTGATGCGAGCAAGATCGTCGAGGAGCTGATCAAAGCGGACTATGTCGTGCTCACCCAGCGCCCGCAGTACGAACACGAAGCGGCTTGGAAGAACGAGGACGAGCGTCCCGACTTCATCAGCAAAAATGGCCTCCGCTTCCTTCGTCCCTATCAGATCAAAGCCCTGCAGGCAATTCAAAGTGGGGTCAAGGACGGCAAGGATCGCTTCCTGCTGGAGATGGCTACCGGCACCGGCAAGACGCTCACCTCCGCCGCCATCATCAAGCTCTTCCTGCGTACTCGCAACGCCCGCCGCGTCCTCTTCCTCGTTGACAGGCTGGAGCTGGAAGATCAGGCGCTCAAAGCCTTCAGAAAATCCCTCGCCAGCGACTACAAAAGCGTCATCTACAAAGAGAACCGCGACGACTGGCGTCATGCCGAAATCGTCGTCAGCACGGTCCAGTCGCTACTCTTCAACAACAAGTATCAGCGGCTCTTCTCCCCTACTGACTTCGATCTGGTCATCTCTGATGAAGCGCACCGCTGTATCGGAGGCAACGCCCGCGCCGTCTTCGATTACTTCGTCGGCTACAAGCTCGGCCTGACCGCCACGCCCCGCGACTATCTCAAACACTTCGACAGAGGCAACAGCACCGATCCACGCGAATTCGAACGCCGACTCATCCTCGATACCTACCGCACCTTTGGCTGCGACGACGGCCATCCCACCTTCCGCTACACTCTGCTGGACGGCGTCAGAGACGGCTTCCTGATCAATCCCACCGTGGTTGACGCCCGCACCCAAGTCACCGCGCAACTGCTCTCGGAAGAGGGCTTCATCGTCGCCGTGCCGACCGATGGCGAAGGTGAAGTCGAGCAAAGCTATACCCAGCGTCAATTCGAGAAGAGGTTCTTCTCCGAAGCCACCAATCAACTTCTCTGCAAGACTTTCTTGGAAAACGGCCTGCGCGATCCGGTTAGCAACGAGTTCGGCAAATCCATCGTTTTTGCCGTCAGCCAGGCTCATGCCTCCAAGCTGGTCGAGATCTTTAACAAGATGGCCGATCAGATGTACCCCGGCCGCTACCAGTCAGATTTTGCCATCCAAGTGACCTCATCCATCGCTGAGGCCCAGCAGTACACCATCAACTTCACCAACAATGTCCTGCGAGGCAAGGCCAATGTCCTGCACCTCTACCACACCAGCAAAGCCCGTATCTGTGTCACCGTTGGCATGATGACCACTGGCTATGACTGCCCTGATCTTCTCAACCTCGGCCTCTTCCGCCCGGTCTTCTCCCCTACCGACTTCATCCAGATCAAAGGTCGCGGCACCCGCAAACACGACTTCCGTGAGCAGCTCTTCGATGAAGGCTTGAAACAGGACTTGCGTCAGCCGCACAAAACCGCCTTCAAGCTCTTCGACTTCTTCGCTAACTGCGAATATTTCGAGGAAGACTACCAATACGATCAAGTCCTCAAGCTCCCCCGCCCGGCCGCAAGCCCGGAGGAGGGCGGAGGCGAGCCCCCACCCCCACCAAGTGGCGAATACGAGCACAAGGGCCAGGATGCCCTGGGGGAAGTGCGCGAAGAAACCATCGGAGCTGAAGGCATGAGGATCGACCGCATGTTCCTCGAGCGATTCGAAGACGCCGTCCGCGCCAATCAGGATCTCGTCGCCGCCGTCACCGCCGGCCACTGGGACACGGTCATCGACTACATCAACAAAGAAGTCTTCGACAAGCCCTCGGAATTCTACAATCTCGAAAATCTCCGCAAGGCTGCTGATTGTGATCGCCGCATCGGCCTCAAGGAAATCCTCCAGAAGGTCTTCGGTCTCATCCCCGGCTTCAAGTCCAAGAATGAGCTGCTAGAAGAGGAATTCGCCAAGTTCCTGGCGGATACCAAGCCGACGGAAGACGAGGTCCCCAAGATCCCGATCATGAAGAGCTACTTCAAGGCCTACGCCACCAACAGCTCGGTGCGGGACACCATTGAATCCGGCAAGCTCGCCGAGCTCGCCACCAACCCTTTCTTCTCAAGCAAAGACCTTAGAAATGTCCCAGAGCGCTACCGCAAGCTGATCCCCGACTACATCAAGGACTATGTTCCTCTGAACCAGTTCACCGCCTGATCCACGATTCTCTAAGCACCATTCACAAGGCCCACCATGCTCGACTCCGATACCAAACGCCGCATCGATACCGCCCGAGACCTCCTCGTCGGTAAAGTCCCAGACCCCAAGTCCCAAGTCGAGCAGATCACCATCGCCCTCATCTATAAGTTCATGGACGACATGGACGCCGAAGCCCTCGAGCTCGGTGGCAAGGCCAGCTTCTTCACCGGGGACTTCGCCAAATACGGCTGGGCCAAACTCATGCGTTCCGGCCTCGGCGGCCACGAAGTCCTCGCCCTCTACGGCGAAGCCATCGCCAAGATGAACGAAAACCCCGGCATCCCCGCCCTCTTCCGCGACATCTTTAAAAACGCCTACCTGCCCTACCGCGACCCCGAGACGCTCAAGGCCTTCCTCAAAGTCATCGACGAGTTTAGCTACGACCACAGTGAGCGCCTCGGCGACGCCTTCGAATACCTCCTCAGTGTCCTCGGCTCGCAAGGCGACGCCGGCCAGTTCCGCACCCCGCGCCACATCATCGACTTCATGGTCGAGATCATGGCCCCGAAAAAATCCGAGACGGTGCTCGATCCGGCCTGCGGCACCGCCGGCTTCCTCATCTCTGCCTACAAACACATCGCCGCCGCCAATACCGACGCCGCCGGCAACTCCACCCTCACCCCCGATGAACGCGGCCGCCTCGCCAAGAACTTCAAGGGCTACGACATCTCGCCGGACATGGTCCGCCTCTCCCTCGTCAACCTCTACCTGCACGGCTTCCAGGCGCCGCAGGTCTTCGAGTACGACACCCTCACCTCCGAAGAACGCTGGAACGAGTTCGCCGATGTCATCCTCGCCAACCCGCCCTTCATGTCGCCGAAAGGCGGCATCAAGCCGCACAAACGCTTCTCCATCCAGGCGAAACGCAGCGAAGTCCTCTTCGTCGACTACATGGCGGAACACCTGACTCCTCAAGGCCGCGCCGCCATCATCGTGCCGGAAGGCATCATCTTCCAAAGCCAGACCGCCTACACCGCCCTCCGCACTCAACTGGTCAACGAGTCACTCGTCGCCGTCATCTCGCTACCCGCCGGCTGCTTTAATCCCTACTCGGGCGTCAAGACCTCGATCCTCATCCTCGATAAATCCCTCGCCAAACGCTCGCAGCACATTGCCTTCTTCAAGATCGAAAACGACGGCTTCGGCCTCGGCGCCCAGCGCCGGGCCATTGAGAAGAACGACCTGCCGCAAGTCAAGCTCGAACTGAATCACTTCCTCCAAGCTTTGCGCAGTGGGCAAAATCCCGCCGAAACGGAATTCAAAACCGGCCTAGTGGTCGAGAAAGCCAAGATTGCCGCCAACGGGGATTACAACCTCAGCGGGGAGAGGTATAGGGAGGCTGGTGCAAAAACGCATCAATTCCCATTAATGGGGATTGGTGATGTTTGCACCGTCAATCCGCGCAAAAGCCAATTGAATGACCTGAGCCCCGAAACGCGAATTTCTTTTGTACCCATGGCTGACCTCAACGAAAACCGCATCAGCTTTGAAGCGAAAGAAGAGAAATCACTCGCTGAAGTGGGCGCCAGTTATACTTACTTCGAAAACAACGACGTCCTCTTGGCTAAAGTAACCCCTTGCTTTGAAAATGGCAAAGCCGGGGTGGCTAGGGGCCTCCGCAACGGCATCGGATTTGGCTCTAGTGAATTCTATGTGCTGCGCTGCAGTTCAGTAGTCTTGCCAGAGTGGATTTACTTCTGTGTGATGCATCCGCTTTTCCGCGATTCTGCCATCGCTCAAATGACGGGAACCGGGGGTCTTCAGCGTGTGCCCCGCGATTATGTCGAGAACTTCCCAATCCCCCTCCCGCCCCTCGAAGTCCAGAAAGAGATCGTAGCAGAGATTGAGGGCTACCAGAAAGTCATCAACGGTGCCCGCGCCGTGCTTGACAATTATCGACCCCACATCCCGATTGATCCGGAGTGGCCGATGGTTGCGTTGATCGACCTTGTTGAGGATATGCATCAGGGCATAAATACAGCCGGACTCAAAATTAACTTTTCGGATCATGGCACCCCAATTATTCAGTCAAGAAATATTACTTCTGGGAAACTCGATTTTAAAAATATAAAATATCTCTCTCCTGATGATTGGATGACTTATCGCGATAAATATAAACCCCAAATTAATGATATCCTATTCACAAATATCGGAACTATTGGCAAGAGTATTATTGTTTCAAAAGATGAAGATTATTTGATCCACTGGAATATCTTTATTATAAAAACAGGCTCAAGACTTAATTCTAAGTATCTAAAGACATATCTAGATTATTTAGATGTAATTCAATATTTCTCAAATATGCAAAGAGGTGGAACAGTTCAGTTTATAAGCAAGAAACAGCTTTCTGAAACGCGAATTGCACTTCCTTCAATCGAAACCCAACGCGCCATCGTCGCCGAGATCGAAGCCGAGCAAGCCTTGGTGGCGGCGAACCGCGAATTGATTCAGCGTTTTGAGAAGAAGATCCAGATCTGTTTAGCGCGGGTGTGGGGGGAGGCGACATGAGCGAGTACAATCACGACGAATTTGTCGCTGAGCATCAACGGCAATTGGAATCTGCTAGGCTTAAAAAACTTGAGGATCACAACCTCGTAATCGAAAAGTTCAAAAATTCAGCCTTCTCCAAAGGGCTTACTGACCCCATACATTTTGATTACTCTTTATCGACGGGAGTGTGCGCCTATTCAAAGTCAATCACCTCAAAACTTTTGACCTTAACGACCGACAAAGATGGACTCTACAAATGCTCCGATCTTCTAAAAATAGCGAACTATGACTTGCCAGGATTATTCTTATTAAATGACTTAGGACTTCTTTTCTCCCGTTATTTTAGGCGTGGATATAGCCTCCATGCAAACTGGGCCCCAGACCTTGTTTTCATATTCTCAAGAATGATGCTGAAAGACACCACCAAGGACTGTTATATTCGTTTGGAGTCTGATCTTTTCCGAATTGACCAATCGCGCGTGGAAATCATAGAGCTCGATCGCTGGTATGGGCCGGAATTCAAGAACGACATTTCTTCAATACCGCTCGGATGTACAAAACTCAGCGCACTACTCGATATTGATGAGAGAATCGTTGACTTCTATTTTTCTCAAGTTCGATCTCTTGATGTCCAATGGTCACAGAATGGCAATATAAAGACCTTTCAAGCCATGGAGTTCAAATCATCTGAAGCAACCTCTGAGTATAACGGAGACACGCGGCATCCAGTTCGATATCTCCATGCTGAATATGACCTTTCAAAAAATCATTTCATTCACACCGATGGAGCTATTCAGTTCTTGACACCAGAAGAATTTGAAGCCAGAAAAAATTCAGATTTTAGATATAATCACAAAAGCTCAAAGCACCAAAAACCAGACTATTTAAAGATTTTCAAAATCAATGGTATCATCTCCCGTGATGAGTGGATTGATCTAGTGGCTCACTTCTTCACGGGGAATCCCTTGGTGCACGAATATTTTACGGGAGCTCTACCTGAGCGAACGGCCCAAGCTATTGAAGCGATTCGAGCAAAGAATAGCCATGGAGTCCCTTCATGAACCGCTTCGAAAATCTCCCCCAATTGACGATCAAGCTCGATGATAAAACACCGATCACCGCGACGCAACTCAAGAATTTCTACGATGGTGTTGCCAAGGACTACAAAGCCTACACAACAAAGCGCAAGCTCCACAAGGGCGAGCTTTACATCGAGTCCGTGAAAAGTGGAAGCATTATCACGACTTTTGTCGAATCCCTGACACCGATGCTGCCGCTTGCAGAAAAACTGCCGACTCTCATCGAATATGGCAAGAGTCTCTTTGAGTTGATTGATCTTGTAAAGGATTTCAAATCTAACACCGTTACCAAAGAAAATAGCCATCATTACGAGCGCATCGGAAACATCGAGCAAATCATTAACACCGCTGGTCAAAACAACAACGTCAGCATCACCATCAATAACTATGGCCCGAATGCTTTAGCATTGGAAAAAGCCATTACGCCTTTTGATGCTGCGATCATCCGCGCCAACATTCCGGTGATTGAACAAGAGTTGAAAATCCCGATCACGAGTGAGTCTGACATTGTTGAATTGCGTTGGCATCAAGCGCGCAACACTGACGAATCATCACCCGGCGACAAGGTGGTGATTGGGCATTTCAGCACCAAGCCAGTAAAAGTGCTTTTTGGTGACGAAGCTCTGAAAAAGAAAATGCTGAGCACCAAGCAAATTTTCCACACCCTCTTCAAGGTCAAGGTGGAAGTCATCAAGATCAAAGGAAAGATCAAATCCTATACAGTCATTGAAATCTGCGACATCATTCCTGATCTGTAATTGACTGAACGCCTAAAGAGATTGTGAAAAAAACAAGGACTCAGCCATGCTCGAACTCAAAGCCGCCACTCGCCTCCGCATCAGCGACAGCCCGATTAAAGGTCTCATCTTCCTTTGCGGCTACCAGGGCCGCGGCGTTGCCCTCTGCCTTGGCGGCTCCCGCAACAGCCCAGTCTTCGTCTTCGATGACGAGGCCAGCGCTTATCACGCCGCCCGCGATTGGTTCGGCGAGCAGAACGACGGCTTCATCGAAACCGAAAAGATCGACCTCGCCGCCAAGCCGCCGGAATTGTTGCGATTTTCCGAGTCGCTCCCCCTCATCCTCGCCGCCCTCTGAAATCATGATCGAACGCCGCCACTACCTCATCCGCGGACGAGTCCAAGGCGTCAGCTACCGCGCCTTCGCTGAACGCAGCGGCCAACACCTCGGCCTCCACGGCTGGGTCCGCAACCTCGCTGACGGCGGCGTCGAAGCCGAAGCCCAAGGTGAAACCGACGCCCTCGCTACCTTCGAAGCTTTGCTCCGCCAGGGACCGCCGCTCGGACGTGTCCGCGATCTCGTCATCGAACCCATAGGCCTCCAAGCCGCGGAAACGGGCTTCGCCATCGCTTATTGAAGACCGCAGTTGAAAGGTTGAAAGGATTAGCTGCAACAGCAATAACCAACGACTATGCAAAAAAGCTTCAGTAGTCATCTTCGCCAACCTTAATCGACGCCCTTAGATTCGTCTCTTGCTTCTGTTGCTCATGTGCTTGCGTTTCAACCTTTCAACCTTTCAACCCGGCTCCATTCCTCTGATGCGGTTGATCCGGGCACAGAGCCTGCGTTGAAGTCCTCGACAGTCATCGAAATCGATCAAGGAGAACGCCATGGATCAGACCCTCGTCATCGCCGAAATCGGCGTCAATCACAACGGCGACATGGTCCTCGCCCGCGACATGCTCGCAGCAGCAGCAGCCGCCGGAGCCGACGTGGTCAAGTTCCAGACCTACAAGGCGGAAGAGGTGATGACCGACAAGACGCCTCTCGCCGGCTACATGAAAGGCGGCGAAAAGAACTTCCTCGAACTCGCCCGCCGCCTCGAACTCTCCTTCGAACAGACCCTCGAGCTGAAGGCCTATGCCGATCGCCTCGGGGTCGAATTCCTCTCCTCGCCCTTCGATGTGCCGTCCTGCCGCTTCCTCGGCACCATCGGGATGAAACGCCTGAAAATCCCCTCCGGCGAAACCGTCAACCCCCTCCTCCTGAAAGCCGCCGCCGCCACCAAGCTGCCGCTCATCGTCTCCACCGGCATGTGCGACCTCGCCGAAGTCAAACGATCGCTCGACTTCCTCCGCCGCCACGACTCCGCTCCCGTCACCCTGCTCCATTGCACCACCCAATACCCCGCCGAACCCAGCTTGTGCAATCTCCGCGCCATGGCCACCCTGGCCCGCGAATGCGGTCTCCCGGTCGGCTACTCCGACCACACCCCGGGCATCGAAATCTCCCTCGCCGCCACCGCCCTCGGCGCCACCGTCATCGAGAAGCATTTCACCATCGACAAGAAACTCCCCGGCCCCGATCAGGCCGCCTCGCTTGAACCCGATGAACTACGCGCCCTCTGCCTCGGCGTCCGCTCGATCAACAGCGCCCTCGGCAACGGCCTCAAAAAACCCTTCCCGATCGAACTCGAAGTCGCCAAGGTCGCCCGCAAATCCCTCGTCGCCGCCTGCCCCCTTCCCGCCGGAACTGTTCTCCGCGAAGAACACCTCGGCGCCAAACGCCCCGGCACCGGCATCCCCGCCATGGAGCTCGAATCCCTCCTCGGCCGCCGCCTCAAACGCAGCCTCGCCCCCGATGATATGATCTCTTGGGACGATCTTACCTGAGCTCAATTCTTAATTCTTAACTCTTAACTCTTAACTCTTAATTCTTAATTCCAAGCTCCCCATGCTCCTCTCCTCCCTCACCATCGCCCGCTCCGACTTCGGCCGGATGGCGTCGTTTTATCAGCGACTGGCCGCCGATCCGCGCTTCGAGCTGCGGCTCGCGCTCGGGGCGGGGCATTGGGATGAAAAACTCGGACGCAGCGGCGACGAAGTGGAGAAAAGCGGCATCTCCATCGATTGGCGCCTGCCCCACGGCGGCAAGTCGCCAAGCCAACAGTCCGCCACCGTCCTCAGCAGCGTCGGCGAATGGCTCGAAGCCCGCCGTCCCGACGCCTTGCTCCTCCTCGGCGACCGCTTCGAAATGCTCGCCGCCGCCCAGGCCGCGACGCTTCTTCGCGTCCCGGTGATCCACATCGGCGGTGGCCACCTCACCCTCGGCGCCATCGACGAACGCATCCGCCACGCAATCAGCAAACTCGCTGCCGTCCACCTGGTCGCCAGCGACACCTGCGCCCAGCGCGTCGCCGACTTGCACGAAGATCGCTCCCGCATCTTCGTCACCGGCGCCCCCGAGCTCGAAGCCCTGCGCCTCCTGCCCGAAATCAGCCGCGCCGAATTCTTCCGCCGCAGCGGCTTTCCGGAAGGCGATTTCCTCCTCGCCACCATCCACCCGGAAACCCAGGTCGATGCCGCCACCAACCTCAGCTACGCCGACGAAGTGCGCGCCTTCGTCAAACACTCGCCGCTCCCTCTCCTGATCACCGCCCCCTGTCTCGATCCCGGCCACGAAGCCTTCCTCGAACTCGCCGCCGCCGTGCCCGAGCTTCGCCCCGGCAGCCGCTTCATCCCCAACCTCGGAATGGAGCTCTTCGTCGCCGCTATGCGCCATGCCAAAGCGCTCATCGGCAACTCCTCTTCCGGCATCATCGAGTCCGCCTCGTGCCGCCTCCCGGTACTCAACCTCGGCGATCGCCAGAAAGGGCGCGATCGCGCCAACAACGTCATCGACGCACCCTTCCAGCGACAAGCGATCGATGAAGGACTAAAAAGGCTGTTAGACCCGGCTTTCCGGAGCCATTGCCAGTCCTTGGACAATCCCTATGGCGACGGCTTCTTCAGCGACCGTGCCCTGCCGGTTCTCAGTGCCCTGCCGCTGCCGCTCGGCATCGACAAGAGTTGGTGATCTTTTTTAATTTTTTAATGTGCACAAAATAATTTTTCGTGTTAATTGTCTAGGACATCAACAACACGGAGACCGATCATGCACGGACAGAACTTCATCGCCGGCGAACTCAGCGCACAAGGCAAAACCACCCTGTTAGCCAGCAAGCCCGGCACTGGCGAAGTCCTGCCCGGCAGCTTCACCGAGGCCAGCGCCGCCGAGCTCGATCGCGCCTGCCGCGCTGCTGCCGCCGCCTTCCCGGTCACCCGCGCCCTCTCCGGCAAGGACAAGGCGGCCTACCTGCGCGCCATCGCCGACGAGATCCTCGCCCTCGGCGATACCTTGATCCAACGCGCCTGCGCTGAATCGGCCTTGCCCGAAGCCCGCATCACCGGCGAACGCGGCCGCACCATCGGCCAGCTCAAGCTCTTCGCCGATCTGGTCGAAGAAGGATCCTGGGTCGACGCCCGTATCGACCCTGCCATGCCCGAGCGTCTGCCGCTGCCTCGTCCCGATATCCGCTCGATGAAGCGCGCCCTTGGCCCGGTCGCGGTCTTCGGCGCCTCCAACTTCCCCCTCGCCTTCTCTACCGCTGGCGGCGACACCGCCTCGGCCTTTGCCGCCGGTTGCCCGGTGGTGGTCAAGGCCCACCCCTTCCACCCCGGCACCGCCGAGCTGGTCGCCCAGGCGATTGACGCCGCGGTGAAAAAATGCGGCTTGCCCGCCGGCACCTTCTCGATGCTGCACGGCGCTGGCGCCGGTGTCGGTCAAGCTCTCGTCGTTCACCCCGCCATCAAGGCCGTCGGCTTCACCGGCTCGCTCGGTGCCGGCCGCGCCATCTACCTCGCCTGCGCCCAACGTCCCGAGCCGATTCCGGTCTTCGCCGAGCTCGGCGCCAACAACCCGCAGTTCATCCTCCCGGGCGCCCTCGCGACCCGTTCGGCCGCTCTCGCCGCCGGCCTCGCCGGATCAATCACCATGGGTGCCGGCCAGTTCTGCACCAATCCCGGCATGACCGTGCTGGTCGATGACGCAGCCGGCCGCGCTTTCGCGGCGCAGCTCGGCGAAGAACTCGCCAAGCTCGCCCCCGGCACCGCCGTCGCCTGCCCGATCGCCAGCTCCTACGAAAAAGGCCTCGCCGCCAAACTCGCCGCCGGCGAAGTCGAGCTCATCGCCAAGTCGAAAGTCGCTCCCGTCCGGGCCGAATCGGCCATGATCCCTGCGCTGATCGCCACCAGCGCCAAGAACTACCTCGCCAAGCCCGAACTGGCGCACGAGGTTTTTGGTCCGGTCAGCCTCATCGTCTGGGTCAAATCGACCGCTGACTTCGTCGCTTTCGCCAGCCAGCTCGAAGGCCAGCTCACCGCCGCCGTCCATGGCGAAGCGACGGAACTTGCGGACGCCGCAAAACTGCTCGCCGTCCTCGAGGAAAAGGCCGGGCGCGTCATCGTCAACCAATTCCCCACCGGCGTCGAAGTCTGTCACGCGATTTTCCACGGCGGCCCCTTCCCTGCCTCGACCGCCGCTTCCACCACCTCGGTCGGCAGTGGCGCCATCGAGCGCTTCACCCGCCCGGTGTGTTACCAGAACCTGCCGCAGTCGCTGCTCCCCGCTGAACTCCGCGACGACAATCCCCTCGGCCTGATGCGCCTGGTCAACGGCCAGCGGACGCGATAAGCCGATCTACATAAGGGAGTCGGGGAGAAGGGAGTAAGGGAGTCAAAAAACTCCTTCGCTTCTTCGCTACCTTCGCATCTTTACTCCCTCACTCCCTACGCCCTCACTCCCTGAGCTGAGCCGTCATTTCTTGACTTTTTTGCCCTTCTTGTCCTTCTTCTCTTCGCCACTGGTGGTGATTTCCGCCGTGGCCAGCTCGGTGAGAGCGGTTGCCATCTCTTCTCTATCCAGCGTGCCGTCGGCGTTTTTATCGAACTTGGCAAAGCTCGAGTTCTTCTTCACCGCCGCATTGAATTCCACCACGTCCAAAACCTTGTCGGCATTTTTGTCGCAGGCCTTGAGATCGTCGCAGGGAGCTGCAACAGCCAGGATCGCGGAACCTAGGAAAACCGTGAGACACACCTTGTTCATGCTCGACTCCTCATGTTTTCGGGGCTTGCCTCACCTTAGCGCCACATCGAAATTCATGTGACACAGAAAATTTCTCTTCGCACAATTCGCCAATTCGCCACTGATGAATCGCTGTCTGCAGATTGAATGAATGATGACTTTCCTCATTCGCTCAACATGGCATTAAGTTGCAAGTCTAGCAGACGCAACACAGCGTCGCGACATCCCCTAATTCTTCGCACAAATCCAAAAAACTCTTCGCGCCGACTTGATTTTTTTAATCTTGTATTTAATATTAAATCCAGATGATGAAATCACCTTAAAAACTCAAGGAGGCATGGGATGTCGAAGACGAAAATGCTGGCCCTGGTCAAGAGCATCGCCAA
>CAMCSH010000037.1 GCA_945877655.1 Lentisphaera araneosa HTCC2155 | reverse complement strand
GACCAGAATCTTCTTCTTCCATGGCGGCCTCGACAAGGAGCCGGAGGGGGTGCCTAAGGAACTATGGCACTACTGAGGGAATTCCTCACGATTTGACAAAATCTACCCATGCTAATTCCTGAAGGTCCAGCCTTTTGTCAAGGATGCCTTCCATCGCTATCTGGTCAACGACGAAAGCGGCGCGGTGAACCCTTCGGGACGCGGCAGCAAGGCGGCGGCGCATTGGCGTCTGCAATTCGCTCCTTACGAAGAAAAGGTGATCCGTCTGCGCCTGCGTCGGCCGTCACCCGAGGCCGCCTTCGGTCCGGAATTTGAAGCTCTGTGTTCCTTGCGCCGGCAGGAGATGCTGGCGCATTACGCGCCACGCCTGCCCTCAGACTCGTCGCGCCGCGAAGTCGTTCTCCAGGCCTGGGCCGGGCTGCTGTGGTCGAAGCAATTCTATCATTTGGAACAACGCGCCTGGTTGCAGGGCGATCCCGAGCAGCCCCCACCGCCCGCCGGAAGGCAGCGCAACCACGACTGGACCCACCTCTACAATCGCGACATCATTTCGATGCCAGACAAGTGGGAATACCCCTGGTACGCCGCCTGGGATCTCGCCTTTCACTGTGTCGCCTTCGCCGAAGTCGATGCCGAATTCGCCAAAGGCCAGCTGCTCCTCTTGCTGCGCGAGTGGTACATGCACCCCAACGGCCAGATCCCGGCCTACGAATTCGCCTTTGGCGATGTCAATCCGCCGGTTCACGCCTGGGCCGCCTGGCGGGTCTACAAGATGACCGCGCCGAAAGGCTCACGCGACATCAAATTCCTGACCCGGGTTTTCCATAAGCTTTTGCTCAACTTCACCTGGTGGGTTAACCGCAAGGACCCGGAGGGCAACAACATCTTCGCCGGCGGCTTCCTCGGCATGGATAACGTCGGCGTCTTCGATCGTTCCAAACCCCTGCCCGGAGGCGGCGTTTTGGAGCAGGCCGACGGCACCGCGTGGATGGCCTTCTATTGCTCGTCGATGCTGGCCATCGCCCTTGAGTTGGCGACCCATGACGACACTTACGAAGACATCGCCTCGAAGTTCTTCGAGCACTTTGTCGCCATCGTCGATGCGATGAACGCAAAAGGCGGCAGCGGCCTGTGGGATGAAGAGGATGGATTCTATTACGACCGGATCAACCTTGCCGGCCACTCGATTCCCCTGCGTCTGCGTTCCTTGGCCGGCCTGGTGCCGCTTCTGGCGGTGGAGGTTCTCGAGGCCGAATCCTTGGAACGACTACCTGGCTTCTGCAAGCGTCTGCGCTGGTTCCTCGACAACCGTCCCGATCTGGCCAAGAGCATTTCCTGCCTCGTCTCGTCGGATCAAGGCGAGCGCCTTCTCCTGGCGGTGCCGAGCACCGAGCGTTTGAAGCGGCTCATGCAGCGGGTGATGGACGAGGAGCAGTTTCTCTCTCCTTTCGGCATCCGTTCGCTGCCGATCGACTACGCCCGCACACCCTTCACGGTCGAACTGGATGGCCAATGCCAGAGCGTCTCCTACGAGCCCGGCGATTCCAGTACCTGCCTCTTCGGCGGCAACTCCAATTGGCGCGGCCCGGTCTGGATGCCCTTGAACTACCTCATCATCGAAGCACTGGAGCGCTATCACTACTTCTACGGCGATAAATTCCAATTGGAGATCCCCAGCGGCTCCGGCCGCACGGGCAATCTCAAAGACGCTTCCGAGCAGATCAGCAGTCGCTTGACCCAGCTCTTCCTTCCTGGATCTTCGGGGCTGCCACCGAGCCTCGGTCCGGACTGGCCTTTCCGCCAGGAGAGCCGTCCGAGCCTGCTTTTCCATGAGTTCTTCCATCCCGACACCGGCCGAGGGCTCGGCGCCTCTCACCAGACCGGCTGGACCGCCTTGGCTGCACGCCTCTGTCAGTTGACTCCGATGATCGATCTCGGTGCCACCACCAGCAATCGCCCGAGACGATGATTGAGCTCATGGATTGAATAAAAAGACCCAGTGAGCAAGTCACTGGGTCTTCCATTTAAAGGGCAAAAATCGGATCAGATCTTCATGCCTGCGGCGCGGGCTGCGGCGAGGACGACCTGGCGGTTGGGCTCGCTGATGGAGCAGAGCGGCAGGCGCACTTCTTCGCCGCACAGGCCCATCGCGGCGGCGATGGTCTTGGCCGGGATGGGGTTGGACTCGACGAAGAGATCGCGCATCAGAGGCCAGATCTTGTGATGGATGGCGGCGGCAGCGGCGTAGTCGCCTCTGAGTGCGGCGGCGACCTTGTCCGAAGTCTCGCGGGGCATGACGTTGGAGATCACCGAGATGACGCCTGTGGCGCCGAGGCACATCATCGGCAGGGTCAGCATGTCGTCGCCGGAGAGGATAGTGAGCTGCGGGCAGGCGGCGCGGTATTGGCTGACTTTGTCGACATTGCCGGAGGCTTCTTTCATGGCAACGATGGTGGGCAGCTGGGCCAGGCGGGTGACGGTGCTGAGCGAGATTTCGATGCCGGAGCGGCCGGGGACGTTATACAAAATGACCGGCATCGGGGTGGCTTCGGCGATGGCCTTGAAGTGCAGGTACATGCCTTCCTGGGTCGGCTTGTTGTAATAAGGAGCGACCTGCAGGGTGCCCTGGGCGCCGTCTTTGTAAGCCTGGACGGTGAGCTCGAGGGCTTCTTTGGTCGAGTTGCCGCCGGTGCCGGCGATGACGGTGCAGCGGCCTTTGGCTTTTTGCACGGCGAAGCGGATGACTGCGGAGTGCTCATCCATGTCGAGGGTGGGGGATTCGCCGGTGGTGCCGACCGCGACGATGCCGGAGACGCCGCCGGCGATCTGGAATTCGATCATTTTTTCGAAGGCGGCCCAGTCGACCTGGCCATCGCGGAAGGGGGTGAGGATGGCGGTGTAGACGCCGGAGAAGGAGGCTTGGCTCATGTGGGGGGTCCTTTAGGTTTCGAGTTTAAATTTTAAAGTGGCTGTGGAGTTTGGTGTCAAACTTCAGTGGGTGCGTTTTATGAAGTACTCGGCGAGTTCGAAGAGAAGTTGCCGCCAGGAGTTGTCCGGCAGGCAGCAGAGGGCGTCATTCGCTTCGAGGCAGAGCTGGCGGGCGAGTTCTTCGGTGCTGGCGAGGGCGCCGCTTCGTTTGAGAATTTCGCGCACTTCATCGAGCTCAGCGTGGGTCAGGCTGGAGTTGCCGAGGCAGTCGAGGAGGAAGCCTTGATCGGCGCTATTGGCGGCGTCGAGGGCGCGGCGGATGAGGACGGTGGCCTTGGCGCTGCGGATGTCGGCGCCGACCGGTTTGCCCCATTCGGGAGAATCGGCATAGACGCCGAGGATGTCGTCGCGGAGTTGGAAGGCGAGGCCGGCCTTGATCGCCCAGATGCCGAGGGCTTTCAGGCGGGGCTCGTCGTAGTGGTCGAGACCGAGACCGAGGAGGCCGCCGGTCTGGACGCAGAATTCCAGCAGAGACCCGGTTTTGCCGTGCAGCATGGCGAGGATTTCGGCTTCGCTAATGTTGGCGAGTTCGCGGTACTCGAATTCGACGTCGATGGCTTCGCCGGAGAGCAGCTCGGGGTAGACCTTGCCGGCCAGGCGTTCGGTGATGGCGACGAATTGGCTGGCGCTGATTTTCTCTTCCCGGACGGCGGTGGTCAGCGTGCGCAGGACCCAGGCTTGCTGCAGATCGCCGGTGAGCAGGCCGAAGGAGAGTCCATAGCGCGCGGCGGCGGGGTCCGAGCAGTCGAAAATCGCGGCGGCATGGGCTTCGAGCGCGGCGTGGGAACTCGGCTTGCCGCGGCGAGTGCGGTCGCCGTCGATGATGTCATCGTGGACCAGGGTCCAGGTGTGGGTCAGTTCGGCCGCGAGGGCGGCGGGCATGGCCTTGTCGCGTTCGCCGCCGAAGAGTTGTGAGGTCCAGAGCACAAGAGCGGGGCGCAGTCGTTTGCCTCCGTTGGCCGGGTATGCGGCGACTTCACGGGCCAGGCAGGCGGGGCTGACCAGACGCGAGAAGTCCGACGCGGCGAGAACCGCATCGACCTGTGCCGCGGTGGTGGCGAGTTCTGGACCGAGCAGGCTCACACGTTGACGCTGCCGGTAAGCAGCTTGGAGACGACGCGCTCGTGGTTTTTCTCGATCACGGTGAGCCAGCCGCCGGCGACGCCTTCGACATCGAAGACGTGGAAGCGGGCGGCGTCTTCTTCGCGGTTGTAGCCGATGCGGGTGTCGCGGGGCAGGACGACGTGTTTGTCGATGATCGCGTTGCGGATCTGGCAGTTTTCACCGATTTCGACGCCGTCCATCAGGATCGAGTCGACCACGGTGGAGTAGGAATGAACGTGGACTTCCGGCGACAGGATGGAGCCGATGATGGTCGAGCCGGAGACGATGCAGCCGTCGCAGACGACCGAGTTGATCGACTTGCCGATGCGCGGCTTGCCGTCGCGGCCGACTTCTTCGTTGTGAACGAATTTCGCCGGGGGGAGGGGGAGGTGATAGGTGTGGATCGGCCACTGGGGCGAGTAGAGATCGAGATTGGGCTCGACGTTGCGCAGATCCATGTTGGCTTCGTAGAAGGCTTGCATGGTGCCGACGTCGCGCCAGTAGTTGGGCTTGCCGGTTTTCTGGCCGGGGATGCGGTTGTCATCGAAGTTGTAGGCGAAGAGGCGGCCCGAACCGACGGCGGAAGGCAGGATGTTGTAGCCGAAGTCGTGCTTGGAAGTGGGGTCGGCGTCGTCTTTTTCGAGAGCTTCGCAGATCCATTTCGAATCGAAGATGTAGTTGCCCATCGAGGCCAGGCACCAGCCGGGACGGCCGGGGATTTCGGCGACATCGGACTTGGGTTTTTCCTGGAAGCCGGTGATGCGGCCTTCCTTGTCGACCTGGATGATGCCGAACTGATCGGCTTCGGCGATCGGCACCGGGATGGCGGCGACCGTGGCGAGCGCGTTTTTCTGGACGTGGAAGGCGGTCATCTGGCTGATATCCATCTTGTAGATGTGGTCGGCACCGAAGACGGCCAGGAGCTCGGGATTGAAGTCCTTGACGAGGTGGATGTTCTGGGCGATGGCGTTGGCGGTGCCGGAGTACCAGCTTTTCTTGGCCGACTGCATCTGCGCCGGAACGGGAACGATGAACTGGCCGCGGATCAGCGACGAGATGTTCCAGCCGTTGATGATGTGCTCGGTCATCGACTGCGAGCGGAACTGGGTGATGACGAAGAGCGAGTGGATGCCGGAGTTGATGAAGTTCGAGAGGACGAAGTCGATGATCCGATATTTGCCGCCAAAGGGGACGGCCGGTTTGGCGCGCTTGGTGGTCAGGGGGGAGAGACGGGTGCCTTCGCCGCCAGCGAGAATCATGCCGAGAATTGAATGACGCATTGAGAACTCCAGTTTTTTATGTGTAGAGAGAAGCCGTCCAATTTAACCTGCGTGCAGGAGCTGCAAGGGGGCGACTTGAGGATGTTGTCGATGTGACACGAGGATTTTTGCCGAAATGCCGTCATTTCGGCAGGCATCGGGCCTGACGCCTAGCGGGGAAAAGGCGCTAAAGTGGGCCAGCAATTTACGGAGACCCAGATGCAGGAAGACCTCGAAAAACGCTTGATCAAACTCGAAGGCCTGGCGGCGATGCAGGACCATCAGCTCGATCAGTTGAATCAACTGGTCTACGCCCAGCAGCAGGCCATGGATCAGATGGAGAAAAAGATCCGCCATATGCAGCAACAGGCTCAGTCAGCTCCTGACGCAGGAAACCAGAAGCCGCCACATTATTGAAAATTCTTTTGGCCCCGCACTGACCTGCGACTCGAAATTGTCGCAGTCAGAGCGCTTAGGTCGATCTCAGCGGGCTTGCTGGCCGGAGATCGGCCGCCGGGCCCGATTTTTTTTTACCTTCCATCACCATCTCCCAGGAAGCTGTGTATGAATCTGATCCACTGCGACTCGCCGGAAGACGCTTTCCGGCAACTGCTCGCCGAAGTCGAGAAGATGCAGGCGAATCCGCTCGTCCAATGCTGGCTGGTGGCGCCTTCGCACAACTGGAGCGACCGGGTCAGCCAGGCCCTGGCGCGACGCCAGGGCATCGCCAGTGGAATCCAGACCAGCAACCTGCGGGCCCTGCTCGAAAGCATCGCCAAATCCGACCCGCGCCGCTGCCTCAGCGTCGACAGCCTGGCCCTGGTCATCTTGGAGGAAATGCGCAGCCATCCCGCCCATGCCGATTCCCTGATCGCCAGCGCCTTGGGCGACGACGACGCCTCGCGCCCTCTGCGCGAACTGGCGATCGCGCAGGCCTTGGCCGAGGCGCTCGATGCCGCCTGGTTGCACCCGCAGGCCGAAAGCGCCTTCCTCGCCTTGCCGGAGATCCGGCGCCTGCTGCGCAACGACATCATCGCCGCTGCCGGACGCGACCACCTCGGCCGGATCACTCCGGAGAGCTTCGCCGAATCCTGCCGCACCTGGTTGCGCACCGAGCAGCGCAAGGGCGGCCCGATCCGCCTCGCCGTCCTGCTCGACCGCAGCACCCCGGCGCTTCTCCTCGAGCGCCTGCATCAGCTTCTCGAGGTCACCGCCGGCTCGCTCGTCATCTCCGCCGCAGTCAATGATTTCTGGGCCGATGATTTGATCAAGCCGCGGCGTCGACGCCAAGCGACAAGCGAAGGCGCCATGCTGGCGCCGCACCTGCTTTACGGACTCGGTGCCAATGCTCAAGATCTCCACCGCGGCCTGATCGAATATTTTGAAGAACGCGGCGCTGGTTTTGATTATCCCGAATCTGCCCGACCGGAAGCCACCAGCCTCCTCGCCGCTTTGCAGCAAGACAGCCGCAGCCTCAGCCGGCGCGATCAGGCCTTCGATGTCGAGCCCGACGACAAGAGCCTGGTGATCTACTCCTGCCGCAGCCGCCGCCGCGAACTGGAAGTCATCGCCGATCAGCTCCGCCGCGAGCTCAGCGACGACCCCTCCCTACGCCCCGAGGATTGCCGCGTCCTGCTGGTCAATCCCGCCGATTACGCTCCCTTGGTGCGGCCGGTTTTCGCCGAGGCCGGCGTGCCGGTTCATTTTCCCGAGATGCCGCCGCGTCAATCTCTTGAGCTCATCGGCAGTCTTGAAAGCCTGCTCGACGCGCTGCGCTCGCGCTTCGATCTCGCAAGCGGCCTGCGCCTGCTGCACCATGCGCCGATCGCCCGGCGCTTCGAGCTCGAAGAAGCCGTCACTTCCGGTGAACTGGCACAATGGCTGAGCCAGGCCGGTGTGCGCTGGGGACGCGATGCCGCACATCGTCGACAGGAACAGGATTGCGACGGCTCGGCGGGACGCTGGTCCTGGTCCTTTGGATTGCAGCGGCTCGGCCTCGGCGCCATCCTGCCGGAAATTTGCGGCGACCGCAAAGTCGAAATCGCGGGTTTCGGCGACGCCTCGCCGCTGCTGCGTTGCGCCGGCCTTGGCACTGCCGTCCTGGCCCAAGTCGCGGCCTTCCTTGAGGAGATGGATAAACACGCCGCAATCTGGAACGGCGAAGGCCGCAGTCTCGACGCCTGGTGCGAAGCCTTGAGCGCCCTCGGCGACAGTTTTTTTGATGATGACAGCCGAGATCAACTCCTGCTCCTGCGCAGCAAAATCATCGATCCGCTGCGGCGCAGCAACCTGCCGCCGCGCCAGAAAGACCCCGAGGCAGCCTTCCTCAAATCGGCGATCAGCCCGGAGGTTTTCCTGAGGCTCTTCGCCGATCGACTCGAACGCCTCGGCGAGCAGCTGATGAAGAGCGACCGGATGAGCGGCGTCATGGTGAGCGATCTCCGCAAAGACGCCGCCCTGCCGGCTCGCATCGTCGCCGTCGCCGGACTCGGCGCCGATTCCTTCCCGCGCTCCGAACACCGCCCCGATTGGCACCCGCTGCAGGAGGCCAAAGGCATCGGCCTGCCGAACCGCCGCAACGAGGACCGCCATTTCCTGCTGCAGGCGAGCCTCTGTCCCTCGCAGCGCCTGATCCTCGCCTATGTCGGCGGCTCTTTGCACGACGACAAGGAGCTGCCGCCGTCGACGCCGCTCGCCGACTTGATGGAGGCGATCCGCCAGACCGCGAATGACGAGGCCTTGGCCAGTCGTCGCGTCCAAGTGCCCTTGCATCCCTTCAGCAGCGCCGCCTTCGATGCTTCCCTGCCACTTTACGCCCGGGCCCAGTCGCCGCGTTATTTCGACTCCGCCCGCCGCCTCAGCCTGCCGCGCGACGATGGGCGCCGCTTCCATCGCTCGCCCTTGCCGCCGCAACTCGCCGCCGAGCTCGATCTGATGGCGCTCAAAACCGCCCTCACCGAGCCGCACCGGATCTGGCTCAACCGTCTCGGCCTTGGCTGGTTCGATCAGCCCGAGGCCTTGCCGGGTGGCGAACTTCTCAGCCTCAATTCGCTGCAGAAATGGGGCCTGCGCAACAGCATTCTGCAGGAACGACTCGCTTCAGAAAGAGGCGACATCGATGCCCCGGCCTTCCGTCATCTTCTCGGTCTGCGCGGCAGCTTGCCGGCGGCGCCGCGCGATCTCCGCCTGTGGAGCGATGAGGCCGGGCGACTGCCTCGCGTCGAAGGCGGACCCGGCCTGCCTCACCCCGCCATTCGCTTCAGCTTCAATGGCCAGATCATACGCGGTGATATCGATGCCAACTGGCGCCTCGGGCAAGGTCAACATCGTCTGTATTCGGCGTCGAAAAAGAGCTCGAAATATCTTCTCCGCGCCCTCGTCGACGCTCTGACTTTGAAGCTCAGCGGCGTCGACGGCGAATTCCTTCTGTTTTTCTGCGACAGCAAAGGCCCGTTTGATCTCGGTCCCTGCCTGACGCAGGCCTCGGAAAAGTTGCAGCGGATGAGCGCCATCCATCAGCTTGCCGGCTGCCTGCCCTTGCCCTTCTTCATCAAGGCCAGCGCTTCAATCAAAGACGGCGATCCCGACGCTCTGTCGAAAGCCTTGAACAAATGGAAACGGGCCGATTCGAGCGGCGAGGATTCGGAGCCGGCGGAAGCCGATAATCTCGGCATTCAGCTCGCCTTCGCCGGCATCAGCGATCCCTTCACCCACGCTTGGGAATTGCCTTCGCCTCTGCCCACCGGACTGCCGCCGGAATTCACCTCCTTGCCCCTGCCGCTGGCCTTGGCGCAAAGCATCTTCAGCCTTGTCGACACGCAATCGGGAGCACGCTGATGCAACGCTTCGATCCCTTCACCCTGCCGCTCCACGGATTGCGCGCCATCGAGGCCAGCGCCGGCACCGGCAAAACCTGGTCGATCACCCTGCTTCACCTGCGGCTCATCCTGCAAGGAACCGAGATCGAACGCATCCTCGTCACCACCTTCACCCGCGCCGCCACCGCCGAGCTGCGCGAACGCCTGCGCGAACGCCTCGCCTCGGCCCTCCGCTTGCAGCTCAGGATCAGCTCCGGCGAGGACGATTTCAGCGACGAGGAAAAAGCGCTTGTTCCCCTGCTCAGCCAAAGCCCTGAGACCGAAGGCCGCTTGCGCCAAGCTCTGTCCGATCTCGACCTGGCGCCGATCTTCACCATCCACAGCCTCGCCAAACGCCTTCTCGATGAAAACGCCGCCACCTTGGGCCTGGATCCAGACACGCAACTGGTCAGCGATACCCTTGACCTGGAAGCCGAAATCATCGACGACCTCTTTGTTCAACATCCCGACATCTTTGTCCGACTCGATCGCGACGACAAGGATCTGCTCAAGGCGGTGAAGCTGATCCTGAACCAGCCAGATGCGGCGATCACACCGCGGGAAATGGCCGATCCGGAGGTGATGAAGGATGCGCAGCAGGAATACTGCCAGATCGCTTCGCGGATTAATCCGGATGCCATGAGTTCAGGAATCAGCCACGGTGGTTCACGCAAAGCGGTAATGACTCGTTTGCAGAAAATGCGCGATGGCGAACATGTCCCTTGGGATAAATTCGAGCAGAAGGACAAGATCACTCCTGCGCTTGTTGCTCTGTGGCAGGAATTGGAGCTCGCACATGAGAAGATCAAAGAACAGCTTAATCTCATGAAAGCCGCTCCCTTCATCCTCCTCGCCAGTGAGCTACCGAAGCGGCTCGCCGGCCGT
This sequence comes from Lentisphaera araneosa HTCC2155, assembly GCA_945877655.1. Taxonomy (GTDB): domain Bacteria; phylum Verrucomicrobiota; class Lentisphaeria; order Lentisphaerales; family Lentisphaeraceae; genus CAMCSH01. The sequence goes on along the minus strand of CAMCSH010000037.1, from coordinate 9,856 downwards.
AAACGCGAGCTCGGCATCCGCAGCTTCGATGACCTGATGCGTTGCGTCCGCGCCGCTTTGCGCGATCCGCAACGAGGGCCGACCCTCGCCGTCAATTTGCGCCAGCGGTTCGGAGCCATTCTCATCGATGAATTCCAGGATACTGACGCGGTGCAGGCGGAGGTCTTCACCAGCGTCTTTGCGAGCGATCCGGCCTGGCTGTTATCCCATCCCTTCCTCCTCATCGGCGACCCCAAGCAGAGCATCTATCAGTTTCGCGGCGCCGACCTGGCCAGCTACCAGAATCTGGTCGCTCAGGCCACCGTCTACACCATGGACACCAACCACCGTTCCGATGGCCAGTTGATCGAGGCCTTGAACGACCTTTACCGTCGCGCCGGCGAGTCCCATGGCGAACAGGTCCTCGGCCTTTTCCCCGGCCCCGGCCGTCCCATCGCCTACCTGCCGGTGAAAGCGGCGCATGCCGAGCGTCGACTTTTGTCGCCCGACGGCCGCCGCTCCGCCGTCCTTCCCTCATTGCGGCTTGAGGTTTTGGAAGATCCGCTCGATCGCGCCCTGTCGACCCAGCGTCTGGCGGAACGGAGCGCCGCTGCCATCGCGCAGCAGCTCAATCTGCCGCCTGAGCAAAGGCTGCGCATCCCGGGGAAAAACGGCGACAGCCGGCCAGTGGTCGCCGCCGATTTCGCCGTTCTGGCGCACCGTCGCGACCAGCTTGAGTCGGTGCAGCGCGAACTGCGCAAATTTGGCATTCCCAGTGTCTTCAACAGCCGTCAATCGGTCTTCGCCACCTTCCAGGCGAAAGAGCTGCTGCTGCTGCTGCGCGCCCTCAGCCCCGGCGAGCTCGGCAGCGCCGCCGCCTGCGCCGCTCTGGCGACCCCGCTCCTCGGCTTCAACGACGCTCAGTTGCTGCTCTTCCGCGATGCCCGCGCCGGCGATCAGCTGGCAGCGCATCTGCAGCGCTTCCGCCGCTGGAGCGAGCTGCTCACTTTCCAAGGGCCGATGCCTTTGATCGATCGCATTCTGGACGAAAAGATCGACCAGGAAACCAGCCGTCGCGAACTCATTCTCGCCGGTCAAGAAGGCGAGCGCATCATCAGCAACTGGCAGCACCTCGCCGAGCTCACCCAGGAGATCTGGGCCAACCGCCATTTGCGCGACGCCGACGCCCTGGCGCTCTGGCTTGAACGCAAACTCGTCGGCGACGACGATGACGGCGATGTCTCCGATGCCGCGGCGCAACTGGTCCGTCTCGAGACCCAGGAAGACGCGGTCCACCTGGTCACTATTCATGCTGCCAAAGGCCTCGAATACGGCGTCGTTTTCTGTCCTTTCCTGTGGGACCTGAAGAGCCGGTCGAAGTTCATGGACGGCCAGGTGTTTTTCGCCGATGGACGCCTCGATCTCGGTTCGTCGGATCAGCCATCAGTGGCGGCGGCCCAATGGCGCGTCATGCAAGAGGAGCAGGCTCGTTTGCTTTACGTCGCCTTGACCCGGGCCCGACATCAACTCGTTCTCGGTTTCGCTCTCACCGAAGAGAACGCTCAGCACGGCAACGCCTCGCTGCGTTCATGGCTGGCCCGCCTGCTTTTTGCCGCAGCCTTGGGGGAGGGGGCCAAGCCCGATTTCGACGCCGCTCAAAACCAGCTTCTCGAACGCGTTCCGCCGGCTCCTTTGGAGCGCTATCTCTGGCACAGCCGCGCTGATGGATTGTCGCTCGATTTGGCGACTGCGGCGCCGCCAAGTCCGACGCCGATCCGACACTTGATTGCACCTCCCGATCTGCAGGAAAGTCGCGGCCGCGAACGCCTGAAACTGAGCTTCTCGGTGCTGCATAAACAGGGACGTGGAGACGACAGCGAAGCGACTGTTTTGACCAGTGGCGGCGCCGATGAACCGGTCTTGCCGGAATCGCCCCTCGCGCCTGTCTCCGGCTTCTCGGTCAACCAGCAGTTCTCCGCTATTGTCGAGGCTGATCCGCGTCTGCGCGGCAAGGAACTCGGAGTCTTGGTGCACAGCATTCTGGAAGACGTTTTGGCGCATGAATCTTTGGCCAGCGATCCGGCGACGGCCCTGCGTCACTCCCTGCCGCGCCATCTCGAGCCCGCGTGCGCCGAGTCGCTTTTCCTCGCCTTGCAACAGGTTCTTCTCCACCCGATGCCGCTTCCCGGTGCGCTCACTCCCTGCCGCCTGAGCGATCTCCGCCACAAGGCCGCCGAACTGGAATTCCTCCTGCCTTTCCGCGAGCAGGCGCTGAGCAGCGAAGTCCTGGTCAAGGCTTTGCGCCATCCGCAACGCGGCGACGAATCATTCTGGAACCAGTGGGCGACGCGATTCGCCGGGGTGAAGACGCCTCCGGTGCATTTCCTCGAAGGCGTCATCGACCTGATTTTCCAGCACGAAGGGCGCTGGTACGTGCTCGACTACAAAACCAACGGCGGCTGCGGCGGCGGCACCGAGGCCGAGCTCGAGCGGATCATGCTGCGCGAGGACTACATCCTGCAGAGCTATCTCTACACCCTCGCTTGGCACCGCCGTCTACAAGCCAGCCTTGGCCGGCGCTATCAGTATGAGCGCGATTTCGGCGGCATCGTCTACCTCTTCCTCCGCGCCTTGCCCGACGCTCCCGAGCCCGGCGACAGCCGCGGCCTGTGGATCCATAAACCCGAAGCGCGCCAGATCCGTCTGCTCGAAAGCCTGCTCAATCCGGCCGAGACGCAGCCTATTGCGCCCGCCGCAAAAGCCGCGGCCCCCGCACCGCGAGCCCAGGCGGAACAGCTTTTCCTCAACCTTCCCTTCGACTGAGGTGCCGCCCATGTCCTACCTCGCCCTCGCTCGTATTTCCCTCGGCGCCGACAAGTCCGAGTCCGCCGCCGTGCACCTGCTCGCCCGCCTCCTCGAAGCTCAGGCGCAAGGCATCGCCAGCGTCGACCTGCGCCCCGGCCAGGCTGAGGAACTGCTCCTCAGCGGCCAAGCGAAACGCGCCGGTGAAGGCGATCCCGGGCCGATGCGCCCGATTGTCATTGATGGCGATTGGGCCCTCCTCAGCCGCACCCACGAGCTGCTCAGCAGCTTGCGGAGGCTCTTGCAGCAACGGGCCGGCGACAGCCTGGCGACCCTTTGCGATCAGCGCGAAATCGAGCGGGTTTTCGGACCGGAAACCGATGGCCGCGACGGCAGCCAACGCGCCGCGGTGCGCGGGCTTTTGACCCAGAAGCTCGGCGTCCTCACCGGTGGTCCGGGAACCGGAAAAACCAGCACCGCCGCAAGCTTCCTGGCCTTGCGTTTCTTTCTCGATCCCAGCCTCGAAGCGGAACAGGTTCTCCTGGCGGCGCCGACTGGTAAAGCCGCCAAGCGCTTGGAGCAATCAATCCGGGCCGCTGCGCTCGAAGGTGGCCGCCTGGCCCAGGCGGGTTTGCCCGTCGCCCGCTTGCGACAATTGCACGCGCGCACCTTGCACAAGACCCTCGGCTGGACCCCGGTGCCGCCGGAGCGCGGCGGTCCCTACCGCCACGGCGCTCAGGCGCCGCTCAACGCCCGCATCGTCCTGGTCGACGAAGCCTCGATGGTCGACTTGTCGCTCTTTCATCACCTCCTTCTGGCCTTGCCGCCGGACTGCCAGCTCATTCTCCTCGGCGACGAGGATCAGTTGGAGAGTGTTGAAATCGGCGGGACACTGAGCGATCTCATCCGCCGCCATCCCGCCTCGGTCTTCCGTCTCGATCATTGTTTCCGTTCCGAATCGCGGGACATCCTCGAGCTCGCCCAAGCCTTCCGTCCAGGAGCGAAGAAGCGTCCGTCGTGGGAAGCCGTGTGCGAGCTTCTGCAGCGTCCGACTCTGGCGTTCCGGCCTTTGTCGCCCTATTCCGCCAGCCTGCCGGCGGAGGTCAAAAAGCATCTCCTCGAACAATGGAAACCCTTCCGCGAGTCGTGCCGCAAGATCCGTCTCGACGATGCCGAATCGCAAGCCGCGGCCTGGCGTGCACTCAACGCCTTCCAGGTGCTTTGCGCTCAGCGCGAAGGACAAGGCGGAGTCGAGGAAATCAACCGCATCGGCCTCGGCGTCGATCTTTCCCGCGGCCTATCGCTGCCTCATGGCACGCCGCTGATGATCACCCGCAACGAGCGCACACTCGATCTCTCCAATGGCGATCTCGGCATCGTCGTCCGCGATGTCGCCGCCGACATCAGCCGGGTGATTTTTCCGCATCGCGAGCCCCTGTCCCTGGCGCAATTGCCGGCGCACGAAGTGGCCTGGGCCCTGACCATTCACAAGAGCCAGGGCAGCGAATTCGGCCGTTGCGCCCTCTTCCTGCCGCCGCAAGCCGATTCGCCACTGCTCACCCACAATCTTCTCTACACCGCCATCACCCGCGCCAAGGCCGAAGTGAAGCTTTTCGGCCAGCTTGAATCGCTGCAGCGGATGCTGGGAGAAAAGGGCTGAGGCATCGTCGAACCAGGGAGTGAGGGAGGAGGGAGTCAGGGAGTAGCTCTCTGCAGCTCATTTCCTAACTCCCTAACTCCCTGACTCCCTTACTACCCTCAAATTGCTCACTCGCCCTTGATTTCAGCCCATGATTTTAATCCGGTGACGGGTAAAAGCGGCGCTGCGGCGGCGTCCCATTCGGAAGTGCCGGCCTTGCGGAAAAGCTCCCAGATCTGCTTTTTGCTGTGGGGATCGGCAATGGAGTTCGGAGCATTTCTCCACAGGCCGAGCCGCAGGCCACCTTCTTGGGCGTGATCGACATGGCGGTGATAGATGAACGCGTCCACCAGCGGCAGCTTGCGGCATTTCTCCCATGCATAGGCATAGGCTGCGGCTTGAAGGGTTTCGCCATCCGGCTCTAGCAGCAGGTGAAATCCTTGCTCGGAGAGAATGACCCGGCGCGGCTCACCTTTGAAAAGCAGCTCGGGCTTTCTGAGATGACGGCACAGCACTTCAAGGTTCTTGAAGGTGACCTTGTGGGACGAGTCATCGCTGGTCACCGTCTTGTCCGCCCAGGCACGGGGATTGAAGAGGTCTTCCGGATAGGGATGCCAGGCGACATGCCAGTCGAGGTCGAAGGTGAGCTTGGCGAAGGCGTCGAGGTAATCGCGTCCCGGTGCGGCTTCCTCGGCGCTGATGCCGTGCATGCCTACGCCCCAGTGGTGGTCGAAGGAAATGTAGAGTCGCGCGTTTGCGGATGCCGAACGCACCGAGCCATGGATGATGCGAAATGCTTGCGCGTATTCCCCTGCGGCTTCGGCCATTGGTTTGCGTCCCAAGTTGGACCAGCTCCAGTGGGAGTTCACCTCATTGCCGACGATCCAACCCCAGACCCTGCCGCATTCAGGGCGAGCGCCGCTCCAGCGCGAGGCCATCTCCATGCTGACCGCCTTCAGCCAGGCGCGGCCTTCGGGAGTCTTCGAGTTGAATCCGCCCACGGTATATTTATAGTCCTTGCGGGCATCCGGGTGAATCACCAAGGCATCGACGGCAGGATTTTTTGAGGGGTAAGCGATCAGAATCAGATAGACGAGCACGCCCTTGTCCGAGAGCGGCTTGATCTGGGTATCCAACGATTTGAGGTAGGATTCATGGAAACTGAATTCATAACCATCCACCACTTGCTTTGGATTTCCGGGCCGCTTCTCCAGATCCACGAGACCGGTAATGTTGATATTGACGCCCGCATGATGGATGCCGAGCGCCAACGCATCATCGACCATCTGCACTTGGAGTCCTTTGATAGACGGAGGCTTCGGGAATGGTGTGGCGTCAGGCACTGCCATGAGCAGGATGTTGGGTTTCTCAGTAGGCTTCGGAGCATCGGCGGCGTGGAGCGAGGCCAAGGAAGTGAGCAATAGGGCGGCGAGGAATGCGGTGAACTGTCTCATTTTGATGCTTTTCCTTTTCTGATGATAAGATTGTCGATGGATCCAGCGAATCGGCCGCTTTGTAGCGAGCCATCGCGAGCTATTCTGAGGCGCAGCGGACCGGAACCATCACCCTGGTAGTCAAAGTTTGCTGCAGTGAATTCGGATTTCCCCGTCCATGGCCCAGGTGCATGGTTGAAACTCTTCAGCACTGTGCCGTCTTTGCGCAGAAGGTCGATACGTAGCGCGTCGGCCGCTTGGGTCGCCTGAGACTCATTGTCATAGACGGCGGGACTCGCTTCAAAGGCAAGGTGGTAGCTAGTGCCCGACACATTGGCGTCGATGTCCGCGGAGGTGATGACGTTGTCGTCAAAAATCATGATGGCCCAGTCAGATGGAGTGACTTCACCGCCTTTGAAGGAGCGGTCCACGGCATGAATGACACCACCACCCGATCCATCCCATGCGGGGATTTTCCCATTGTATGCCACGTTCAGTCCGGTTTTAAATTGAGAGGCGTTCTGGGTTCCCTTATAGCCGGCGAAATTTTCAATGAAGATTTCATCGCCTAGGCCCAGTACGTTGATCGATAACTCCACGAGGGACACGGTTTGGTCCGACTTTTTGATGGAAAGCAGGAATGAGTTTCGTCCGAAGTTCGTATCGCCAGGTGTGCCCGAGTAAGTGCCGTCAGGCTTGATTTTTAGCCATTTTGCGCCGGCTTTCAAGGTGAAGACGGCGCCTTCCGGCTGGAGTTTCCCGGCGCAAGTCTCGCCGACTTTGATTTCGGCTAGTGTGCAGGGTTCACCTCGTTCCTGTTTTTGCATCACGAGCACCCAGTCTTGCGGAGATGGGACGTTCGGCGACAACCATGTGCCGGTCAGAGTGTGTAGTCCGAGTTCATAGCGTCGCCCTGAAACCGGATCAAAGTAGAATGCGGAATAAGTCCCTGGCTCAATGCTGTTGACCGTGATGCCATTCCACTTGTAAACACCACGGTTCGGCTGGTAAATCACCCGGATTTCTCCCGGAATACCGGCCGCAAACGCATCTTTAGAGACCCATTCTGGATGTTCTTTGAACTGGTGCCATGGCAGTTCTTCGAGGAGTGCCTTTGCGTGGCCCAGTTGCGCCGAACCGGGGAAGTTCATGCCTTCTTTCCAAGTCGTCAGATCATAGGGTTGACCACCCCATCCGCCCCAGTTGCCGTGTTCCTCAGTTGTCCCCATATGCCAGATGCCTGCCGCGCCGTAGGTGTGTCCAGCCGCCCCGGCAAGCATCAAAGCCCAGTACTGATAGCGTTGGAGATAAGCAGGATTTTCCTGCATGTGCATTTCATAACAGGATTCACCGCTGACAAAGGGTTTTTGAGGAGAGTTCTTGAAGGAAGTCCGGGTTTTCTGAAAGATGTCATTCACCGTACTCCACGAGTTATGCCCGGTCGCATCGATGTCGAAATCAAAAACAACATGGTCTTCCAGCGCCTCCCGAAGCTGGCTGCTGTGGTTAGCTAGCAATCGACCGTAGGGCTCTGTTGCCTTTACATACTGCGCCAGTTCATGCCAAGGGCCTTGCGCTTTTTCGGTTTCACCACCCAAGATCCAAATCACGGGGTAGGCGCCGTAGCGTGCAATCAAATTGCGGAAATGACGTTTATAGCCGGGAAGCCCGATGGGGTTCAAGTCTACAGCTCGGCCCCAACCGCTGACGATGGCAGGAACGATGCCGGCATCGATCAAATGCTTAAAGCGGCGATCTGCATAGTTGAAATACTCAGGGTTCATTTCGCTGAAATCCTGCTTCAGAAAGGGCATCCCGCCCTCATTACTCCAGCTGGGCTTCAAGAGCCCAGATTCGTCCGGATAAGTTCCACAGACAATCTGAACGACCGAAAACCCTTTCTTCTTGCGGTCGGTCGTGAGCTCCTGAAATTCTGCCCAGGAAATTCGCTTGGAGAGTCCCTTCCACCAAGTGTCCCCAAGCCACAAGAACGGTGTCCCGTCGGCGTGCTCGAAGTGGCGTTTGTCTTTGGCCACGCGGAGAAGACCGTGTTTGCGCAATGGGTTGGTGCCGGTATAGGCGGTGACTGACAGCTTCAACTCTTTTCTGTTGAGGCCGGTGTTGCCTTTGTCAGTGCATTCAACGTGGTAGGTGAACTCGCCCTGAATTTGAGGGGAGAATCTCACAGTCCACTGCTTGCCGCCGGCCCAGAACGCTGGAACTTTCCATTGTTTTACACCTTGCTTGAAGATGACATCGACCTCGACCTCCATGAATGGATTTTTGTAATCCTTTGACGAGGTGAATGTCGTCTCAAAGACTTCCTGTTCTTCGGTGGCCATGGCAATGGAACACACCATGAAAATCGCGATCATCATATTTTTGATTTTTATCATCTCGCTTTCCTTAACTTTACAATTCTACGGAGCTAACATTTTCAAGCCCCGTCTGAAGATCAGCTTTACGTCTTGCTTTGGTTGCCACCCTAGGCTGCAGCCATATGAAATACGTGATGATGAACATGCTTAAGCTCCTTGTTGCATTTTCTTGTCATTCTGAGCTATGGATGCAAACAGGATCTGTAAGAGCCATAAAAATCTTGAAAATTCACGGCAGTTTTTGTAATAATCACGGGAGATAATCATTTCATCCTTCTGCTCTGTCCACCGGCATTGTTCTTTGATCTCGCTCACATCGCTTCTGTCGAGCCCCTTTTCGCAGCTGCGGCGCCGAAGCACCCAAATAATCTCCATCATCCCGTGAGCACGCTCCATCGAAAACTCTCGGATTAAGACCCTCTGCTCGGGCCGTGCACTCAGGGTTTGTGCATAGCTAATTTTTTTTCTGGCACGCTTTTGAACAAGTCGGAATTGTACAAGTCGGACTTTCTCAAATGCTCGGCCCCTCGGGCGCGGCTGACGCCGGCTCCGGTCCGGCCCACAGGGTGGTGCAGAACAGCAGCAGCGCCGGGAGCGGCAGAATCTTGAGCAATGGAGGACTCTTCTGGTTGAACGCGGGAATCGCCAGGGGCGGAGGTCGATGAAGAAGACGCGGCGCAGCGGGTGAAGTTCCGGCCGCCACCAGGCCAAAATGCGCAGAGTTCGGCCGAGCACTTGCTGCACCCCGACAGGGCGCCCTGCTCGCCTGAGCAGGGCTGAATTGCAACCCTTATTTAATCTTCGTGCTGGCCCATCTCGCCGAGATGAGAATCGAGGCGGACGATTTCTTTGGTCAGGGCGGCGCCGACCCGTTGGCGATTGGTCCGGACGCTGCTTTCCGCCAAGCCGAGTTCCCTGCCGATGTCGGCGGAACTGCGTCCGCTGGCGCAGAGAAGGAAGCATTGCGCCACCTGCGGGGCGAAACGCGGTTGCACCAGCTCCCAGGCGGTCTTGGCGATATGGCGGCGCCATTCCTGCTCGGCGAGGGCCAGGACCTCCGGCTGACTGTAGAGACCAGCATCTTCCGGCTGTTCGCGGGTCTCGCGGTTGTGCCGTTTCTGCTGTTGGTTGAGCATGGCGTTTCTGCAGATCACGCAAAGCCAAGTTCGGAACTTGCATTTGCCTGCGAGATGCTGGTAATCCGGCAGGGCCTTCCAGGCTTTCAACAAGGCCTCCTGCCCGAGATCCTCGGCATCGTGATGGCTGGCGCCAAAGTGGCGGAGGACGGCCAGCATGTAGGGCTGATAAGCCGTGACGAATTCGTTCCAGGATGGCTCGTCGTGGCGATCGCGCAAGCGCTGCAGCAAGGTGACGCGGGTCGGGCCGGGCGTGGTCATCGGGTCACCCACTCGATCGTCGCCAAGGCAGCGGTATCCGCCTCCTTGAACTGGCCGGCCTGGCAACGGACGCGGCGGAGAAAGGCGAAATTTTTGGACCTTCAGGAATTAGCATGGGTAGATTTTGTCAAATCGTGAGGAATTCCCTCAGTAGTGCCATAGTTCCTTAGGCACCCCCTCCGGCTCCTTGTCGAGGCCGCCATGGAAGAAGAAGATTCTGGTCGCCAA
>CAMCSH010000036.1 GCA_945877655.1 Lentisphaera araneosa HTCC2155 | reverse complement strand
AGGGGAGTAGGGGAGTGGGGGAGTAGGGGAGTGGGGGAGTGACGGCCCGAGCTTCCAGCACGAGTTTTGCGTTCGTCGCGAAGTGACGGTGTGAGTGTAGGACCAGGGCGAGAGGAAATCGCCATCGCGAAGCGACAGGATGACAGGTTGGCGGTGGCGATGCGGAAGGCGCACACCCGAACACATCTGTCACCGCGTCGCTGTCGCGACGCCAAATTCATTGCCGGCTACGTCATCAAGCATTTGCAGGATTTCGCCGCCGCGGGCGGCATGGTGCTGATGGCGACCCCGCGCTGTTGAAGCGGCGGATTGGGTGATGGAGATGGGAAGGGCTTGAGATCGGCGCAGGAGGGTTTCACATCACCGCGCCGCATTGGCTCTGCTTGGCATAAGCGCGGATCTCGGGCGAGAGATCTTTCCGCAGCAGAAAAGCCGATACCTTGGCAATGACGAAGTCCGGCCGTCGATAATGCAGATGTCCAAGCCCGTGCAAGAAGGATTCCTGAACCGCCGCATGGCGATGGCTGAGGCCGAAATCCAAGAGCTTATCAGCGATATGCGTCGGGATGAATTCAGGATCGAAGGTGCGGTATGAGAGACCACTGTCCATGTCCCAGAGCATGGAGCAGGCGGTGGCAAAAGAGCCGCCTTGGGAATGTCCATAACGATTTTCGCAGTGCCTGGCAAAGGAAGCGTAGAGGCTTTCCATCGACTCATAGAAGTCTGCGAATCCCGAAGCTGCAGAAGGGTCCGTAGCGCCTCTGCCGAGGTCGGCGCCGCAGCCATAGATATCCCAGATCGCTTCGCCGACGGTCTGCAGATCATATTCTTCGATCAAGCGCTCAATCTCTCGATTGAAGCGGATGAGAAACAACTGCGCTCCTTGCGGGGTGTCAGCGTCGATTTCAGCGCATTCGTTTAATTCGTTTTCGATTAGGCGATCGGAGGCGGTGGACATGATCAGGGCTCCTGAGAGGCTTACCGACAGTACCCGGGGGGACTTCTAGGTGCAAGCTGTTTAGATGCGATCCCCGCTCATTTATGGCGATCTCTTCGAAGCGGATTCCTAGGTTGTCGCGCTCACGGCTCTGAGCTGGAGACGTCGTCGCCAGTGTCGCTCTTGCCGTCCGGCCCGAGGGATTTCACTTCGAACTTCTCTCCAGAGGCGGTGAATTTGAAGGCCATGGGATTCTCCCAATAGTCGAGAATCGCATCGTCGCGAAGAGTCAGATCCAAGGCTACATAATCGATAAACCACTTCGGGGGTTTGCCAGCATCATGGAGGCGGCTGCCGAACTTGATCGGCTGCCACGGCAGATCGACAGGCGGCTCGGCGACTCCCGGATAAGAGCCCCAGCGATCGTGATACATCTCGCACGCGGCGATCAGTGCCTTGGTCGCCATTCGAGTTTGTTTCTTGGCATTGACCGCCAAAATAGAGTCGACTCCGAAGGCCCCTAAAAGGCATCCGAAGCCGACGATAAGAACTTTGTGATTCCTCTTCACCGGATGACTTCACTCAGGTCGACGATGTTGCGTCGCAAAGCGAAGATGACGGTGTCGAGGGCGATCTCCTCGGAGTAGCCGAAGCGGGCGCCCATGTTGTTGATGAAGGTCTCGACGAAGTCGCGCACCTTGTCGGCGCAGCGGGCGTATTTCTCCGGGTCGGAGGAGCGGTGGAAGAAGGCGTCGCGGATCTGTTCCGGCGACAGGCCTTCGACGGCGCGGTGATGGGAGAGAAGGCGGGTGTATTCGACCGAGAAGGCGGTGACCAGGCCGTCGTCCTTGCGGGCGATCGCCGGGCCGTTGTTGGAGCAGCGGATGTCGCCGCGGTCCTGCAGGAGGAGGAATTTCTTGGCGATCTCTCGGCGGATGCTGAGCGGGGCGTTGCCGGGCTCGATGATGCGCTCCATGCTCATCATGAATTCCGGGTCGGGACGCTCGATCTTGTCGCCCGATTGCGGGTCGACATAGGCGTAGCGGGGCACCAGGATGTGCGAGAAGGCCTTGTTCTCCAGAGCCTTGTCGAGCAGGGCGTGCTGCAGGTAGCGGCGCAGGTCGGCCTCGATGCGCTCGGGGTCGCGGCCGACGGCGCAGACGGTGATCTCGCGGCGGACCAGCTCGTAATAGCAGGCTTTGACCACTTTGATCAGCGCGGCGTAGTCGTCGAAATTGCCTTCGCCGTCGTCGAAATGAGTGCCGCCGATCTTGCGGCTGGGGATGCGGCGGTTCTTCCGTTTCGAGGCGTTGAGGAGCAGCCAGTGGTGCACCGCCGGACCTTCCTGGAAGAGCTTTTCGAGCTGGGCGATGAAGAGCGGCACGGTGACCTTGATGCCGTCGGAGCTGGCGATGGTGTTGCGCATGATGTTCTGCAACTGGCGGACGCTGATGCCGTATTTGCCTTCTTCGGGGTAATGCTCTTCGCGCATCTGGCGCATGAACTCGTCGTCGATGAGGGCGAGCTCGGTGGCAGAGAAGAGGCCGCTGTCCTCGAGGCGGATGGCATCGGGGTGGCGGACCACGTGGCGAGCCAGGATCTCGGGGTTGAAGATGTTGATGCCGAGGCGGAAGCATTCGTTGCGGAAGGGGTGCCAAGGGGGCAGGCGGCGGATGGTGGCGACCGGGTCGTCGGACTGGCAGGCGTAGATGGCGAGCTTCTGTTCCGGCGTGATGCGGTTGTAGAGTTCCTTGCGTTCGTCGCTCCAGCGCTTGGGGAATTCCTTGCGGTTGGGGGCGAAGAGGCGGGTCATCACCGAGTAGGCCGAGGCGGCGCGGAAGAGGTTGGGGTCGACGTCGTACTTCTCCATCACGGCGGCCATGTCGCGGCGCAGGATGTCCATCTCGCTGATCTGGTCGAGGAGGTAGTTGACTGGGACTTTCTCGATTCGGTCGAGCAGTTTCGACGAGGTGAGCTGGCGTTCGAGGCCCTCCATTTCGTCGAGGTTGGTGGTCATCATGACGGTGGTGTCGACCGAGGCCTGGGTGGCTTCGAGGGTGATCTTGCCGGAGCCGAGGAGCATGAGCAGCGGCTTGTAGTCGTGGTCGGGAGTGCGGCCGGCTTCGGAACCGAAGGCATCGTGGATGTGCAGGAGGCCGCGGTTGGCGTTGAGGATCGAGCCTTCGTATTTGAACATGAACTTGCCCTGCAGGTGTTCGTGCAGGAGCGAGATGTCCTCGGAGGCGAGATTGAAGGGGCGGACATAGGTCTCGAGCTGGCGCATGTCGTCGACATTGGCGATGCCGCGGCCCTGGGCGTTGGAGAAGGTGACTTCCTCGACCCGGACATATTCCTCCAGGATGTCGAAGAGGCTTTTGCCGTTGTTGCGCTGGTTCTGCATCAGCGCGGCGAGGATGTCGAGAGTGCGTTTATCGGCGGTGGCGTATTGGTAGTAGCTCGGGATGGCGAGGTTGCGGCGGAGGCGGCGGGAGATCTCATCGAAGAGCTCTTGGCGGGGGCGGGCGACGCTGCCGTCTTCGAGGGTGAGCGAGGGCGGGAAGAGGAGGATCGGATTGGGCGCCAGGGCGGAGCGCAGTTCGAGCTCGCGGCCGGAGGCGTTGGTGAGGCGCCAGACGAAGTTATGGAGGCGGACCTCGCGGGTCTTGGTGTACTCCTCCAGGGCGAGGGCAAGCAGGTCGACGATGTTGGTCTTGCCCGAGGCCGGCGGACCGACCAGGACGATGCCGCGTTTCGGCCCCGATTCCTTGTCGACCGATTCGACCACATCGATGATCCGCTTGATGCAGATCTCCTGGCCGTAGACCGCGTTCAGGCCTTTGGCGAAGGGGTCTTCGAAGACTTTGTAGCGCAGGATCGGTTCGCCACCGCGGACGATGATCTCGGTGCCGAAGGATTTGATCGCGTCGAGGATGAGTCCGGCGGAGGTGCGCAGGAGTCCTTCGGGATCGCCCATGAAGGACTCGATCCAGGCGGAAAAGCGCATCGGTTCCGTGCGGCGGTGTGCCAGCAGGGCCCGGTAATCAAACGGCGGGCTGGGTTCGTCGGCCATGACATGCCTCCTTCGGGACGCTTCCTCGTCCTGGTTCAATGATAGCTCTGGGTCGGGCCACTCCGCAAGGGGCGAAGGGCAGACAGAGACGGATTTCGATGATGGCCACCGCAGCATTCGGGCCAAGGTCGGAGGCTGGCTCCGTCTTTCCGACATCCCGAGTTACGCTGGGCTTAATCGCCCAATGAGGCTAAACTACGGCGATTCAGGCTTCGCGGGTTCGCTGTCGAGCCGCAGTGCCAAGGCCAACAATCAAGATTCGCAGGAGAGGTATTCATCGATGGGCCTCCCAGTCAAGCAAACTCCCCTCGACTGGCTTTCCCAGCTCGGCCACATCACCTTGGGGCGGCGGGTGATCGCCGGCGAAGACGACTGGCTGTTGGGGCCGATCGGCCGGCCGCAGGAGGGGATTGAGCAGTTCATCGGGCGGATCGCAGGACAAGAGAAGCTGCGGATCAAGGAGGATGCCGCCGTCTCGGGCTTGCTGCCGGAGATCGCGGCGTGGCCCTTGGCGATCAAGCCGGAGATCGTTGATTTCTATCTGCGGACGACGGCCTACCAGATCGATGTCCGCACCGCTTGGAAGCCACCTTTCGGGGTGTTCGGCGCCTTGATCTCCAGGTTTTACGGCCGCCGCGTCCAACAGCTCAACCTGCCCGCGACCAGCGGCGCGGGAGCACTGCTGCTCAACAGTCGGCTCATCGATCTGGTTGACGCCGCGGATCGGCCCGTCTACACCATCTGGCACCGCCAGATCAAGGGAAGCGGCGAGAACGTCTTTTGGGGGATTTACACGAGCTGCCGGACGCCTGCCGGCGATCTGTGCGTGAAAGTCATTTTTCCTCTGCCGCAAGGAAGCGTCACCGTGGTCTTCAAGGTGACGGTGGACGAGCAGGGTCATCTGGCCCTGATATCGGTCGGTCAAAGGCCTGGCGACCCGGGATGCTACGTCATCATCGAGGATGCGTCCGGCAGGTTGTGGCGCAACTACATCTCCAGCTTCCATGAGAAGATCGAGTTCATCGAAAAGAGCGGCAGCCTGCAAGCCGAACACAGCTTGAGCATCGGGCGTCTTCGCGTCGCCTCCCTGACTTATGCGATCACCGCGAAACCCGAAGAAAGGACTCGTCGATGAAGATTTTCACTTATGGCTTCGCCGAGGTCCCGATCGGCCTCGCCCTGAGCTCGCTTTGCGGACCCCCACTTCGCAGGAAGCCAGCTGGCTTGATCCACTCGGAATTGATGTGGAAAATGGAGCTGGGCTCGCCGATCCTGTCGCCACTCCGGATGCAGCTGGGCCACTTGGCGATGTTTGCCGCTTGGGAAAGCCCGGAAGCCATCCATGAATTCCTCACCGGCGACGTCCTCGGCCGGCACTTCCAGGCGGGATGGCATGTGCGGTTGAAATTCCTCCGCCGTTGGGGTTTCATCTCCGAGTTTGATGGACTTCCCGAACAGGCCGGCGAGGCGGATCCGGAGGCGCCAGTGGTCGCTGTCACCCTGGCGCGGATGAGGCTGACTCAGGTGCCTCGCTTCCTTCGCTGGGGCAAGCCGGTGGAGTCCTTCGTCAGGGATCATCCTGGCGTTCTCCACGCCTCAGCCGCGATGCGTTTCCCGCGGACGATCTCCACTTTCTCCATCTGGGCCAGTCAGCGGGAGATGACCGCCATGGTTCACGGTCACGGCAAGGTGGACCGGCCGGAACTCCACGCTGCCGCGATGAAGGAACGCAATCGCAAGGACTTTCATCATCAATTCACCACCTTGCGCTTCCAACCTCTGGAGGAGCAGGGTAGTTGGCAAGGACGCTCGAATTTCCTTCCATTGGCGCCGCCTTTGAAGTCGCAGGCATGACACTTTGTCCTGACTCGTCGCTGCAACAATCTTCAGGATTGCGCGTCATCGGTGACGAATCCCGATCGAAACCCTTGAGGAGAGCTCCATGTACAAAGCGACCAGCGCCCTGTTTCTCGGCACCACAGTCATTTTCTGCGGCCTTTGGCTGAGCAAGAACCAGAATCCCGGCGCCGCTCCCGCTTCGACGGGAGCGGGCGACAGCAGCGCCTTGCGTCTGAAGTCGGAACTGGCCTTGACCAAGGCGGAGCTGGAGAAGCTCCGCAAGGAACGCGATGCCGGCGTAATGTCGAAATCCAGACCGGTGGGATCCCGCATCCCGGCCCTGGAGAAAAACGCCGTCAGCGATGAGTTTTATGTCGGCAACAGTCCGGCTCATGAACGCCTGCAGTCGCTGATCGAGTCGATGCGGAAAACCAAGCTGGAACAAGAGAAAGAATCGCTTGATCAGGACCTCACCCGACTCTATGGCAAGCTCAATCTGACCGGTGAAGAGAAGGACCGCCTCGACGCCCTCATCCTCGAACGCCGTCTGCTGCGCCAGGCAGCGCACATGAAAGGTGAATTCGACAGCCTCGAAGCTGATCTCGCCACCGCCGACAAGGACATCGAAACCATGCTCGGTTCGCGTTATGCTGTCCTCCAGGACTTCCGCGACAAGCACGAAGCCTACGGCCGCATCGACAACTTCAACGCGACTTTGAACGAGAAGCAGTTGCCGCCCTTGAGCGAAGACAAGGTCGAGGCTCTGGCCTCGCTGATCACCGAGACCTTGAAGACACCCTTCTCCATCGACATTCAGGCCAAAGGCGGCTGGCAGAAGCTGAGCGAAGCCGAGCGCCAGACCATCATCGAAGAGCGGAAGGCCAAAACTACCCAGATCACCCAGAGCAGCGGCCTCAGCGTCGAGCAGCAGGACTTGTTGAAAGATCACTTGCGCTGGCGTGGCGGCCGCTGAGGCAGACATAAGATTGATGTCGGAATTACCGACACGGAGAGTCAATTCCTAGTGCCGCTGATGGAAACTGCCGTCCGCACTGCTTGCAGCGGAGCGTTCCCCGGCAAGATTGCGGAGATCGCAAATCCAACAGGTGCCCCTCATGAACAGTCCATTCGTCCTCGCCCGCATCAATGCCATGACCGGCTACACCCCTGGTGAACAGCCCAAGGGTCAGCCGGTGACCAAGCTCAACACCAACGAAAACCCCTATCCGCCCTCGCCCGCCGTGGTTGCCGCGATCCGCGACTTCCCCTTCAGCGATCTGCGCAAATATCCGCCCCCGGGCTCCGATTGCCTGATCCAGGCCGCGACCCAGGTCTACGGCGTCCCGGCCGGACGCGTTCTCGCCGGCAACGGCTCGGACGAGCTGCTCACCATGCTGGTGCGGACCTTCGCCGGCGAAGGCGATGCCATCGGCGCCATGGACCCGACCTACTCGCTCTACACCGTCCTCGCCGAGATCCAGGGCTGCCGTTACTTCTCCGTCCCCTTGCGCCCCGACTTCTCCTTCCCCGATGCCGAAACCGTCGCCGAACAAGCCAACGAAGCCGGCTGCAAACTCTTCTTCATCACCCGCCCCAACGCCCCCACCGGCAACTGCTACCCGATCGAATCGGTGCGCCGTTTCGCCCAGGTCTTCCAAGGTGCGGTGGTGGTCGACGAGGCCTATGCCGACTTCGCTTCCGACAACTGCCTGTCGCTCGTCGACGAGCTTGAGAACGTCCTCGTCCTGCGCACCTTCTCGAAATCCTACTCCCTCGCCGGCCTGCGCGTCGGCCTGTGCTTCGCCCGCGAGGCGATCATTCACGCGCTGCACAAGGTGCGCGACTCCTACAACGTCGACTTCATCGCCCAGCGCGCCGCCGCCGCCGCCCTGCTGGACACCGCCTACCACGCCGAGTGCTGCGCCAAGGTGAAAGCCACCCGCGCCACCACCGTCAGCCGCCTCCGCGCCCTCGGCTTCGACTGCCCGATGTCGGAATCCAACTTCCTCTTCGCACGTCCCCCCGCCGGACAAGTCGCCCGCGATCTCCTCGGCAAGCTCCGTCAAAGCGGCTTCCTGGTCCGCTGGTTCGATATCCCCGGCATCGACAACCGCCTCCGCATCTCGATCGGCTCCGACGCCGAGATGGAGGCCTTCTTTGCTGCGCTGGAAGGCTGCTTGAAATGAGCGACAGCGTCCCGGTCCCGCGCCGTCCCGACTGGGACGAATATTTCATGAACATCGCCGAGGTGGTGGCGCAGCGCAGCAACTGCCGCCGCCGCCACGTCGCCGCAGTGGTGGTGCAGGACAAGCGGGTGATCTCCACCGGCTACAACGGCACGCCGCGCGGCGTCCGCAATTGCTCTGATGGGGGTTGCCCGCGTTGCGCCCAGGACGACCTGCCCTCGGGCGCGGCATTGCATGAATGCCTGTGCTGCCACGCCGAAGAGAACGCCATCGTCCAGGCCGCCTTCCACGGCACCGCCCTGCGCGGCGCCAGCCTCTACACCACCTACTCGCCCTGCCTGCTCTGCGCCAAGATGATCATCAACGCCGGCATCCGCGAAGTCATCTTCCGCAGCCGCTACAGCGTCGACACCGTCTCTTCCGCCATGCTCGCCGAGGCCGGCGTCATCCTCCGTCCGGTGGTGGTTCCAGAAGTGCAAGGGTAGGGCAGGACTGCCGCCTTCGAATAGCTTCGCCGTGGCTTCCGTTCCTGCGCGCAGCGCCTTGGACTGCGGCAAGGATTGCCGCCTTTAAATGGCGGCGGAGCCGCGTCCTTACTGAGATAGCCTGCCTTCATGCCAGTTTCTTGTTCTGCTTGATTGATCGAGTTATACCTGATTTGCCGCAGCACGCAGTTTATCTAAGGGCCAAGTCGATTTGTCCGTCTGGTTTTCGAGCCCCAGGAATCCCCCGAAGGAGAGGTTAAGAGCCAAATATTCGACAAACCGCTTGTTGTGGTGTTCTTCGAGTACGATAGGGTTGTCACTCTCAGCGGGCACGGCGACCCCATACCACATGCCCCCACTCACATCCGCTTTGTGATAATAATCGGGTGCGATAGGGATGCGGAATCCTCCATAGGAAACTTCGTATTCGGCTCGATCTTCCAAGTATTCGTCGAGTTCAGAGAGGGCTGCCTCAGGCGGATAAATGACGAGTGGGTTGGGGTATTTACAACCACTCCAATTCTTGTGGTGTCCACAAAAATTAACGCTGCCGATGACTCGGTAAAATTCTAGAAGAGCCTTGGGGATGTCTCCAACTTCCTTTGAGATGCGCAAGAGCACTTTTTCGTTGTCTGGAGAGACGCCTGGCAATGCTTCGTCAGGATTATCGAACTCATATCCCGATTCATCTAAAAACCGCTTAACATTTTGAATTTGTAACTTCAGTGCGTGCATGAACTGAGAGATTTCTGCAGATGTCATGTGGGGGGCTCCTCAATGCACCCAAACCTAGCTCCTCCATCCGCCCGGGCAAGATCTTTCGAAGTTCCAAATACGCGGCTCCGCCGCCATTCCAAGGCGGCAATCCTTGCCGCAGTCCAAGGCGCTGCGCGCAGGAACGACAAACGCTTTCCTGAAGTTTTTTGGTTCCGTTCCCCACTCAACCGAGCAGCGCCGCGAGGAAGTCCTCTTTCGGCAAGGCGTAGGGACGGAATCGCTCGCCGCCGCCGGCCTTCTGGTCGGAGTGAAGCAAGGCGTTGGCCTGGCCGAGACGCGAGGCCTCGGGGCCGTCGGCGAGGTTGGCAGCGTCGGAGGCGGCCATCTGCAGCAGGACGCGCTGGTCGAATTCACGCAGGGAACGGCGGCCGAGCCAACGGGTGAAACTGGTGAAGGTGTCGAGGCTGATGATGATGTGAATGCCGACTTCGGGTCCACCGGCGAGCAGTTCGCTGAATTGGCGGGAGGTGGGTGGCGCGTCGTCGGAGGGGAGTAGATCATCATCCTGACGCAGCAGGCGGAAACGCTGCAGGCCGTTGATGATGACAACGAGGCGGGGCGATTGCCCTTCGGCGTCGCGACGGCGCAGCATTTCGCTGTGAATGCGGGCGATTTCGGCGGCGGTGTGGCGGGCTTCGCGGGCGGCAAAGCCGAAGCGGCGGGCGAGGTCGCTGAGCAGGCCCGGATGCGGACATTCCGGCGACTCGGCGTCGAGCAGCACCGTCTCCAGCGGCTCGGCGCGGTGGCGGGCGGCGAGGGAGCAGAGCAAGCCGGCTTGCAGGCGCAGCAGCATCTCTTCGTCCTGGCCGGCGATGATGAGGTTGCCGCCGGCCTGGCGGGCGAGGCTGGCGCGGACGTGGGGGCGGATGGCGTTGGGCTCGCCGAGGTGGAGGGCGAGGGGCGTGCGCGGCGCGGCGGGAGCGCGGGGCATTTCGCGGAGTTCGCGATTGCGGCTGAGTTCGCCCGGGCTGCCGCCTTCGAAGACGACGGTTTCGGGACAGACGAGCTGCTGCTCGCGGGCCAGGGCGGCCATCTTCAGGACGGCGCTTTCGCGTTCGCTTTCGGAGATCCAGGCGGCCTGGAAGGGAGTGTTCGACTCGGGGCGTCCGGCGGCTTCGTTGTAGATCGCTTCGCCGGGGCGGTCGAGGAGGCGCGCGGCGCTGTTGTCCTCGGCGAGGATGAGCATCGAGTCGGCCTCGGAGCACATCAGGGCGATACGCACCGCCATCTGGCCGAGGGTGGCGCGCGGCAGGGAGTAGGAGCCGGCGAGGGTCTGCGAGGCGAGGATGACATGGACGCCGAAGGCGCGGCCTTGGCGGACGAGGCGGTCGAGGAGGAGCGAGGCTTCCTGGGCGAGGCGGTCCTCCTCGGAGAAGAGCTCCTGGAATTCGTCGACGACGAGGAGCTGGCGCGGCAGGATGCGGCCACCGGCGCGGTAAGTCGGCATGTCGGCGACGCCGGCATCGCGGAAGAGGCGGCCGCGGCGGTCGAGCTCGGCATCGAGGCCGCGCAGGACGCTGATGCCGAATTCGCGCTCGGATTCGATCGCGACGACACGGGCGTGCGGCAGGCCGCAACGGGCGTAGATCTTGAACTCGACACCCTTCTTGAAGTCGACTAGATAGAGCTCGAGTTCCGACGGCGGCAGGCGCAGGCAGAGGCCGATGATCATCGCGTGCAGCAGGGTCGATTTGCCCGAACCGGTCTTGCCGGCGACCAGCATGTGTTGCGAGGTGCCGTGGCCGAGGACCATCTCCATCTGCTTGGCGCCACTGAGACCGAGAGGCGAGCGCAGCTCGCGGGCGGCCGACTCCTGCCAGATCTTTGCCGGGCTGATGCGGGAGAAGGACAGACGCACTTGCGAGCCGCCGCGGGCGCCGGCGGCGATGCGGTCGATGATTGAGCTGGCGAGGGCCGCCGGAGGGGGTTCTTCGGCGAGGAAATGCGGGTTGAGGAAGCCGAGGCCGTTGGCGGGGCTGAAGCTTCCCTGCAGACGCTCCAAAACCAGGGCCTTGCTGAGGATTTCGTCGATCGGGAATTTGTCCGGCAGGGGGCGCGAGCGGTCCCAGTGGATGAGCAGCGAGATGCCGCAGCGCGGACCGGAACGGGCGAGGGAAACGAGGCGGTCGAGGGCCTGTTCGGAGAAGCCGGCGGGGAAGTCGGCGACGGCGACGAAGCGACACGCGACGGCGGTGGGCCCGGCGGCGAGGTTGTAGTCGGCGAGGGTGGCGTATTCGTCGCGCAGGTATTTCTGGATCACCGTTTCGACATGCGAAGCGAGATCGTCGAGGCGGCGGTCGATGGCGCGGGAATCGGTGGCGACGCCGCCTCCGAGGAGGTCGTCACGGCCGTCGGCGAGGCGGAGGAAGGGGGCGAAGCTTTCGCCGAGGCCGACCGGGTCGATGAGAACCAGTCCGGCCTTGCCGGCGGGGAAGGAGGCGAGCATCCGCAAGAGGGTGCTGCGGACCAGATCGGCCGCTTCGGCCCGGCCTTCGCCACGGGTGGCGACGACCAGCGAGGGCAGTTCCGGGAAGGCCAAACAAGCGGGGAGGGAGGCCGGGACATCGCGGACGCGATGCAGCGGCGTGTCGTCGCGGAAGGCCATTTCCATGGCGAGGTCGACTTCGAGGAAGCCGGCGCAGGCGGCGCCGGTGGGCTCTTGCGGCGGCGTCCAGTCGGCCCAGGCTTCGCTGTTCCACGGACGCAGGTGTTCGGCTCGGGCGGCTCGGGCACGTCCCAGAAGAGCCTCGATGCTGGCGACGGCGGCGTCCCACTCGGCGTTCCATTGAGTCTCGGCCGCGGTGATCAAGACCCGGGCTTCATCATTGATTTTTTTGTCAGCGGCCTCGCCGTCTTTTTCGACCGAGGCGAGGCGTTGTTCGGAGAAGCTGGCGATCTCGCCGGCTTCCTGGCGCAAAGCGGTTTCGATCTCGGCGAGATCCGCGTCGTGTTGGCGGCGTTCGGCCTGGCTGCGGGCGTCGGCTTCTTCGCCGAGCTGGGTGATGCGTGCATTGACCTCGGCGCGGCGGCCTTTCAGCTTGTCGTGTTCGCGTTGTTTGACCCGCATTTCGGCGGCGGCGAGGGCGTCGGCACGGGCGGTCTCGAGATCGCCCTTCATTGCGCCAAGAACGATTCCTGCGCGATCCAGGCGAAGCAGCAGTTCGTGGTGTTCCTTGTCGATGGCGACGAGCTTGGCGACGTAGAGGCCGCGCCAGATCAGGCCGGCGGCGAGGGCGGTGACGATGAAGGCGAGGGCGGCGACGGGGGTGGCGGCAGCGAGGGCGGCGGAGATGAGAATTACCAAAACCAATCCGAGTCCCGGACGGAAGCGTGCGCCGAGGCGGAAGAAGGCCGAATCGAGGAGCTGTTTTTGCGTTTCTCGAATCTGCCAGACGCGGCCGGCGAGATCGGAGAAGACCACTTCCGGCGGCACTTCGGGGAGCGGCGCCGCTTCGCCTTCCGGCGGCTTCACCGGGGCTTTATTCCAGGCCTTGAGAACCGGGGCCCAGAAGCTGTTGTCGAGCTCGGTCGCGAGTTGGCCGGCGTTGTGGGATCCGGTGTCGAATTCGACGATGCCGGCGCGGTGGGCGGCGGCGGAGCCCTCGATCTCCAGGCGTTCTTCGCGAAGGGCGGTGGCGGCGGCGGCGAGGAGGCGTTCCTCTTCCATTTCGATCTGGCGCAGCTCATGGTCGCGGGCGATTTCAAAGATCTTCTGGATATCTTTCAGTTGCTGGCGGTGTGCTGCCAAGGCGGCTTCGCGACGCGGCGTCGCATTGTCTTTGTCGAAGAGGGCAAGCTCTTCTTGACCCTGGCCGAGGATTTCGTCGCAGCGGTCCGACATCGCCTTGGCCGCAGCTTGCAATGCCCGGTTGCGCTCGCCATGAAGTCGGCGGAGACGAGTGTCGCCTTCGGCCACCAGTTGGCGCAAACGCAGCACAGCGCTGCGGAACTCAGGGAGGGTGACGGGCACATTCATAAGGAGACCACCGTGCTTGGCTGAAGGGTGGCGCAAATCTACCCGTCCTTGGCTAATCCACTAGTTGTCTGGGACTCGAGCGTCCAGGGGTCAAGCGCAAAAAACCCCGACCTGTATCACTCCATTTTGATCTTGGATTCTCTTCGCCGTCAGCGTCGAACTAGGAAGTGAGGGAGGTAGGGAGTAAGGGAGGAGCGCATAAGAGTTCACTCCCCAACTCCCTCGTTCCCTCACTCCCTAGCCTGGAGATTAGAATCCCGAGTGATACAGCGCAAAAAACCCCGCCGGGAAGGGCGGGGTTTTTGCGTTCTATGAGTCTGGACTCAGATGGCGAATTCGGGGCCTTGGCCGGGCTCGGTCGAGGGGGCGGCGAGCATGCCGGCGGCGATGGTGACGTTGCTGCCGGTGTCGACCAGGACGAAGGAGCCGGTGCCGCGGTTGCGGGCGTAGGCGTCGTAGAAGATCGGGGCCGAGAGGCGGAGGCGGACGCGGGCGACTTCGTTGACCTTGAGCTCGGTGGCGTCGTGGCGGTCGAGGGTGTTGATGTCGAGGCGGAAGTCGATGGAGCTGACCATCGCCTTGACTTCGCGGGAGTTGTGGCGCATCCAGTAGGGGCGGTTGAGGACGAGGGCTTTCTCGTTCAGCCAGCACAGGGTGGTGGTGACTTCCTGGCTCTGGTGCGGCACGTCGTGGGCGTGGACGAGCATGTCGCCGCGGGAGGAGTCGATCTCGTCGTTGAGGGTGATCGACACCGACTGAGGGGTGAAGGCCTCGGGGTGGCTGCCTTCGTAGGTGTCGATGCTCTTGACGGTGGACTGTTTGCCGGAGGGGAGGGAGACGATCTTGTCGCCGACCTTGACGACACCGGAGGCGATCTGACCGGCGAAGCCGCGGTAGTCGAGATCGGGGCGGATGACGCGCTGGACGGGGAGACGGAAGTTTTCCATGTTGCGCGAGGTGCCGACGGCGACGGTTTCGAGCTTGTACATGAGGGTCGGGCCCTGGTACCAAGGGGTCGAAGTCGAGCGGTCGACGACGTTGTCGCCGTTGAGGGCGGACATCGGAATGAAGTCGAGATCGGAGAGGCCGAGGCGGGCGGCGAAGTCGGTGAACTCGGCGCGGATGTCGTTGTAGATCTTCTCGTCCCAGCCGACCAGGTCCATCTTGTTGATGGCGACGATGAGGTGCGGGATGCGCAAAAGGGAGGCGAGGATGGCGTGGCGGCGGGACTGGACCAGGACGCCTTTGCGGGCGTCGATGAGGATGATCGCGAGTTCGGCGGTGGAGGCGCCGGTGATCATGTTGCGGGTGTACTGCTCGTGTCCGGGAGTGTCGGCGATGATGAAGCGGCGCTTCGGGGTGGAGAAGTAGCGGTAGGCGACATCGATGGTGATGCCCTGTTCGCGTTCGTCTTTGAGGCCGTCGGTGACGAGGGAGAGGTCGAGCTCTTCCTTGCCGGCGCGTTTCGAGCTGCGGTCGATGGCGGCGATGGTATCTTCGTGCAGGGCCTTCGAGTCGTAGAGGAGGCGGCCGATGAGGGTGGACTTGCCGTCGTCGACGGAGCCGCAGGTGGAAAAGCGCAGGAGTTCGATGGTGTCGTCGTGGTGGTGCATGGTGTGAACTAGGTTGAAAGGTTGAAAGGTTGAAAGGCGAGCGCGGAAGAAGACTGAAGGCGATTTGCGTCGGTTGTTTGGCTGCTCGATTGTTTGGCGGTTCGCCTTTCAACCTTTCAACCTTTCAACCCCGTTGAGCTTCAGAAGTATCCCTGTTTCTTGCGCTCTTCCATGGCGGCCTCGGTGCGGCGGTCATCGGCGCGGCCGCCGCGCTCGGTGATGCGGGAGGCGGAGATTTCGGTGATGATGTCGTCGATGTTGGAAGCGGTGGATTCGACGGCGCCGGTGCAGCTGGCGTCGCCGACGGTGCGGAAGCGGACGATGCGTTCTTCCCACTTCTCGTTGCGCTTGAGAGTGATGAAGGGGCACTGGGCGAGCAGGGTGCCGTCGCGGTTGACGACGGTGCGTTTGTGCGAGAAGTAGATGCTGGGGAGCTCAAGCTTTTCGAGCTTGATGTATTGCCAGACGTCGAGCTCGGTCCAGTTGGAGATGGGGAAGACGCGGAAGTGTTCGCCGAGGTTTTTGCGGCCGTTGTAGATGTTCCACAGTTCCGGGCGCTGGTTCTTGGGGTCCCACTGGCCGAAGGCGTCGCGGTGAGAGAAGACGCGTTCTTTGGCGCGGGCTTTTTCTTCGTCGCGGCGGGCGCCGCCGATGCAAGCGTCGAACTTGAGTTCTTCGATGGCGTCGAGCAGGGTGACGGTCTGGAGTCCGTTACGCGACGGGTTAGGGCCGGCTTCTTCGGCGCAGCGGCCCTGGTCGATGGAGTCCTGGACGTATTTGACGATGAGTCGGGCGCCGAGGTCCTTGACGAAGCTGTCGCGGTAGTCGAGAGTTTCCTGGAAGTTGTGGCCGGTGTCGACGTGCATCAAGGGGAAGGGGATCTTGCCGGGGTGGAAGGCCTTGCGGGCGAGGTGGGCGACGACGATGGAGTCCTTGCCGCCGGAGAAGAGGAGGGCGGGATTTTCGAACTGGGCGGCGACTTCGCGGATGATGGCGATGGCTTCGGCCTCGAGGAGGCGGAGGTTAGGGAGGCGGTAAGAGGGCAGCATCTAAGGATCTCCTGGATTTTCACGGCTCACAAGCTGCCTTCGCAGGCGGCGGGAGTCTAAGGTCGAAAGGTTTTTTGTCAATGTCCTAATGTCGCAGTCAAAACGATCTCCGCAGGGTTTCTGCGGAGATCGCGAAGGGCATTACTGGCGCAGCATCTCGGCGACCTGGAAGGACATCTCGAGGGCCTGTTGGCAGTTGAGACGGGGGTCGCAGTTGGTGAGGTAGCGGTCCCCGAGGTCGTGGTCCTGGATGTTCTGGCCGCCGCCTTTGACCTCGGTGACGTTGTCGCCGGTGAGTTCGAAGTGGACGCCGCCGGGAACGGTGCCGGCTGCTTTGTGGACGGCGAAGAAGTCGCGGATTTCGCCGGCGATGTGATCGAAGTCACGGGTCTTGTAGCCGGAGGTGGCGGTGAAGGTGTTGCCGTGCATCGGGTCGCAGGACCAGAGGACGTTGAGGCCTTCGGACTTGATCTTTTCGACCAGGCGGGGGAGGTTGGCGGCGACCTTGTCCTTGCCGAAGCGGCAGGTGAGGGTGAGGCGGCCTTTCTCGTTGTTGGGGTTGAGGACATGGCACATCTTGACCAGCTCGTCGGGCTCGAGCTTGGAGGAGATTTTGACGCCGATCGGGTTGTTGACGCCGCGGAAGAATTCGAGGTGGGCGCCGTCGATCTGGCGGGTGCGTTCGCCGATCCAGATGAAGTGGGCGGAGCAGTCGTACCAACGGCCGGAGAGGGAGTCCTTGCGGGTGAGGGCTTCTTCGTAGTCGAGGACGAGGGCTTCGTGCGAGGTGTAGAACTCAGCTTCGCGGAGCTGGGGCAGCTGGCCGGGGCCGACGCCGCAGGCGTTCATGAAGTTGAGGGCGTCGTCGATGCGGTTGGCGATGTCTTCGTAGCGGCGGCCCTGTGAGGACTGGGCGACGAATTCCTTGTTCCAGACGTGGACGCGGTGGAGGTCGGCGAAGCCGCCGGAGACGTAGGCGCGCAAGAGGTTCAAAGTCGCGGTCGAGTAGAAGTACGACTGCAGCAGGCGCTCGGGGTCGGCGCGGCGGGCTTCGGGAGTGAATTCCGGCAGGTTGACGCAGTCGCCGCGGTAGCTCGGCAGGGTGCAGCCGCCGATGGTCTCGGTATCGGAGGAGCGGGGCTTGGCGTACTGGCCGGCCATGCGGCCGATCTTGACCACTTGCTTGTTGCCGGCGTAGGTGAGGACGACGGCCATCTGGAGGATGACTTTCAGGGTTTCGCGGATGGCGGGGGCGTTGCAGCGAGAGAAGTCTTCGGCGCAGTCGCCGCCCTGGAGGACGAAGGCCTGGCCGTCGGCGGCCTTGGCAAGGCTGGCCTTGAGGGTTTCGATCTCACCGGCAAAAACCAAGGGAGGCAAAGTCTTGAGGCGGCCGAAGGTGTTCTTCAGCTCGGCTTCGGGCCAAGTGGGCTGTTGGAGGATGGGTTTTTGTCTCCAGCTGTCGGGGGTCCAGATGCTCATGGTTTTTTCAATTTCTCCGGGTTCTTGATGTAAGTGATGCGGCCGCCGACGAGAGTGACCTCGACTTCGTGCTGGGCGTTCATGATGACGATATCGCCGCGCATGCCTGGGTACAGGGTGCCGCGGTCGCGCAGGCCGAGGCTGCGGGCGGGGGTGGAGGTGAAGCAGGCGACCGCCTGGATCTCAGTCAAGTGGGTGTGCAAGAGCATGTTCGGCCAATGGCGCTCGAGGGTGGTGACCGAGCCGGCGATGGTGCCGTCTTCAAGGCGGACGTGTTGGCCGTCGACGATGACGGCGCCGTCTTTATAGCGGTGGGTGCCTTGAGGGAGATCCGTGCCGCGGGTGCCGGCGCCGATGGCGATGATGGCTTTGTGCGATTTCGAACGGCAGGCGAGGTCGAGCATCTGCGGGTGGATGTGGCTGCCGTCGAAAATCAATTCGCAGACGACGCGTTCGTCGACCAAAGCGGTTGAAGCGAGGCCGATCTGGCGCTGGTGCAGAGGGGTCATGCAGTTGAACAAGTGAGTGCAGCGGCGGGCGCCGGCATCAATCGAGCGCAGCACTTCGCGGGCTTCGGCGGTGCTGTGGCCGAGGGAGGGGGTGATGCCGTGGCTGATGAGCAGGCGGATGAGCTCTTCGGCGCCGGGGGTCTCGGGCGCCAGGGTCATCAGTTTCAGGCGTCCGGCGCAGGCCGTGATGATCTCTTCGAGCTCGCTGCGGTTGTAGGGGCGGACACCTTCGACCGGGACGGCACCCCGTTTGACCGGGTTGATGAAGGGGCCGACGAGGTGGATGCCGAGGGCGCTGGCGCCTTCTGTCAGCTCGCCGAGGGCAGCAGCCAGACGAGCGAGACGCTGCGGCAGCTGGCTGCGCGACGAGGCGGTGACGGTCGGCAGAAAGCTGGTGATGCCGTGACGGGCGAATTCCGTCGCCATGCCTTTCAGGGCCGCGCCGGGATCATCATCGCCGAGGAGGGAATAGGGGCCCAGGCCGTTGGAATGGCAGTCGATGAAGCCCGGCATGGCATAACAATCGGGCAGGTCGAGGTGCCAATGGCGGTGCGCCTGATCAAACGCCGAGGCGCCGCCGATGGCGTAGATCTTGCCGCCACGGCAGAGGATGGCACAGTTGCGGATCACTTTGCCTTCGGTCAGACCTCGGTCGAGGCTGATGAGTATGTTGTCGGCTTCAATCACGGGCACAGCCAGTCGGGTTGAGTTGGTCGGCAATATAGCTCTCTCTGCAGTGATGACAGCCCGTCGCCGCAAGTGTCTTGTGGCGATGACGCAATAAAGATGCGCAAGCCTGGGACAAAAAACTGTCGACCTCATTTTGATCTTAGATTCTCTTCGCAGTCAGCGTCGAACCAGGGAGTGAGGGAGGTAGGGAGTGGGGGAGTAAGCAGAAGCGCATAAAAGTTCACTCCCCAACTCCCTGGTTCCCTCACTTCCTAGTCTGGAGATGAGAATCCCGAGTGAAACAGCTCAAAAACTGTCGACCGGGCTCAGGGTTTTTGGAAGGCGTCCTGCAGCAGGAGCGCTTCCTCGGGACTTGGGAAGCTGAAGGTGTTGCTAGGGACCGGCTGGTTCTTGCGCCGGAAGCCGAGGGCGGCGGCCTTGTCTTGCGCTTGCTTCGAGAGGAGGAAGCCGAGGAAGGCGCGGGCGACTTGTTCGTGACGGGGGGAGGTGGAGGCGTTGCGGAGGAGCAAGGCGGGATGCTCGGCGATCAGGGTTTGTTCGGGGCGGACGATGACGAGCCGACCCCAGCGGTTGGGTGCTTGGCTGGCGACGAGGGCGAGGTTTTCGTAGACGCAGAGTGCGTCGTAAGAGGAGGGGCCTTTGAGAAGCATGTCGTGGATCATGGCGTCGGAAGTTCTGGTGCCTTCCTTCAGGCCGCGATTCATGTCGGCGAGGAAATCGCGGCAGGCGGCTTCCTGGGGGCGGGACGCGCTCCAGACCTCGCCGGCGGAGAAGTCGCGGCAGAGCAGCAGCCAGGCGAAGAGGCCGGAGTTGGAGCTGGCCGGTGCGGCGAAGGAGAATTTGAAGTAGCCCCATTCAGCGGGGCCGCCGAGCATCTGCCAGTCCGACGCGACCAGAGCCTGACGGAGGCTTCGGACATCGACGCGCCCGAATTTTTTCAGGAAGGCTTGGTAGCGGTCGTCCCAGAAGAGGTAGACCATCGGCGAACGAACGAGCGACACGCCGAGGTGGACCGAAGACTGTGGCAATTGGCGCCATTGCAGGCTGGAAGCAGGAAGGAAGAGCTGGCATTCTTCGCCGGCCTGGAGACGGTGAAGAGCCTCGTTGGAGCCCTGGTAGTCGGTGTCGAAACTCACCTGGGCGCCGGCGCGGCTGCGTCGGAATTCCTCCATGGCCCAGTCGAGCCAAGCTTTTTTCTCGCTGCTGCACAAGATCCTGAGGGTCAGGGCCGGCAGGGGCTGATCCGGGTTCCAGGGGAGCTGCTCTTCTGATGGAACCACTGGCGGAGCAGTGGCGACAGGCGCTGCTGCAGGCGGGGCCGCGGGAGGCGCGACCGGCTGGGGGATGCTCGGCAGGGGCTGGGATATTGTGGGTGCGGGCTGACGCGGTGTAGACAGGAGGAATGCGGCGGCAAGCACGAGGCAGAGAGCTCCGGCGGCGAGTCCGGTCAGGATGAAACAGCCGAGCTTGAAGCCGGAGGAACTTGATTGTGGCGGAGGCGGTGGGGCGGGG
>CAMCSH010000035.1 GCA_945877655.1 Lentisphaera araneosa HTCC2155 | reverse complement strand
CCTCTTAGTAGTTTTCAAACTTGAGGCCTTCCTGAAGGCGTGGATCACCCACGGCGACCAGGTTGCGGCCGGAAAGTGTGAACAAGAACGCCGCAAACGACAGCGTCAAGAGTCCGGCGATGACAAGTATGTCAGCAAGCTGGACACCGAAGGGGCCGGCGGCGTGAGGAACCGGGTAGCCCATGGTGGGCATGATTTCCCAGTAGAGGTGAACAATCGCCATCAGGATGGCCCAGATCGACACCAGGACGGTGACGAAGTGATTGCGTTTCATGTGGCGGGACATGAGAAGGAAGAAGATGACGAAGAAGTGGCCGAAGAGGCTAATCCAGCCAAGGAGGCTCCAACCATCAGCAGCGTGGCGATGGTACCAGACGGTTTCTTCCGGGATGTCGGCAAACCAGATGATGATGAACTGGGCGTAGCTGACGAAGGCGAAGAAGGTGTTGAAGGCAAAAAGCCACTTGGCGA
Source organism: Lentisphaera araneosa HTCC2155 (assembly GCA_945877655.1). Lineage (GTDB taxonomy): Bacteria > Verrucomicrobiota > Lentisphaeria > Lentisphaerales > Lentisphaeraceae > CAMCSH01. Next base: position 19,768 of record CAMCSH010000035.1, on the reverse strand, counting down.
GGTCGTGCTTGTGTTCGACGTTGACGGCGCCCTTCATCAGGCCTTTGCCTTGGATGCAGGCGACGCTGATGATCAGCAGCGAGGCGATCAGAACCATGCTGTCGGCGAAATGGATGACGCCGAAGATGGTCGAGTACCAGTCGAACTGGAGCGACATGACCCAGTCGAAACTGGCGAAGGTCAGGGTCAGTCCGAGCAAGGGGATACCGGGGGCGCTGAGCTTACCGATGAAGGTGGTGTTGGCGGCGGCCCCTTCTTTATCGGCGACATCGGTGGCGAAGGAACGACGCAGGATGAGGGCGGCAAGGATGACCCAAGCGACGAGGTAGAAGGCCGAGCGGGCGAGCCAGGACGACTCGTTGAGCCAGAAAGCCTTTTTCTCCGACATGTGATGGACATGTGCGGCGAGGCGGTCAGCATCAGGGATGTTGCCAGCGTTCTTGACGGCGGCAGCGCCGAAGTCAGTGAGCCAAGCATACAGGTGACCTTGTTTGGCAAGGAGCACGAGGGGGATGAAGAGCAGGACGAGGAGGAAGAGCGAGCTCATCCAACCTTCGGCGATGCGGCGCGAGCTGACGGACCAGCCGGCGCGGCTGAGCTGTTGCAGCATGACGAACATCAGTGCGCCGGTGCCGATGAGGGCGACGAGCATGAAGCCGACGAGGTAGGCGTGGGCGAAGCGGCTGTGGTCTTTTTGGATGAACCAGGCGCCGGCGGCAAGGCCGGCTCCGACCAGCGCGAGGAGGACCGACAGGCCCTTCCACGAGGTGGGGGCCTTGGCAGTGGCGGGATCAAAGGGAATTTTGGGGCTTTCCATGAGGGGATCTCACTTCAGGGTCTTGAGGGATTCGCTCAGGTCTTTGACCTGAGCGTTGGAGATGGCGGCCTCGGGGAAGGGCGTCATGCCGCTGGGCATCATGCCACCGATGGCGAGCTCGGCCATGGGATTGCGGATCGACTCGATGATGTAGGCTTCATCGGCAACGACTCCGCTGCCATCGGCGAGTTTACGCTTTGAGTCCATGACCCTTTTCAGGGAGGCAGAGGCGGGCGCCTCGACCTTTTTCGCGAGAGTCGATTGCAGGAGGCGGACGTAAGCAGTGACGGCCCAGCGGTCGCTGACCGAGAGCTCGGCGTCGAACTTGCGCATGTTGCCGTTGTTGACGCCGTTCTTGATGGCGCTGTAGATCTGGCCGGGGCTGAGGCGGGCGGCGGTGACCGGATCGATCAGATTGGCGACGCCGGGGTAGCCTTTCTGAGCGATGATGCCGTTGCCGGCGCCGACGGCGCCGTGACAGGGGACGCAGGAGATGGCAAAGCGGTTCTGGCCGCGCTCCAGGAAGGCCTTCATGTCGCCCTTGAAGCCGATGGCGGCTAGGGAGGGCATTTCCTTGACGAAGTTCCCGGCGGCATCTTTACCTTCGGCGACAGTGATGTCGGCGATGAAAGAGCCGTGGGCGACGGTGCCTGCTACCGGAGTGCGCATGGTGCGGCCGTCTTCGAAGAACTTCGATTCCGACTGCGCCTTGTACTTCTCCTGGCTATCCATATTGGGGTTGATATGGATAGGAGTCTGGCGGGAGACATCACCTGGTTTGCAAGAGGTGATGGCGGCGGCGGTGATACCGGCGGCGACGAGGGGCTTAATCAGTGACGACAGTGACATCTTGGCCTCCGATCTGGGCGAGGAAATCGCGGGTCTTGCGTTGGTCGAACTGGGGATCGGCGGCGGAGACGACGAGGAAGAACTGGTCGTCGGTGGCGCGTTCGAAACCCTTGATCTTGTGCAGGGGGGAGTAGAACTTGGGGAAGTCATTCAGGACCATGAAGCCGCCGAGGGTGGCGAAGGCACAGAGCAGAATGGTGAAGCAGAAGACGATGACGAACCAGGCGGGCGTCGAATCGAGCAGGCCTGGTTTGCCGGAGATGATCATCGGGTAGTCTTTCGTGGTCCAGTACTGGAAGTACCAAGCGACCAGGCAGCCGATGGTACCGCCTAGGAGGGAGATCCAGGGGAGCGGGGTGGCCTTGACGCCGATGGCTTTTTCGATGCCGTGGATGGGGAAGGGCGAGTGGACGTCGATCTTCTTGTATCCCTGGGCGCGGGCCTTTTCGGCGGCGGCGAGGATGTCGGTGGGATTGTCGAAACGGGAGACGACACCCCAGACTTTTTCGGTGGTGGACATCAGTGGTGATCTCCGTGCTGGGGTTTGGCTTCAGGCATGACCATCTTGACTTCGGCGATGCTGATCACCGGGACGAAGCGGATGAAGATCAGGAGGAGGGTGAAGAAGGTGCCGATCGAGCCGAGGAAGAGGGCGCAGTCCCAGAAGGTGGGCATGAAGCCTTCCCAGCTGGAGGGGAGGAAGTCATGGCTGATCGCCATGATGATGATGTAGCGTTCGAACCACATGCCGAAGACGCCGAGGAAGCCGATGACGATCATCGCCGGGATGCTGTTGCGGACGGCGCGGAACCAGAAGAGCTGGGGGATGACGCCGTTGCAGATGATCATGGTCCAGTAACCAACGGCGTACCAACCGACCATGCGGTTGTCGAAGCAGAAGGCTTCATAGGGGTTGCCGGAGAACTTGGCGATGAAGTATTCCATGAAGTAGATGTAGGTGACGATGAAGCTCAGCGCTAAGGTGATCTTGCACAGGTTCTCGAGGTGGCGCATGGTGACCAGGTTCTCGAGACCAAGGGTGGTCCGGAAGATCGCCATCAGGAAGATGGTGGCGCAGAAGCCCTGGAAGACCGCGCCGCAGACGAAGTAGAGCGGGAAGATGGTGGCGTGCCAGCCGGGGATTTGCGAGCCGGCGAAGTCGCAGGAAACGACGGCGGAGACGGCGCAGATCAAGGGAGTGGCGATGGCGGCGAAGATCTGATAGGCTTTCTCGAAGTTCATCCACTGACGGATGCTGCCGGTCCAGCCGAGGGCGAAGACGCCGTAGGCGATCTTGGCAACGCTGTTCTTGGCGCGGTCGCGCATGGTGGCGAGATCGGGGATCAGTCCGAGGTACCAGAATAGCACCGAGACGGTGGCGTAGGTGTTGACTGCAAAGACGTCCCACAGGAGAGGCGAGTGGAAGTTCGGCCACAGGTCCATCTGGTTGGGAACGGGGAAGAGCCAGTGAGCGCACCATGCGCGGCCGACGTGAACGGCGGGGAACATGCCGGCGCAGGCGACAGAGAAGACCGTCATGGCTTCGGCGAAGCGGCCGATCGAGGTGCGCCAAGGCTGGCGGGTCAGGGTCAGGATCGAGCTGATGAAGGTGCCAGCGTGAGCGATGCCGACCCAGAAGACGAAGTTGACGATGTCCCAAGCCCAGGCTTGCGGGTTGTTGAGGCCCCAGACGCCGGTACCGTTCCACAACAGGACGACGAGGGCGAGGGGGACGAGGCCGGCGAGGCCGGCGGCGTGGAGGAAGGCGAAGAGCCAGATCTTTGAGGTCGGGCGCTCGGCGATCGAGGCGACGGTTTCAGTGACCTGAGAGAAGTTCAGGCCGCCCTGAACGAGGCTGACGCGCTCGTTCGGGTTGTCGGGGATGTAGGCGTTTTGGCTCATTAGTGGTGACCCTTATGCTCGTGAGCTTTTTCCTTGACCAGTGCCGCGGCCGGATTGTTGAGGCGGGCGAGGAAGCTGGTGCGGGGTTGGACGTTGAGTCCGGGGAGGAGGGTGTAGTTGCGGACATCGGCACGTTGCTTGGCGACGGCGCTCTTGGCGTCGTTTTTGTCGCCGAAGGTGATCGCTTGAGTCGGGCACGCTTCGGCGCAGGCGGTGCTGAAGCTGTCGGTTTCGAGCTGGCCGTTGCCGGAGACCTTGGCGTCGATCTTGGCTTCGCTGATGCGCTGGGTGCAGTAGGTGCACTTCTCGATGACGCCGCGCGAGCGCACGGTGACGTTCGGGTTGTAGACCATTTTCTTCACTTCGAAGCGGGGCGCCTTGAATTCTTCCTGGGGGGCGAAGAAGTTGAAGCGGCGGACTTTGAAGGGGCAGTTGTTGGCGCAGTAGCGGGTGCCGATGCAGCGGTTGTAGGCCATGTCGTTGAGGCCTTCCGGCGAGTGCTGGGTGGCGGCGACGGGGCAGACCTGTTCGCAGGGAGCCATCTGGCAGTGCTGGCAGCCGATGGGCTGGTGGTAGGCTTCGACGGCGACGTCGTACTTGGCGCTGAGATCGGCGTCGCCGAGACTTTCGGGCTGATTCTTGAGCCAGCGTTCGTCGGCGTAGAAGTAGCGGTCGAGTCGGATCCAGTGCATTTCGCGGCCGTTGTGGACTTCGGCTTTGCCGACGACGGTGATGTTGTTTTCAGCCTGGCAGGCGATCGAGCAGGTGCCGCAGCCGGTGCAAGCGTTCAGGTCGATGACCATGGCCCACTGGTGGCTGCCGGGAATGTCCCATTCGAGGCGGCCGGGGAAGAGAGACGCGGTGACCGGGTTCTCTTTTTCGCGAGCAAAGAGAGGCTCGTGCTTGAAGGCGGCGACGCTGGCGGTTTTGACCAGTTCGCGGTCTTCCATGGCCCAGTGTTCCTGGGTGCTGGCGGGACCGTTGCGACCTTCGAGGATCTTGCCGGTTTTGGCGACGCTATCGGCCTTGGCCGAGAACAGCGAGCCGCTGCAGCGGAGGGGGTAGACGTTGACGCCGACGGTGTCAGCCGTGATGCCGTTGTTGATCGGGTAATTAGCGACTTCCGAGCCTTTTTCGCCGCGGCCGACATGGCCGACGACTTTGCGGCCGTAGCCGAGGGCGAGGACGACGACGCCGTCGGCGATGCCGGGGACCGGCCAGACCGGCAGTTCGGCGACGACGCCGCCGACTTTGACCATGAGGACGTCGGTCTCATCGATGCCGTTGCTGCGACGGTGGGCGGCGCCGAGTTTGCGGGCGGTGGCCATGCTGACGAGGGCGGCGTTGTCCCAGGCGATCTTGGTGATCGGCTCGGGCAATTCCTGCAGCCAGGCGTTGTTGGCGTAGCGGCCGTCGAGCATCTTGGCGCACGGAACGAAGACGACTTCGTATTCAGCGGGTTCGCCGGCCTTGAGGGTGGCGAGGACTTGTCCGCAGCCCGCGAGGTCGGGGACGACGGCGAGCGGGGCGGCGGGGCCGGAGATCAGGCCTTTTGCGAGAACCGCATCGAAGTCGCGACCCTGGAGGCCGTGGGTGGCCTTGAGGAGATCGTGACCCTTGACCTTGCCGAGACCGGCGAGGCGAGCGAGCAGCTCATTGGCGCTGATGCCGTCGAAGAGCGGCGCGATCAGGGGCTGGATGAGGGCGACGGAGCCATCAGAGGCGCGGGTATCGCCCCAGCTTTCCAGCCAGTGGGCGGCGGGAACGGCGATGGCGGCTTTTTCCGAGGTCTCGTTGAAGTCGTGGGTGAGGTGGATGGTCTTGGCCTTGGCAACGAGATCGGCAAAGCCGAGTTCGGCGGGGGCGTCGTAGGCGGGGTTGCCGCCGACGATGACGAGCTGGGTGATGCGGCCGGACTTGATCCCTTCGGCGAGTTCGGCGATCGAGCTGCTGAGCAGCTTGTCGGCTTTGGCTGCGGCGGGAACGACGCTGAGGCTGCCGTTGGCGAAGGCGCCGAGGGCGCTGTTGATCAGGAGGGCGAGGACCTGAACGTTGACCGGCTGCGATTCACCGCAGAGAATGACGCTGCGTCGGCCTTTGGCGGCGTTGCTGGTCAGCTCGGTGGCGAGGGCGTCGATGGCAGCGGCGTAAGTGACGTCTTTGGCACTCTGAGCATCGAGTTTGAGCTTGCTGTCGAAGGCCGGCAGGCTGAGGCCCTTGAGCGGGCCGCTGGCGAGCTTCTGGGCAACGAGGACGAGGACATCGCCGACTTGCGAGGGCTTGACGCGGAGGCGGTGATCGGCGTTGCTGCCGGTGAGGCTGAAGTTGGCTTCGACCGACCAGAGGCGGTTGAGGTCGATTTTCTCGGCATCTTCCTTCTTGCCGCTGACTTTGCGGCGGGTCGCCCAGCCGCGGACGAGCTCAAGGCTGTCGCGGTAGGAGGCGCTCATGAAGTCGGCATCGAGGGAGACGATGGTGTCGACCTTGGTGAGATCAACGCGGAGGCGGGCATCGGGGTTGGCTGCACCGCGGAAGAGCCGGAGGGCTTCGGCGGAGTTGTCGTCGTTGAGAGCTTCCCAGTAGGCGAAGGAGGTCTTGGGGAGGCTTTCGCGGACTGCGGTGCGGAGACGCTCTTCGGTGGGCGAGGTGACCGGGGCGGAGAGGATGGCGAGCGAGGCGCCGCCGTTCTTCTTGGCTTCGGCGGTGAAGGCTTCGAGTTCCTTGTCGAACCTGAGGAAGGACTGGCGAAGTTCGAGGCGGTATTTCGCCGTCATGCCGTCTTTATCGCTGGCGGCTTCGAAGCCTTTGAAGCGGACTTGCTGCAGGCGATCGGGGTCGTAGAGGTCGAGCAGGTCGGCCTGGGCGAAGGAATCGCTGGCGCCTTTTGAGGCCGAGTGGCCGGGGTGGCCGTCGATCTTGGAGGGGCGGCCTTCATGGGATTTAACCAAGACACCGATCGAGCCGCGGCTGCGGGGGATGGCGGAGGCGTAGAAGTTGGCTTTGCCGGGGATCAGGCCTTCAGGGGCCTGGGTGTAGGGCAAGATCTTCTCTTCCGGGCGGCGGCAGGATGCGGCGCCGGCGAGGGCCATGCTGGCGGCCATGATCTGCATGAAGCCGCGGCGGGAGAAGCCGGCGGATTCGCTGGCACCCTCGGAGAATTCGCGGCTGGCATCGGAAGTGGCGACGCCGGCTTCCATGGCCTGGGCGCTACGCCAAAGCGTGCGCTCGTTGTCGTGACTCATCTGTGGCATGAGCTGCAGTCCTTATCCTTGGGCGGGTTCAGTTTCTTTTGAGATTCAAGAATGTGGGCGGCTTTAGCGGCGTCGTTGGGCCAAGTCCAGGCGAGATCGGTGACTTTGTCGGCGGGGCGGGTGTTGAAGCCGTTGGTGCTGTCACGGTGGCAGTCCAAGCAGAACTTCATGCTCAGTGATTTTTGCTGGCCGACTTCGGCCATCTGGTCGACGCGACCGTGGCACTCGACGCAGGAAACGCCTTGCTTGACGTGGACGGCGTGGTTGAAGTAGACGTAGTCGGCAAGCTTGTGTACCCTGACCCAAGGAACGGGCTTGAGGTAGTCCGGGTTGGCGACTTTCACAGTGCCGGAGTTTTTGTCCGGGCTGTTGTCCGGATTGATCTTGGCCGGGACTTCAATTTCCGCTTGGTACTTGGTGAGCAGAGCGGCGAGCTTCGGGTTGACGAGCTTTTTCTGCTTGTCATCCGGATCGGTTATATCGGTTTTGATCTTCTGGTGGCAGCCCATGCAGACGCTCATCGCCGGCACAGTGGCGTGCTGCGAGCGCTCGACGTTGGTGTGGCAATAACGGCAATCCAAGTTCAGTTGGCCGACATGCAACTCGTGCGAGAAGGGAATGGGTTGGGTCGGAGTGTAGCCGACGGACAGATTTTCGTCAGAGAAGTAAGTGTTGACAACGAAGACGACTGTCAGGAAACCGCCAATAGTGGCGACGGCCAAAACTTCTCTCATCCGGTCAACCCATTTCGGGAAGATGTTGCTCAAGTGGATCCTCGGCTGGGCTAGGGTTCACAAATTTTTTCACGGTGAAAAAACCGCCCGGAATCTAGTGGATACGGACACCTTTTCAAAGCGATTCCGATTTTTCTCTGAGATCGGATGGCTTGTGATAAGCCCCATTTAGCCAAGGAGATAGCCGTAGATGAGATAATATCTAAAGATTTTTTAATCGGTACTAGGAGGACACTCATCCATTTTGATGACAGAAAACGGAGCCGTTACTAGGCAGTCTGTCAGGCGTGAGATTCGACACCGCTATCATACGCGGGGAGTCCGAGCCGTTCCGCGCAGCCGTCCCAGATCAGCAGGAGAATGGGAAAGGCTAAAGCACCGGAGCCGATGCTGCAGAGAAAGGACAGGAAATCTTCCTGCAGGTGCTGCGAGTGGTGATGGGCGTGTTCGATGCCGAGGGTGATCCCTTCGGCGAGAAAGAGGAAGACCAAGGCAGGGAAGATCTGGACCAGCAGGCGGCTGCGTTCGCCGTGGCGGCGCCAGATCTGGCCGAAAGCGACAGCGACACAGAAGCCGGGGAAGCTGATGTATCCGCCGAGGTCGCTGAGGACGACGGCGGCGAAGCTGCTCCAGCAGGCGGCGAAGCGCCATCCCCGGCTGGCGGCGAGGTAGAAGCTGAAAAGGAAGCCGCAGGGAAGCCAGAAGTTGAGGCGTCCGAAGGCCAGTTCCATCCAGATCGCCGTGAAGCCGAAAACAAGCAAATGCGCCGCGCCGCGCAGTGGCCTCATCATTGCGCCCCTCGGCTGGTCAGGGTGCCGTAGGCGAAGCCGGCGATCGGCGCCGACAGCTCGACCACCGCGCTGGTGCTCAGCTCATCGACACTGCTGCTGACGATGCGGCCGACCAGGAGTCCGGCAGGGACGGCATCGCCGCCAAGGCCGGAGGTGCTGACCAGGCTGTCGATCTTCAGAGGGATGTCGCGCGGCAGGCCGTTGAGGCGGCAATAGAAACGCTCTGCCAAGCCTGGGTTTTTCACCGCCTCTCCCTCAAGAATGCCATAGGCCTGGGTCCCTTCGACACGGCAGGAGAGGCGGCAACTGTTATCGAGGAGCGTCGCGATTTTCGCGTGGCCGCGCCAGCTGTCCAGAACCCGCCCGACGACATTGCCATTGACGGCTAGGGGCGTGCCGATGCTGACCTTGGCATTGGGATCAAAGGCGATGATGAGTTGATAGCGCCAGTTCTCCGGGCCGCGTTGGATGACCCGGCATTGAGTCAGGACATTTTCCCCTTCCATCGGGATGCGAAGTTGTTTTTCCAATTCCTGCAAGCGCTCTTTGAGGGGGCGCTGCAGCGCCAGTTCAGTCAGCAGGCGTTCGGCGTTGGCCTTGGCGGTTTTGTACTCGATTTCGCTAGGTGCTCCGGCGTAGCCTTTGTCGTACAGGGTGTTGGGCAGGAAGGCGAGGAAGAGCTGGTGGCAGGCGTTGCGACAGGACGGGAAAAGCCAAGGAAGAAGGATGAAGGCGATGAGACCGAAAGCCAGTGCAGCGGGCATCAGGCGACCGAGTCGGGTCAACATGTCAGGATCCCTTCATCGTCATGACCATCAGGGTCTGGTCGTCGGCCTGCTCGGTGTCGCCGGCAAAGGCCGCCACTTCGGCGAGCAAGGCCTGGATAGTGGAGTCGGGACCGCCGGCGCAACGGCGCCAGGCCTCGACCAGTCTGGCCATGCCGAATTCCTCGCCGTTTTCGTTGACCGCTTCGGTGAGACCGTCGGAGAAGAACATCAGCGAATAGCCGTCCGAGAAGGACAGCGAGAAGGTTTCGAAGCTGATGCCGAGTTCATTCGGCAGGAGGCCGATGGCCGGGCCGTCGGGGCTGATCTCGAAGACCTCGTTGCTGCGGTTGCGCAACATGATCGGGGTATGGCCGGCGCGGGCCATTTCGAGGGAGCGGTTTTCGGTGTCGACGAGACAGATGACCATGGTGACAAAACGGCTCATCTCGGTATCGCGCACCATGTAGGCATTGAGCTCGAGCAGGAGCTCGTCGAGAGAGGTGAAGCGGCTGCACAGTGAGCGCAGCACCGAGCGGGTCATGGTCATGATCAGGCAGGCCGGAACGCCCTTGCCGGAGGCGTCGGCGACGACGAGGAGGGTGCGGTTCTCATCGATGACGATGGAGTCGTAGTAGTCGCCGGAGACTTCCTTGGCCGGCAGATTGGTGCCGGCGACGACGAGGTCCTTGAAGACCGGCATGAATTCCGGCATCAGGGTTTTCTGGATGGCGCGGGCGAAATCGAGCTCTTGTTCCATGCGTTTCTGTTCGCCGATGCGCTGATAGGTGTCGATGATGCTGCGGGCGAGGGCGGCGTGGCCCGAAATGCTTTCCAGCAAGGCGAGGTCGTCTTCATCAAAGATACCGTCGCGGTCGGAGCAGTCGACGGCGCAGATCAGGCCTTTGAGCTCGCCTTCGAGGACGATCGGCACCGCCATGGCGCAGCGGATTCCCTGGGTCCGCGGCAGCGGAATGTCGTCGGGCAGGACGACGTGACGGGAGAAGAGGACGGGGCGCATGTTACGAGCCACTGCACCGAGGAAGCCCTTGCCGATTTCAACCCGGCGGTCGCGCAGGTTGTCGACCGCTCCGGCGGCCAGGCCATCGAGACTGCTCAAGCTCGGGAACTGGCCGATGGTCGCGACGGCATGAAGGTTCTTGCGCTGCTCATCGGTGAAGAAGATGCACAGCGACCGGGCGTGGATCGCGTCGGAGATGAAACGGCCGAGGGCGATGACGGTGTTATCCATATCCTCAACCGCGGCGATCGAGTGCGTGAATCGGTTGAGGAAGTTGCCGAGCGCCTTGCGGTCGCGAGCCTGGCGTGCCGCCAAGCGTTCGAGGCGGTAGATGCGCCAACGCTGCAGCAGCAGCACGGCAAAGAGCAGTACCGCCAAAACGACGAAGAAGATGATCACCAGACGGTCGTCCATTTCGACTCCATGAATGGGGGCTAAGCTACTCGTTCAAGGAGCCATTGCCACAGCTGCGACTGAACTATTGAACTATGCCGCGCCTGCTGCGGTTGCCGCAAAACGGGAGCCGCGGATTCTGTCGGCTGTGTATGGCTTTAAACCGAACACTTCGGCAGAAGCGTTTTGAAGGCGGCGGGAAGAGGCGACTCCACCCGGAAGATCTCGCCGCCGCCAAGGGGGACTTCAATGCGGAAGGCGTGGAGATAGAGTCTCGATGCCAGCGGACCGAGGGCCTTGTTCACGGCGAAGTCGCCATAGGTGCGGTCGCCGACGATCGGGTGTTGGCGCAGGGCGCATTGTACCCGCAGCTGGTGGGTGAGGCCGGTTTCCGGCTCGAGCAGAAGAGCAGAGAGGCGGCGGGAGGGGTCGGCGGTGATCAGGCTGGCGCGGCAGACGGCGCGGGCGCCGCCGCGAACGGCACGGGCCCGGACATGGCCGTCGCCGCGGGATTTTTCCAACTCGTCTTCCCAGAGACCGCAGTGCGGTTGGTGCGAGCTCACCGCGGCGACATAGGTCTTGTGGATGCGGCGCTCCTTGAACATCTCCTTGAAGCGTTCGGATTCCGCCTGGCCGCGGCAGAGGAGGATGAGCCCGGAGGTCGGGGAATCGAGGCGGTTGAGGAGGAAGAGTCGCTCCATGCCTCCTTCCGGCCGAGGCCAACGGTAGCATTCGCGCTGATGATCGTAGGCGGCTTTCAGCAGAGTGTCTTTTTCCGGTCCGGGGCCGTTGGGATGAGAAGCGAGGCCCTCGGGTTTATCGAGGACCACCAAGCCATTGGGATGTTCAGCGAGGAGACGGACGCCAGGGCCGAAGGGGATCGAAGACAAGGTCATTTGGGCATTTTTTCGATACGGCTGACCGCCGCTTTGATTTCGTTTTCGGGCAGGGCGAAGGTGCAGATCCGGTCGGCACGGCCGATGTTGACGCCGAAGCAGCGGCCGTCGAGGCCGACGACGGGGCCGCCGCAGGAGCTGGCCCAGACCAGGCTGTCATGCTGCAGCGCCGAAGGGAAGCCGCTGCGGCGCAGGCTCAGTTCGCCGCCGAATTTCGACAGTTCGTCGGTGCCGCCAATGGAGTCGCCAAAGGGGAAATCGGGGGCCTGCCGCATCTTCATTTTGAGATCCAGCTTCTCGGTGCCGCGCTTCACCGTGAGGGTGATCTCAGTGCCGGCGGGAAGGCCACCCAGAACCATGCTGAAGAGCTGGTCGCTGATCGTCGGCTTGCCGTCGATGGCGACGATGCGGTCGCCGACCTTCATGCCGGCGGCGGCGGCGGCGGAGTCAGGGGTGACTGCAGTGATGGTGTTGCGTTCCGAGCGAACGCCGATGACGGCGCGCTGGGCGACGTTCATGACCAAGGGCAGCACCTTGGGAACGGGGCGGGTTTCGACGCTGACGATGCCGAGGGCGGGGCGGCTGCCAGGAGCCATGGGAGAATAGAGCCAGGTGCCGAGGCTGGGGGCGCTGCCAGCCCAGTCGATCGGCTGTAGCCGGGCATCGCTGATGACCAGCACGGCGATGTCGCTGAGGTCGTCGCGACCGAGGACCGTGAGCTCCTTGGCCGAGCCGTCGGGGAGGATGGCCTGGAGTCCGGTGCCGCCGCCGAGGAGCGTGGCTTTGGTGACGGCGCGGCCGGCGTCGATGGCGGTGGCGAGGGCGATCTGTTTGCCGCCGCGTTTGATCACCAGGGTATGGGTCGAGGCGCGGAGGGGCCGGTCGCCGAGCATTTTGATGGCGGCGGCGCCGTTATCGCGCAGTTCATCGGGGATTTTGACATTGAGGCTGTCGCCGAGGAGGGCGGCGGCCTCCTGGGGCTTGAAGCCGAGTCCCATGATTTGTTCGAGATTGAAGCCGAGGGAGCCGCTGCTGCTGTCGTACTGGCAGGAGCGGAGCAGCTTGTCGATCTGGCTCTGGGTGAGTTCACGCCCCATGCCGTTGCGGCTGTTGCGCTGCAGTTCGGAAGTGAGCAGGTTTTTCATGTACGGCGGGGTGCCATTCTTCTCATGCCAGGCCGACATGGAAGAAGCGGCTTCGATGACGGTCAAAGCCTGGCGGCTGCCGCTGAAGCTGATGTTTTCGCCGTTTTCGAGCTGCTTCATCATCGTCTCGGCGGAGGAGTCATTCTTGCGGATCATCACCGACAGTCCGCGGACCAGGAGGTCGCGGCTGAGTCGTCCATCATGCTGCTGGCAGGCGAAGGCGAGTTCGAGGACGCGTTTCGCTTCCGGGGCGATGGTGGTGCGTCTGGTGCGTGCGTCGTAGCGCGAGCGTGACATCAGCTGGTCGCAATGGCCGGAATCGACCGGGCCTCCCTGGGTCAGCAGTTTCAAGGCGGCTTCGACCCGGGCGCTGAGCTGATTCCAGTCTTCGCCGGGGGAGAGGACGATGGCCGGCGCGAGTTGCTCCGGCACCGGTTCCTGCTGCAGCTGACGCCATTGCTTCATGTACAGGCTGCCGGGAATGTGGCGGTTGGCATCGATGTTGACGGTGATGTTGGAGTTGATGCCGACGACATGCCCTTCGAGGTCGAAAAGCGGGCCGCCGGAGTCCCCGGAGACGACGGTGCAGTCGGTGCAGATGAACTCGTCCTCGGGCTTGGAATAGATGCGACCGAGGCGGAGCGGGGGCGGACGGCCGAGAACGACGCCGCCCGGGTGCCCCATGGCCAGGACCCAGGTGCCTTGCTCGGGGGTTTCGCCGAGGGGGACGTAAGGCCAGCCGCCGGGAGGGGCGGGATCGATGATCTTGACCATGCCGGAATCGCGTCCTCGGTCTTTGCCAAGAGCCGTGGTTTTCACCTTGCGGCCGTCGGAGAGAAGGAGAACGTTGGGGGAGCCGAAGTCTTCGATGCAGTGCGCGGCGGTGAGGACGAGGCCGTCGGGGCTGACGATGACGCCGCTGCCCGAGCCCGGTTCGCTGGGCGAGACGAGGGCGACGGTGGCGGCCCGGTACAGCGGGGCGAGGCGGCGGCAGGTGGCTTCGAGGCGGGCGGCCGGGCTGTCGGGCGGCGGTGCGACGGCGGCGACGTGGGCAGCAGTGCCGGGGCTGCCGGCTGCCGACTGAACTTTGAGCGACGTCGAGGCGGGTTCGTGGCTGCTGCAGGAGGCAAGCACGAGGGCGATGAGGCTGAGTCGTAAAGCGGTCATGGCGGACTCCCAGGGCTGCGACGTGTCGTCTAAACACGTTCTTAACCTATAATCACACCGTTCGTCCTCCGGCGCAAGAGGCAGTCGAGGATTTCCTTGGCCGAGCTATCTTGAAAGCCCCCAGGAGAACTTTCCATGACCGAGCTGCCGCCGCCGCCTGCCGACATCGAGCCGACCAGCTTCCGTCGCGACTTGAAGGATGCACAGATCGTCGTCCTCGCGGCGACCGACGGGCCCGACGCCCGTGAGCTGATCCGCATCGCCCAGGCCTGCGAGGACGAAGTGGCGACGCTGCTCGGCCCCCTCCCGGCCTCTTCCCCATCCCTGCTTCTGCAGCTTGATCCGGAGGCCCCGAGCAGCCGGCAGGCGGGGAAACTGGTCTGGAACAGCCGGCAGCTTGCCGCCATCAATGAATACCAGTTCCTGCAGCCGATCCTCTTCCAACTGCTGGCGCGGCGCTGCCAGGGCGCGCCCCCCGCCTGGCTGGAGGCGGCGCTGGCCCACCGGCTCCGCTTCCCCCGCTTCAATTTCGCGTCCCGGCGGCAGTCCTTTGCCTTCTCCGCCTGGGCCTTGCGCAAAGGCGTCCTCCGCGATGCCTCTGAAATTCTCAATCCGCGCATCGACCCGGCGTCCTACTGGGTCTACCGCCTCCATGCCGATCTCGCCGACGCCGTGCTCAGCTACACCTGCAGCGACAACCCGTCGCGATTGAAGCTCAGCAAGGCCTTGGAAAGTTCCGGCGGCGCTGGTGCGGCCACCTTGATCCGCGAGCTCCTGGCCCAGAGGTCGCGCGAGGAGGCGCCGGCTCGGCAGCTTGCCGCCTGCCTAGATTCGGCCTGTTACGACAGCGCCAATCCCCGTCCCCCGGCGGACTTCATGGCGCGCTTCCGCACAGCTTCGGGCGTGGCGGCTCTTGGAGTCGACGCGGAGGGCCGGCGGGGCCTGGTGTCGCGTCCGGTGGAAGACCTGGTCGAAGCCGGGAAGACCTTGGATGCTCCGGCGCGGCAAGCGGTACTGGGCAGCCTGGCCTCGCTCAATGCTGAGTGCCCTTATGAGCTGCGCAGTGATTTCCTGGCTTATCTGGCGGCGGTGGAGAAGCTACCGAGGCCGAAAGAACTTGCCGCCTGTCGCGAAGCACGCAGCCGGCTTGATGAAGCCGCACGCCGCCTGCAAGCCAGTTACGACTGGCTCGACCAGTTGGGATCGGGGCTGCCGCCGGAACGCCGCCTGCCGGAGCTTTTCGAAGCTCAGCAACGCTGGCAGCAGGAGCGGCAGGAGCGACACAGAGCCGAAGAGCTCTGGCTCGACGAGCTGGAGGAGAAGAGCCGCAGCAAGCGGCGCTGATTGAGAGAGGTCAGCTGACCACGGCGCTGCTCGGCAGGATCAAGGCGAAGGAACTGCCCTGGCCGGGAATCGAGCTCACTTCAAGCTCGGCGCCGAGGGTTTCCGCCATTTCCTTGGCGATCGCCAGGCCGAGGCCGGTGCCGCCGTAGGACTTGGTCAAGACTTCATCGGCTTGGACGAAGCGATCGAAGATGCGGTTGATGTCTTCGGTCTTGATGCCGATGCCGGTGTCCTGCACCGACAGGCGCAGGCGGCCGTCGGGCTTGAGTTCGGCGGTGATGGTGATCTCGCCCTGGTCGGGGGTGAACTTCACCGCGTTGCCGATGAAATTGCTTACGATGTGGAAAATCGGCTTGCGGCGGGAGTTAAGCATCAACTCGGGCTCTTCCGGGCAGCGCACCACGAGATTCTGCTTCTTCTTGCGGGCTTGGTAGCCATGCAAATGGGAGAGCTCGCTGAAGAGATCCTTGACCGGGAAGGTGGCGATGTCCTCGTCCATCTGGCGGTCGCTGCGGGCCATGATCAGCAGGTCTTCGATGATGTTCTGAAGGTGCGTCGCCGCCTCCAGGACATAGTTGGTGAATTCCTGGGTCGAGGCGTTTTCCAGTTCGCCGCTTTCCGCCATCTGGCGGATCAAGGTGGTGAAGCCGATGATCGGCGACAGCGGCGTCCGCAATTCGTGCGAGATGTTGGCGAGGAAGTCGGACTTGAGCTTGCTCGCCTCCTCCGCCTTGACCTTGGCCTGCTTCAGCAGCTCGAGCGTGCGTTTGGCATTGCTGATGTTGCGCAGCACGGTGATCACGCCGGTGGTCTTGCCTTCCGCGTTGCGCAGTGGGATCTTGGAGACCAGATAGGTGCCGAGGTCGCTGCCATCCATCATCACCAAGGCGCATTCGCGGTCGATCACCGGGTGGCCGCTCATGGCGATGTCGTCCAGCTCTTGCAAACGAATCGCGACATCGGGTGGAAGAAGATCTTGGGTCCGGCAGCCGATCAGATCATCTGGCCGTTTCTTGTAAAGTTCGCACATGGCGGCGTTGACCCGGACCAAGCGACCGCTGGCGTCTTTCACCGACACCGCTTCCGGGAGGAAATAAACCAGCTGATCAAGCAGGTCGCGTTCTTCGGTGAGGCGGCGGCCGCGGCGTTGCAGCTCGGCATAGGCTTCTTCGAGACGGCGGCGGCTGAGCTCGAGTTCGGAGTTCTTGGCGTCGAGCGAGCGGTAGGCTTCGTGCAGGGCCGCCTCAGCCTCCTTGCGGCGGGCGATGTTGCGGACGCAGAAAATCAGGTGCGGCTCCTGGTCGACCATCAGGCGGCTGACCGAGATTTCCGCCGGGAAGGTGCTGGAATCCAGTCGGATGCAGTCGGCTTCGATCAGGGTCATCAGCTTCTTGCCGGCATTGTGATCCAAGGTGGCGACGAGATCGTCGTCAATGCCGCCGATGAAGCTGCTGACCGGAGTGCCGAGAAGACGACTGGCATTGCCGCCAGCCAGCTCGCCGAGGCGGATATTGCTCGACTTGATCATGCCTTTGCAGCTGGTGATCAGGACGCCGTCGTAAATGCTGTTGACCAGATTGCGGAAAGCCGGATCTTCCAAAAGCTTGGCGGCAGGCATGGTCTGAGGCGTCACTGCCGCTCCAAGCCCCTCACTGTCCTTGGGGAGCTGTATCCGGATCGTTGTAGTTGGAAAGCGGTCGCCCATGGTCCTAAGTCTCCATAAGAAATGAGTCTGCTTCTAGTTTAGCACGGATCGACCTACCATAACAAGTCATTGCGGGCTTTTTTCGCCTATTTAGATCGTTGTCCGTTCGTTTGATGGCAATGTAAAAACCGCTTGGCGCAGATTTCTGCAATTGGCAATTCCGCTTCGACGTTGGCGCAGCATATTGGCGCCATGCCTATCATCACCCAGAAAACCACTGTCAGCGCCGAGTCGGCCGGACGCGTCGACCGCGTCATCCAGGCCCTCACCGGACGCTCCCGCTCGCAGATCCGCGGTCTCATCGACCACCGCTGCGTCACCATCAACCAGGTCCCCTGCCTGTCGGACTTCACCGCCGTCGCCGCCGGCGATGAAGTCGAAGTCCGCCACGACCCGCAGCAGAATTACCCGGAAAAACCGCGCGCCAAAGAAGGCCAGCCTTTCCAGATTCTGTTCGAGGATGACTCCATTCTGGTGGTCGAAAAAGCCGCGCACCTGCTCACCGTGCCGACCCCGAAGCGCGAGAAGGACACCCTCGTCCATCTCCTGCAGACCTACATCAGCCGCGGACGCAACCGCCTCGGCCGGGTCGAAATCGTCCACCGCCTCGACCGGGGCGTCTCCGGTGTCCTCGTCTTTGCCAAATCGGTGCAGATCGCCGAAGCCATCCGCCGCCAATTCAGCCAGCACAAGCCGGAACGGGTCTACGTCGCCATCGTCGCCGGCGTCATCCGCCAGAACTCCGGCACCTTCGATAAAAACATCGTCGATGACGACACCTCGATTCATCGCTTCTGTTCAGACAGCGAAGACGAAGGCGAACGCGCCGTCACTCACTGGGAAGTGGTGCAGCGCTTAAAAGCCAGCACCTTGGTCCGCGTTCATCTCGAAACCGGCCGCCGCAACCAGATCCGCGTCCACTTCGCCGACGCCGGCCACCCGATCCTCGGCGACCCCCGTTACGGCGGCGAAGAAGCCAAACGCCGCAGCCTCGGCAATCGTATGGCCCTCCATGCCGCCAGCCTCAGCCTCAATCATCCAGTCACCGGCAAACTCCTCCGCTTCGAATCGCCCTGGCCGGTGGAAATCCAGGCGCTGCTGAGATAGCTCAGGGAGTTAAGGGAGTAAGGGAGTAAGGGAGTAAGGCAGGAGCGCATAAGAGTTCACTCCCCTACACTCACTCCCCGAGCTGGCTCCTAATTCTGACTTGCACAGGTCGAATTTTTTCTGCGATCCCTCATCCCTCTCCGCGGCAGGCATTCGGCGCGGCTGATCAAAGTCGCGAAACGGGGTTATTTTCGGCGGTCTTTCAAAACCCCAAGGATCAACCATGCCCGACCGCAACCGCTACGAAAACCCCCTCGTCGACCGCTACGCCTCCAAGGAAATGAGCTTCATCTGGTCGCCCCAGAAGAAGTTCTCCACCTGGCGCCAGCTCTGGCTCTGCTTGGCGGAATGCGAGAAGGAACTCGGACTGCCGATCAGCGACGAACAGATCGCGGCGATGAAAAATAATCTCGAGCCGATCAACTTCGAAGTCGCCGAACGCTACGAAAAAGAGCTCCGCCACGACGTCATGAGCCACGTCCACGCCTGGGGCGAACAGATCCCCGTCGCCATGCCCATCATCCACCTCGGCGCCACCTCGTGCTACGTCGGCTGCAACACCGAGCTGATCCAGATCCGCGAGTCGTTGCAACTGATCGAGAAGAAGCTCCTCAAGGTCCTCAGCACCCTCGGCAAACAGGCCAAGACCTACCGCGACATGCCGACCCTCGGCTTCACCCACTACCAGCCCGCCCAGCTCACCACTGTCGGCAAGCGCTGCACCTTGTGGATGCAAGACTTCGTCATCGACCATGAGAACCTGCGCTTCCGCATCGACACCCTGCCCTTCCGCTCGGTCAAAGGCACCACCGGCACCCAGGCCTCCTTCCTGTCGCTCTTCGACGGCGATCACGTCAAGGTCAAACACCTCGAGAAAGAAGTCGCCCGCCGCATGGGCTTCGACCTCGTCGTCCCGGTCACCGGCCAGACCTATCCGCGCAAGTTCGACCACTACGTCCTGTCGCAGCTCGCCGCGATTGCGGCCTCCGCACAAAAGATGGCCACCGACATCCGCCTCCTCTCCAACCTGAAAGAGATCGAAGAGCCCTTCGAATCGAAGCAGATCGGCTCCTCCGCCATGGCCTACAAGCGCAACCCGATGCGCTCCGAGCGCATCTGCTCGCTCGCCCGCTACGTCATCTCCCTCACCGATAACGGCGCCCAGACCCACGCCAACCAGTGGTTCGAACGCACCCTCGACGACTCCGCCAACCGCCGCCTCTCCCTGCCCGAGGCCTTCCTCGCCACCGACGTCATTTTGACCCTTCTCGCCAACGTCGCCGAAGGCATGACCGTCTGGCCCAACGTCATCAAGAAGCGCGTCATGGCCGAGCTGCCCTTCATGGCCACCGAGAACATCATCATGGCCTGCGTCAAAGCCGGCGGCGACCGCCAGAAGCTGCACGAAGCCATCCGCGTCCACTCCATTGCCGCCGCCAAACGCGTCAAGGAAGAGGGCGGTGATTGCGACCTCCTCGAGCGCATCGCCAAGGACCCGATCTTCACCCCGATCGCCAAAGATCTCGACAAAATCACCGACCCCCGCGACTACACCGGCCGCTCGCCCGAACAGGTCGACGACTTCCTCGCCGAAGTGGTCAACCCGCTCCTCGCCAAGGCCAACATCGACCTGGTCAAGTTCGACGAGATCAGGAACTGACATAGCTCCAGGACAAAGGGCAGCTTAAACGTAGCTCGATCATCCCGATCGAGCTACGTTAGTTCCTGCGTGACTGGACGCATGAAGACTACGGTTGGATTGGTGGCGATGAACGGTGGATCTTTCCGACCTCGTTTTTAAAGTTATTCATTCTGGATAAGAATTTGATCGTCCCATGTAGGGCGATTAAGGAAACAAGTGGCTTAAGAACGTCACTAATAG
>CAMCSH010000034.1 GCA_945877655.1 Lentisphaera araneosa HTCC2155 | reverse complement strand
ACTTGCATGCCTAATCCATGCCGCCAGCGTTCACTCTGAGCCAGGATCAAACTCTCCATCACTTTCCCGCATCGCTGCGGGAACTTTTATAGGGTCGAGTCAAGCGCCTTCGCGCTCGCTCCAAGCTCTCTTTCCATCGCACTCCTCTTGATCTCCCAAACTCCTCTCGAAAACCAGCCTCTCCACTCTCGCGGCGACCTCGTCTCGTTTGCCACATCAGCGGCGGGTCCATAGAATATCCCCAGTGCTCAGCGCGTCTAGGGCTGGAGGGACGAATTTTGAAGAATTCTTCGATTTTTCTTCCATTCCACACCAAATTATTGCAGTGACAAGGCTTGCGCTTCTTTATAAAATCTCCAAGTCTGATTGGGCGCCTGCTCGGGTCTAGCTTGATTCGTGCTCAATTCAGATCAATCCAGGAGACTCCTCATGAAACGCTTCGCACTTCTCGCTCTTGCCGCGCTGCCCTTTCTCAATGCCGCAGCTGCCAGCCCGTAGTCTTTCAGCCCCACGCTCACGAATCTGCCTGCTTCCCCGCAGCTCAAGGCTGCGGAATGGGACCGCAGCAGCTATGCCGTCCATGAATGGGGCATCTTCACCAGCGTCAGTGGTTCTGATGGCAAATTCTATCCGGTACGGCAGTCGGCAATGGATTGGCGGCAAAAAAGGACTGCCCTACTCCTGTGACTACAGCGGGGTCACAAAATGGAGACTCCGGTGCTCTACTTCTACAGTCCCCAAGTCATCGATGTAAAACTCCGGGTAGACTTCCGCGGCGGCCTGATCACGCAGTGTTTTCCTTATGCTTCCGGTGGCTCGTCCCCCTTTGTCCCGATAATGGAGAAGGATGCTCACGGTCAGCCTGAATGGCGAGGCCGTTTTGACCCGATCCGCTTCCAAGATCCCACCAGCAACAACGACATCACTTGGAAGGCTCATGTCCATCACCCTGATGACTACGTCAAGCCATCCGCCTCGCAGCAAGCCCCCTCACGGCAAGCTGGGTATCTCCACGTGCGACTCAATCGAACCTTCTCAGTGTTCCTCTTGAAGGCATTGGCGGCAGTAAAACTGAGGCCATTCCCATGCTGCATCGCTCACTCACCTCATCGGAGAAATTCCTCTTCTACCGCGGCCTCGGCCACTTCGACATTCCACTGAAAACCACTGCCGACAAGGACTCCGTTTTCCTCGATAACACCGGCAAAGAAGACATCCCCTTTGCTCTCGCCTGGAGGACGGCAAGATTCGCTGGATGGGCCCTCTCCTCGCCGGCAAAAATGCACGCTTCGCTCATGATGCTCTTATAAAATCCGCCTCGCTTGCCAGCTTGGTGAATGCCTTGATCGACGCCGGACTCTACCGCGATGAGGCGATGGCCATGCTCACCACCTGGCGTGCCAGTTATTTCGGCAGCCCCGGCTTGCGCGTCTTCTGGATCGTCCCACGCGCCTTCACCGATCTTACCCTGCCTCTCGAGATCAATCCTCTGCCTTTTCATCTACAACGCGTTCTTGTCGGCCGGACGGAAATTCTCACCCCGGCAATGGAGGCGCGGCTGAAGCTAGAATCAAGCTTGCCTGAAGCTCAGCAGCAGCTTCTCCGCTCCCGCTATCGGCTGCCATATTTGGAGCGCCTGAAGCAGCTGCAATCTAGTTCTCAATGAAATTCCTACTCCATTTGGCACTTCCTTTACACCGCCGATGAAGTCGACCCGCACGCCTTGACGGAGTATGAAATCTATATCGATAACAGCACTGCTTCCTCGGTTCTCCTCAGCGCTGAACTTCGTCCAACTTTGTTGTCGGGCGCGATTTTCCTGAAGACCAAATTCGTCTCTGGAGCTCGGGGTCCAACTTTCCACGAAGATGACCAAGATCGCTGATTCCGGCCAAGCCCATGATTGGGGATACGAAGTCATCTAACTCCCCTCGGGCCGATCCCTCCCCTGCGACGCGCAGAAATGCCTTTGTTGTCATCAAGATTGGGCGACTCAAGACTTCATCTCGCCAGAAGCCTGGAAACCCTTGCGGCAATCGCAGAGTTCCTATTTCGGCAAAACGTCGCCCTGGTTGATTCCGGCTCCTCCCCCGCCTAATTACAGTGCCGCTTTAACCCCATCATGGCGCGCCATCGCTAAATCACCTCGCTCATTTGTGATCTCGGCTTGGCGCTTTATCCTGTTATCAGAAACTCCGGACATTTTGCTCGGCTTGTGTTTCCTGTCCGCGCCAAACCCTCTAGGTGTTTATGTCCGATACTCCCGTCGCCACCTATTCTCCCGCTGAGGAACGCGCCAGCGCTCTGATTCATGGTGTCGGCACCCTCGCTGCAATCGCAGGCTTAGTCTTGATGCTGATCAAGGGATATTCCGTTCTCTCCCCCCTGCAGTTTGCCGGAGTTTTTATCTATGGACTCAGCCTCATCCTTGTCTTCCTGTCTTCGACTCTTTATCATAGCTTCGTCCATCCTCCGACCCGTGCCCTTCTCAAACGCTGCGATCACAGCGCCATTTATCTTCTCATCGCCGGCTCTTACACGCCCCTTCTTTTGATCACTCTCAAAAGCGAGAAAGCTCATCTCCTCCTGATCACTGTTTGGCTTCTCGCGTTTGCCGGGGTTTTGTTCAAGGTTTTCTTCATCCATCGCTTCAAGCGTTTTTCGCTGTTTGCTTATCTCGCCATGGGCTGGATGGCAATGCTGGTGATTGTTCCTCTTTTCAGCACGCTCGGCACTACTGCTTTTAACCTCTTGATCATCAGCGGACTCGCGTACACTGTCGGGGCTCTTTTCTATGCCGCCAAACACCTGCAATACACCCACGCAATTTGGCATCTCTTCGTCCTCGCCGGCGCTAGCTGCCATTGCGTCATGGTCGCCGTCTATATCATTCCTTCTTGAATCAAATTTGACCCACTCGCATCCACCACGGAAAACACAGATCGCCGAAATGTAGAAACGCTGGTTTTCCTCTTCTAGGCCTAGAGGAACTCAGTGATCGCAAATTATTCACGACAGAGACACTGAGATCACAGAGAGAATTAATTGCGGTCCTACTCTGTGCCTCTGTGGTGAATTCTCTTGGTGTTCATTTCCGCAAGGATTTCAGATGCCGGCCTAATGCCGAGTCGGCGCCTTGCTTCTGATAGTCTTCCAACATCGATTCCAAGGCCAGATCGACGAGATGCGATTTCTTCAATTTGGTCTTCAGTTCGAAAGGCAGTTCCTGACGCAGTGTCATGTAGGTGCGATCGAGACGCTCGAGGATCTGGGTCGACAGGTAGTGAGTGATGCGAACCTTGTCCCCCTCCCCTCCCCTATCGGCTTCGGCACTTCCCACCAGATCGCGCATGCTGGCGATTTCATTGTCGGCACCCAAGCTCAGCTTTTTACGCTCCGGTTTCATCTCAATTCTCCTTGGTTTCCCGACAGAATAGCTGCTCCTCCGCCTAGGAGCAAACCCTGCCTGCAAGTTTTACCGCAGTCACGCATTTCACGTTATATACTTGATTCTAGTGCTTTACCTAATATTACCAACTTGCCGAAATGCCGAGTTACTGTGTATGAGTAGTGAATTATAACCGATTTTGGATTATTGACTTTGGTAATTTGACCGGAACTTGTGGCATGATTCAGAAATTGGTTATCTTTGACACAAGATGCTTTAAATCTGCTAGATAAGACCTTATTGATAAGGCATATAAGCCGCCAAGACTAAGTCCAGATAAAGCCCTCAATTAAATCTGAATGGCATTGAATGAATACTTTGATTTGAGACGAAACCATTAATCACACACGCGGGAGGCGCAAAAAAACACTTAGAGCAAAGCAAGCAGCAGGGATAGCCAGAGCCAAGGGCGACACCAAGATCCTCAAGAGTCACGTAGGGAATCGTTCTGGGCTCAAGTTTGTAGTCCCGGCTTCAGCCGGCTTGCTTGAGTTTCTGCTTTTGTGCTCAAAGACCAAGGCTTCCGAATGAAGTTAGGCTCTTCGTCCCGGATTCCGAAAAAGCTCCATCGACACCACTTTCCGAAAAAAGGCATCGACAACTATTTTCGGATTACACCAGGCAGGCCAAGAGGAGTCGACTTCACCGTCACGATCTCTGAGCTTCACGACTCCGCCAGAAGTTAGCCTGCGGAAATTCGGATTCCCGGGGTGAGCTCTGTTGGAAATCAATGACTTGTAAATTCCTGAAAAAGTTAGGATGGAGTCACAGAAGAGTCTCTCCCAGGAAATTTCCGGGAAAAGGTGATGTCAGAATCCGGAAATAGTTATAAATACACTTCGCAATCCATTTATAAAGAATGACTTAGGACTCCATAAAGAAGAAAAGAAAAAGCTCAGAAACTGCTCTATAAGAAAAGCTGCTAGGCCCTTTTTTCGATGAGGGAAGGAACAAAGCTAGGCCTGACGGCCAGAAAACCAAGAAGCCACAAGAGGGCTTCGAGAGCCGAGGCGATGGCAGTGACCAACAAGTGCCCCCTCATGAGCCAGGCAGGCCAGGAGGTGCCCATATCAGTGAATGTATGGCACGACGACTCGCGAGATGAAAACCCTTTGGTGCCGAAAAAGTCGAAGAAAGGCAACATCGGATTTACCACAGAGGCACAGAGGACACAGAGTTAGCCATTATATGGGGTTATTCATGTGTCTTTGTGGTGAATGACCTTCTTCGTAGGTTCCTGCTAGACCGGATTAATCCTCAAAACAACTATAACCGATTTAGGAAAATATTGGATTGGGAAGCGGGCAAAAACTCAGGGACTGGTTGGGAAATAGACGGGAAAACCTTGAAAAAGTGTGAGAGAATGGACTTAACACATTGATGGACTTAGAATTGAGGTAAATAAGCAGGGGGTTTTGATGGCTGTTAGTAGAGTCGGAGGTGGAAAAAGAGGAGGGGAGGGGAGGCGGGGACGGAGCATTGGCGACAGATTAACCCCATCACCGGAGGTGTCCTTTGAAAAGCTATCTGCATCTCGCTGTCCTTGGTCTCGTCCTGCCACTCATCGGTCAGGAAAAAGTTAGGGATACACCCGGCAATCGGGTCGAACAGGCGGAAGCCGAGCTGGCACGCGCACAGGAGGCGGTGAAGCGAGCCCGTGAAGAGGCTCGGCACGAGCCCGTGAACCAGGGGAGGGGAGGGGAGGGGACGACACCGAGTCCAAAAACCAACGAGGCCGGAGCTCCGAAAAAATGGGTGCCTCCTGCACAACTCAGCCCGAAACGCTACTCGATGGGCGACCTCGAATGGGAGATGATCGGCGAGCTGATCAAACCCTTGATGAGTCCGGAGGGACGCGCAGTGCCAAGCCCGAAACAACGATTTTTTATCCTCATGGATACCGACGAAGCGCAGGTGAAAGTGGCCAATTTCCTCGATCAACTCAAGATTGCTGCCTTCAACATACAAGTCGATGTCGAGTACCAGAATTATCGCAGTCTTGAAGCCGCTGGAATTGAAGTCCGGACGGGGCCGGTAGTAATCGAAAATGGCCGGGTCAAAAGTCCCCGGGGGATCGATGTCGATATCACCGGAAGGAAGGAGACTGAAACCACCAACACGGTGGCTTCGATCACCACGATTTCGGGACACGGAGCTTCACTCTGGGTGAGCAAAACGGTTGTCGACCACAGCTTCCTCGACAGCTATAAACTCTGCCCCTTGAACAGCGCTCCGGTGATCATCGGCAACAACGTCGTGGTGGTGCAGGAAAGGCCGCAACCGGTGCTCCGGGATGTGGGAGTTTCGCTCTACGCCAAGCCGACCTATCTGGAGAATGGCATTGTCGAAGTCGAGATCTATCCGGTGGTGACTTCCGTCGATGAAAAAGGGCTGAAGCAGTCATTCCGGGTTGAGAAGGTCGAGACCCGCCTAAGGGTGGCAGATGGGGCACGTCTTTATGTCGGTGGCGTGAACAAAGAAATTGATAAATTCTTCGCCAGTGCCTTCGGGCCCACGGGGGTGAAAAAATCCGGTGGCAGCGAGCTTCTCTCGATCTATCTGACGCCCCATGTCAAGCCAGTCAAACCACCGCCTGGTTATGAAGATAAGGTAGTCCCAAAACGACCATAACCGAGTTCGGAAAAACTAAGCTTTAATAGGTCTAAAAACAAACAATATAAAGAAATAAAATAAAACAGATTAGGAAGAATTGGAAAATGACTCAGGGATCATATAAAACATCACATAAGGCCAAAAAAAACCAAAACATCGGGGCCAAGTTCCTGATAAAGTTAGGGATGGCGTCTTGGCTGTTGACCTGTTGTTCTTCATCGAAAGTGGCGAGCTACGATTATCAAAAAGGCAGCGACTTCAAACAGTACCAAGACTGCCGACTTGAACCCAAGTCTGCGGATGGAGTTACTGGTTTGGTGGAGGCCCGAATCCAAGCGATCTTGCCCGAGATTTTAGCGGGTCAGGGACTGCCAATGAAGGAAGGATCGAACTTGGTTTGTCGCGTCCGTTTGCGCGATGTTGAGCGACTTGCCAGCTCGCCGTCAATGCATCCCTGGCATCACACCTGGCCCTATGATTGCGACCGCGATGTGTACAGCTACCAGGCCACGGAAATGCTGATTCAGCTACTCGACGTGAAGAAGCGGGAAGTGGTCTGGCAGGCATATGTTTCGAGCCTCGGAAGAGCCGGGAAAGACGAAGCGAAACTGCGGGAACTGCTGGTCAAAACGCTCGCCGAGTATCCGCCAAAAGCTGACGAGAAGTGAAGCGATTTGTTACCGCAGAAGACGCTGAAAAACGCCGAAGATAGCGGCATTTTGTGGCTGGGTTCAGAGCGGAGGAAGGAGTCTTCACCAGCAAAAAACAAGGCGGTCCAACTAGGACCGACTTGTCCGTTTTGGTGCTAGGAATCAACGGTGCAGATCGAAGCGATCATTCTCCATTACCTTGACCCAGGCGGTGGTGAAGTCGGCGAGGAATTTGGCCTTGCCGTCCTCGCTGGCGTAAACTTCGCAGAGGGCGCGGAGTTGCGAGTTCGAACCGAAGGCGAGGTCGACGGAAGATGCGGTCCACTTCAGGGCGCCACTGGTGCGGTCGCGACCTTCGTAGAGTGACGGCGCGGTCTTCTTCCAAGCGGTGCTCATGTCGAGCAGGTTGACGAACCAGTCGTTGCTGAGCTGACCGGGACGGGCGGTGAAGAGACCGAGCTTGGCGTCGCCGCTATTGGCGCCGAGGACGCGCAGGCCGCCAATCAGCACCGTCATTTCCGGGGCCGAGAGGCCGAGGAGTTGGGCGCGATCGATCAGCTGGGTTTCCGGACGTTCGACCTTGCCGATGAAGTTGCGGAAGCCGTCGACCTTGGGTTCAAGCACGGCGAAGGAGGAGGCATCGGTCTGAGCTTCGCTGGCATCGACGCGGCCCGGACGGAAGACGATGCTGATCGGCGTGCCGGCATCGGCGGCGGCCTTTTCCACGGCGGCGTTGCCGGCGAGGACGATCAGGTCGGCGATCGACACCTTCTTGCCACCGGCGGCCTGGGCGTTGAAGCTAGCCTGGATGCCGTCGAGCGTCTTGAGCACTTTGGCGAGTTCGGCAGGCTTGTTGACCGGCCAGTCTTTCTGCGGCGTGAGGCGGACACGGGCGCCGTTGGCACCGCCGCGATTGTCGGATCCGCGGAAGGTCGAGGCCGAGGCCCAAGCGGCGGAAACCAGCTCGGAGACTGACAGGCCGGAGCCTAGGATTTGCTGCTTGAGAGCGCTGATGTCATTGGCGTCAATCAAGGCAAAGTCGAGCGCGGGGAGGGGGTCCTGCCAGATCAGCGTTTCTTTCGGCGACAGGACACCTAGATAACGCGAGGAAGGTCCCATGTCGCGGTGGGTGAGCTTGAACCAGGCGCGGGCGAAAGCATCCTCAAAAGCCTTGGGATTGTCGAGGAAACGGCGCGAGATCTTCTCGTAGGCCGGGTCCATCCGCAGGGCGAGGTCGGTGGTGAACATCATCGGCGCGTGGAATTTGCCGGCGACGTGGGCATCGGGGATGGAATTGGCGCCGCCGCCGTTTTTGGGGCGCCATTGCTGGGCGCCAGCGGGCGAGGTGGTCAGCTCCCATTCGAAGGCAAAGAGGTTGGCGAAATACATGTGGGAAAAGCGTGCCGGGGTGGAAGTCCAGGCGCCTTCGAGGCCGGAGGTGATGGTGTCTTCGCTGTGGCCCTTGCCGTGGGAGCTGATCCAGCCCAAGCCCTGTTCTTCGAGCGCCGCGCCTTCGGGTTCAGGTCCGACGACGTCCTTGGGAGAAGCGGCGCCGTGGGCCTTGCCGAAGCTGTGGCCGCCGGCGATCAGGGCAACCGTTTCCTCGTCGTTCATCGCCATGCGTCCGAAGGTTTCGCGGATGTGGGAGGCAGCGGCGAGAGGATCGGGCTTGCCGCCGGGGCCTTCGGGGTTGACGTAGATTAAGCCCATTTGGACCGCGGCGAGGGGATTGTCGAGCTTGCCGTCGGCGCCGTGGCGTTTGCCGGCGAGCCATTCATTCTCGTTCCCCCAGAAGATGTCATTCTGCGGTTCCCAGACGTCGTCGCGTCCGCCGGCGAAGCCGAAGGTCTTGAAGCCCATGTCCTCGAGGGCGACGTTGCCGGTGAAGATCATCAGGTCGGCCCAGGAGATCTTCTGGCCATATTTCATTTTAATCGGCCAGAGGAGGCGGCGGGCCTTGTCGAGGTTGGCGTTGTCGGGCCAGGAATTAAGGGGGGCGAAGCGCTGGGTGCCGTCGCAGGCGCCGCCGCGTCCGTCGGTGTTGCGGTAGGTACCGGCGCTGTGCCAGGCCATGCGCACCATGAAGGGGCCGTAGTGACCGTAGTCCGAGGGCCACCAAGCCTGCGAAGTGCGCAGGACTTTGACGATATCGGCGCGGAGGGCTTCCAGGTCGAGGCTCTGGAATTCTTTGGCGTAGTCGAATTTGGCGCCGAGGGGGTTGCCTTTGATCGAGTTCTGGTGCAGCACCGAGAGGTCGAGCTGGGCGGGCCACCAGTCGCGGTTGCCCGGGGCGCCGGCAGTCATCGGCGCGGCGGGGGCGTCGTAGCCCATCGGGCACTTGCCGCCTGCCTCTTCGGTTTTTTTGCCGGAGAAGGGACAGGTGCCGGAACTGCAGGAGCTTGCCAGTCCGATGGCGACAAGCAGGCTGGCGGAACTGAGCCAGAATCGAGGTTGGCGGGGCGAGGTGTTCATGGGAATCTCCTGGGGGTTTCGTGGTGGCTGGGCATCGGACGTTCTGGTCCTTCCTAAGACCAAAGATAGGCAAGAATCAGAAATCAGAAAAATAAGCAATTTTGATGCTTAGACATAAGTTGAACCTATGGCAGAATATCCCATCAGCCTTGGAGTGCGTCATGAATCTGAGATTATTCGAAGCTATTGCGGCGATTGAGGAAACTGGCAGCATCAGTGCCGCGGCGGAGAAGTGCGGGATCAGCCAGCCGGCGCTCAGCGGCCAGATCAAAGGCTTCGAGGAGGCACTTGGCGTCAGCCTGATCGAGCGAGGCCGGCGGGGTGTCCTCTTGACTCCAGCGGGAAGGGAGATCCTGCAGCGGGCGCAGCAGGTGCTGCGTTGTGTGAAAGAGGTACGGCAATTGGCCGAGGGATGGGCCAATCCCTACAGCGGCAAGATGCTGCTCGGGGCTTTTCCGACTCTGGCGCCCTACCTCTTCCCGCGCATCATGACCCCCTTGCAGGAGGCGTATCCGCAGATCGATTTCTATCTCCGCGAGAGCAAGACGGCGGATCTGCTGGAGCAGTTGTTGGCGGGCGATCTCGACGCCGCCTTCATCGCTGCGCCGGTGGGCGACGAGGAGATTTTCACCGAGGAGATTTTCACCGAGCCCTTTCTGCTCCTGGCGCCGCCCGACAGCCCGTGGCGGAATCGCAAACAGATCAAGTTGAAAGAGCTGTCTTCCGATGAGCTGCTGATTCTGGAGGAGGGCCATTGCCTAGGCGATCAGATCCTCGAATTCTGCAGTTCCGGCGGCTTGGTCCATCATGCCGATTTCCGCGGCAGCTCCTTAAGCACCTTGATGGCCATGGTCCGTCTCGGGCGCGGCTACACATTAGTGCCCGAATGCGCCCTCGGGGCTGCCGACCCCGCCTGCCTCGTGCTGCCGGTGGTCCAGCCTGGACCCGGACGCAACATCCATCTTTGCTGGCGCCGCACCTCGCCGCGCCACGAAGTCTTCCGCGAGATCGCCGATGAAGTGCGGCGCTTGATTCGGGCTTAACTCCACGAAGAAGCGCGGCTCCCGTCAAGGAGCCGCGCTTTTTAAGTGAATCTCGAGCCACTCAGTGGCAGGAGCCGCAGCCGCCGCCAGTTGACCCGCAGGAACCGCTCATGGCCGTGGGCTCGGGGGCCTTGGGGGTCCAGGCCTCGCGCTTGCCGGCCTTGGGGTGGAGGATGTTGGGGTCCTCGTCGATCTGGAATTTATCGGCGGGCGAGGCGTCGACCGGAGCGGGGGCGCCGTCGAGCTCGAAACCGGCGTCTTCGATCATCCGGTAGACTTTCGATTTGGCGTCGCCACGGGTCACCAGGTAGCCTTCGACGAAGAGCGAGTTGGCGGGCCAGAGGGCGAGAGTTTGCAGAGTCCGCAAATGGCCTTCGCGGCCACCGCCGACGCGGACTTCGGCGCTCGGGTTGATGAAGCGGAAGAGGCAGAGGATGCGGACGCAGCGCTCGGGGCTGAGCTGGCCGAAGTCGTAGAGGCGGTTGCCTTCGATCGGGATGAGGAAGTTGATCGGGATCGAGGGGACCTTCATGTCGCGCAGGCGGTAGGCGACTTCGAGGATGTCGTCATCGCTTTCGCCCATGCCGCAGATCATGCCGGAGCAGTTGTCGAGACCGGCCTTCTGGGCGTTCTGGATGGTGTCGACGCGGTCCTGGTAGGTGTGCGAGCTGACGATGTTCGGAGTGTGCTGCTCGGAGGTGTTGAGGTTGTGGTTGAGGCGGTCGAGGCCGGCTTCTTTGAGCTTGCAGGCCTGCTCGTAGGAGACGAGGCCGACGGAGAGGCAGGTGCGGATGCCGACTTCGTCGCGCAGGCGACCGAGGATGCGCGACCAGTCGTCGGCTTTTTTATCGTTGAGGCCGCGACCGGAGCTGACCATGCAGTAGCGGAAAACGCCCTGTTCCTTGGCCTTCTTGGCGTCTTCGATGATCTCGTCTTCCGACTTCATCGGGTACTTGTTGACCGGGGCGTCGGAGGATTTGGCCTGGCCGCAGTAGCCGCAGTCTTCCGGGCAGAGGCCGTTCTGGACGTTGTTGATCTGGTGGACCTTGACCTTCTTGCCGAAGTAATGGCGGCGGACCTTGCCGGCGGCGGCGGCGAGTTCGGCGACGTCGATGGATTCATCGGCGAGGAGGCGGCGGGCGTCGTCTTTGGACAGGACTTCGCCTTTGAGGGCGGCGTCGGCCCAAGCGAAGGGGTTGGCTGCGGTCTGGTTCATCGGGTCACTCGGGGTTCGTTTGGGTTTTGAATCCCGGGAGTATAGCGCCGGTCGCGGCATTTGCCGTCATACTTGGGGAGGGACAGATCCAAGTGTGATGGGTGTCCGCGATGCTTTCATCGCGGCTCCGCCGCGCCCTTCATTTTCCCGGAAGGCAGAGTAGATTGCCGGCCATGACCACGGGCTAGCGGAGATTACCATTGAGCAACGACTTCCAGAGACACCTTGAAAAAATCGGCGAAGGCTGGTACGCCCTCAACGGCCGCGGCGGCGCGCAAGCTTCGCCGCGCCAGCAGGCGCCTGAGCTGCACTATATGGTCCTTTCCGGCGCGGCCCAAGGCGGCGCCCTCTGGCTCATCTGCGAGATCATCAACTACTTCAGCCCCAACCCCTACGGCGGTGCCGTTGCGAGCGGCTTCGTCTGCCTCGGCTTGATCTTCTGGGCCAGCCGCGGCCAGATCCTCGACGCCTTCACCTGGTTCGGCGAACTGATCGCCGCCAGTCGCGATGAAAGCAGCGCCGCGTCGCGCCACGCTCCTGCCATGGCACTCAACCTCGCCCTGCTCCTCCTTCTCGCCGGCATCAGCCTGCTCGCCTACCAGGGCCAGGCCTGGTGGCTGATCATCGCCGGTGCCTGCGGCGCCGCCACCCACGCTTCCTGCCGCGCCCTCGACCCGAGCCAAACCCGCCGCATCACCCGTCCGGTCGAGCCGGTCCACCTCTGGCTCAGCGCCGCCCTCTGCACCGCCGCCGTCGTCATCTTCGCCCATCAGGCACTCGTCCCCGCCACCGTCGCCGTCATCCTCATCTTCCTCCTCCAGAACTGGCTATTTCCCCGCATCCCCGCCCTGGTCGAACAGGCCAATGTCGAAAGCGCCCGCGCCGCCGGCATCGCCGCTGAACTCATCGTCGTCGTCCTCGGACTCATCCTCATGGGCCTGCCCGATCGCGGCGAATCCCTCGAGTCCCGCGTCCGCAGCACCCAGGTCGCCAACGCCCGCCAGGAACGCGCCGAGCTCGAAGCCGCCCACCGCCGCACCGAGGAATTGACCCGTCGCCTCGAAGACCAGCAGCGCCAAATCGAACGCCAGCTCGAAGAGCTGAAAAAAACCAAGAACTGAAGGCGATGAATACCGCTGCAATTGTTGCTAGGACCGCCGTCCTCCGTGAGGTACTCTTCGGTTTGGAGCGTCAACACCGCACAGAGTGCGGCAGTCCCAGCAAGACAAAGCCATTCGTCCATAAGGATCCCCTCCCATGAGCCTTCTCCTCTCCTTCCTCCTCGCCGCCGCTCCTGATGCCGCCGCGACCAGTCCCGCGCCAGTGAAAAGCGACATCACCGAGCTCAGCCCGGTGGCGCTCAAAAGTGATGTCGCAAGTCTCAGCCCGGTGGCGCCTAAGCTCGATGCCGCGCCGCTCAGTCCCGCGCCCAAAGCCGGGGAATTGCCGAGTGATCTCACCCAGGAACTCCTCTGCGAAGGCAAGGTTACCGGATCGCGCCTCAACCTGCGGCCGCGTCCCGGCACCCGCTTCGAAGTCCTCGGCCATCTCAAGCGCGACGACAAGGTGCAAGTGCTCGCCCGTCACAAGGACTGGCTGCAGATCGCCTCCCCAGCCGGGATGCACTGTTGGGTTTCGGTGAATGCCATAGATCGCAGCAAGAACACCCTGAGCACCGCTACCGAAGCTCACGCCGGACCCGGCGTCGCCTACACCGAATTCGGCCAGATCCCGGCCGGCACCGCGGTCAAGATCATCAACAGCGACGACACCTGGGCCGAGATCGAGCCCGCCGCCGGTTCCCTCAAGGTCTGGGCCAGCAGTGGCTTCATCGCCGTGAAAACCCCTGCGACCAAGCTCCCGGATCCGGTCCTGCCGGACGCCCATGAGAAGGACGGCGCCGAGCTGCGCGCCGCTATCGCCGCCAGCGCCAAATCCGCCGCCGGCTTCGACCAGCAGGCCAAGGATCTCGGTGCCAAGGAAGACAAGCTCAACAAGAATCGCGCCGCCGCCGAAGAGCAGGAGAAGCGCATCCAGGATCAGCTCGCGACCCTGAAACAAGCGAGCAAGAGCACCAAAGAGGAAGCCGCCGCCCTCGAGCAGTTGCGCGAAGAAGCCCGCGCCGGCCAGGCCGAAGCCGGCCGCCTGCTTGCCGAAATCAAGCTCGAACGCCAGCACCTCGCTCAGCAACGCCAGCGCTACGATGAAGAGACCGCCACCCCGGTGGCCAAGGTTGAAGTCAGCCCCTTCGTCGTCCCCCCCGGCCAGGTCCGCCTCAACGGCGTCGTCATGCCGGTCGACAACACCAAGCTCGCCGATGCGGTCCTCTGCGCCGAAGTCAACGGTCAGTATTATCCCATCGCCTACCTCAACGCCAAAGACGGTCAGAAGACCCTGCAATTCCTCTACAAACGCCCGGTCGAAGTGGTCGGCACCCAGCGCCAGCAGGAAGGTTGGAGCCGCCCGACCCTCGAGATCGAGCAGATCCGCGAAATCGTTAAGCCCTGAAGCACGATTTTCTTCGACCTGTGTAATGCAAGGCTTGGTGCAGGATCAAAGCGAGGGTCGAGACGAGAAGAGTCGGCCTTCGGCCACCATCGGGTCGCCAGTGCGCAGGTGGGCGTAGTCCTCGAGAATCAACTTGCCACTGAGCTTGGGGTCGCCTGACAAGGTCACCTGATAACCGAGGTCGAAAAAGACTTCAGTCGCGGCGGCGTAATCGCGCTCAAGTCGATCCATTCCTTGGCCAGGGCTTCGGTCTTGAAGCTGAGCTCCTCGGCATCGGTCAAGGCCAACAAATAGAGTCGATGCAAATGCGAATTCTGTTTATATCGATGCAGAGTTCGATGCATGTCTCCTTTGGAAATTCGAGTGATACTGGCTGCAGTTATCATTCGCCAAGGAACGTGCATGTCCTTGATCCACAAAATCGCCATTGTCACAGGGGCTGCCGAGGGCATCGGCCGCGGCATCGCCTTGGCCCTTGCTGAAGCCGGCGCCGCGCTTGCTGTCTGTGACCGCGACGCGGGGCTGCTAGAGGAGACGCGGCAGCTCATCGCCAGCCGCGACCGGCCTTGCTTCGCCATGGCCTTCGACCTGCGCGACATCACAGCATTACAGGGCTTCGTTGATGCCGCTGGAACGGCATTCGACGGCATCGACATCCTAGTTAACAACGCAGCGGTGATGCCCGCCTCGCGCCTTGACACCCTCAGCGATGATACCGTCGACCTGGTCCTGCAGATCAACCTCAAGGCGCCGATCCTGCTCACCCGAGCCGTGCTTCCTTGGATGTCGAAACGCGGCGGAGGCTCAATCATCCACATGGCCAGCGTCACCGCACACCTCGGCTTCCCCGACGTGGCGGTCTACGGCGCCACCAAGGGGGCCCTGCTCAGCCTCGCCCGCGGCCACGCCATCGAGCTGGCGCCGCAGGGCATCCGGGTCAACAGCGTCTCGCCCGGCACCGTCGATTCGCCGATGCTGCACCGCTTCGTCCAGGAGCACGCCGCCGACCCCCTCGCCGCCCTGCGCGCCTTCGATAGCATCCATCCGCGCGGCAAGGTCGCCAGCATCGCCGAGGTCGCCGCCGTCTTCACCTTTCTGGCGAGCGATGCCGCCGCCAACATCACCGGGACCGACATCCGCTGCGACGGCGGCTTCTGCGTCCTCGGCCGCCAACCTACCAACTGAACGGAAATTCCCATGAAAATCACCGATGTCAAAACCGTCGTCGTCAACGCCGAGATGCGCAACTGGGTCTTCACCAAGGTCGAGACCGACGTCCCCGGTCTGATCGGCTGGGGCGAGGCCTCGCTGGAGTGGAAGACCCGCTCGCTGGTCGGCACCATCGAGGACATGAAGCAGATGGTGCTCGGTGAAGACCCGCGCAACATCGAGCACATCTACCAGAAGATGTATCGCCAGAGCTTCTGGCGCATGGGGGTCATCGGCATGAGTGCCATCTCGTCGATCGAAATGGCTCTCTGGGACATCGCCGGCAAGGACCTCGGCGTGCCGGTCACCCGCCTCCTCGGCGGCCGGGTGCGCGATAAGGTGCGGATGTACACCCACCTCGGAGGCGGCAACATGAAGGCGGTTTACGAGACCTTCGAGGTCGAACCCCTGATCGAACTGGCGCAGCAGTGCGTCGCCAACGGCTACACGGCCATCAAGGTGGTCTTCGTTCCCTACTCCGAACCCCTCGAAGGACCCGCCACGGTCAAGCGCTTCGCGCACATGTTCGGCAAGCTCCGCGAGGCGATGGGCGACAACATCGACATCATGGTCGACTTCCACGGCCGCTGCTACCCGGGTTTGGCGGTCCAGTACATCAACGCCATCGAGGAGTTCCGCCCCTACTTCTGTGAAGAGCCGGTGCCGCCCGAGAACGTCGATGCTCTGGTCGAAGTCCGCCAGTCGACCCGCGTCCCCATCGCCACCGGCGAACGCCTCGTCACCCGCCACCAGTTCCGCGAAGTCTTCGAAAAACGCGCCTGCCATGTCATCCAGCCTGACCTCTGCCACGTCGGAGGCCTGATGGAAGCCAAGAAAATCGCCGCCATGGCCGAGATGTACCAGATGGGCGTCGCCCCGCACAATCCTCTCGGCCCGGTTGCCAACGCCGCCGCCCTCCACTTCGCCCTCTCCACCCCCAACTTCCTTATCCAAGAAGACATGCTCACCGACGTCCCCTGGCGCTGGGACGTGGTCAAGAGCAACCTGGTCACCAAAGACGGCTACTGGCTCCCCTGCGAAAGCCCCGGCCTCGGCATCGAAGTCGATGAAAAAGCCGCCGCCAAACACCCCTTCAAACAGGAAGTCATGCACTCCCTTACCATCCGCGCCAAAGACGGCGCCGTGCTCGACTGGTAAAATGAACTAGCACACCGTTTGGTTCACGAATAACCTGCGTCCGGTGGTTTCATCCCTTGCGCCGTTTCCCCTTGATTCCTGAGTTCAAAGGATCTTTACATGCAAGTCATCAACTCGCGCCTCATCTTCCCCGCCGCCGCCGAAGTCGGCGAAGGAGCCCTCTGGGATGAACGCCGCCAAATGCTCTGGTGGGTCGACATCCACGCCTGTAAAGTGCATCGCTTCGACCCGCTCGGCTGCGTCGACACCGCTTGGGATGTCGGTCAACATGTCGGCACCGTGGTCCTTGACCAAGAAGGCG
Source organism: Lentisphaera araneosa HTCC2155 (assembly GCA_945877655.1). Lineage (GTDB taxonomy): Bacteria > Verrucomicrobiota > Lentisphaeria > Lentisphaerales > Lentisphaeraceae > CAMCSH01. The sequence goes on along the minus strand of CAMCSH010000034.1, from coordinate 3,633 downwards.
ACCTCCTCTTAGCTCTGCGTTCCGGCTTCGCCCGACTTGACCCCAACAAAGGCAAGCTACGCAAGATTCACGAGCCGGAGCCCCAGCTCGACTTCATGCGCTTCAACGACGGTAAATGTGACCCTCAAGGCCGCTTTTGGGCCGGCACCATGGCCTATGATTGCCGCTCAGGAGCCGGCTCGCTCTATGTCCTTGAAACCTCGGGCCAGGTCAGCCGCGCCCTCGACGGCCTAAGCATCTCCAACGGACTGGTGTGGAGCGAGGACGGACGCACCCTCTTCTTCATCGACTCCCTCAGCTACGAAGTCCATGCCTATGATTGCCATCCCGACAAGGTCGAACTGAGTCATCGACGCGTCGTCGTCCGCTTCGATAAGGATAGCGAGGGCATGCCCGATGGCATGGCGATCGACACCCACGGAGGCCTCTGGGTCGCCCTTTTCGGCGGCTCTTGCGTCGTCCGCATCGATCCAAGCAGTGGCGCCAAGACCCACAAGGTTGTAGTCCCCACAAGCAACATCACCTCCTGCGCTTTCGGCGGACCCGAGCTCAAGCAGCTCTACATCACCAGCGCCACTGTCCACCTCAGCCCCGAACAACGCCACGCCCAGCCCTGGGCTGGAGGCCTCTTTGTCGCCGAAGTCCCCTTCACAGGCAGATTCAGCGACCGCTATGGAATGCAAAGTGAGACTTTTAAAGCACAACAACAATAGTATTACCCGATTAAAAATATGGATGCGTCATGAATATCACTGAACTCTCCACCGTCACCTCCTACAGCCTCAGCGGCATCGTTCCCGACGAAGGCTTGCGCGGCACTTGGCTCGGGCGCGCTTGGGTGCCCGCCGGCCGCGCCGCCAATGGAGTGGCCGGACCTAGGGTCGTCGGCCTGCACCAAGGCCAGGTCGTCGACCTCTCCGCCTCCTTCCTTACCCTCAGCGATGTCTTCACCGCAGCGGAACCCGCAAACTCGGTGCAAGCCGCGGCGGAGAAGGGGCGCCCGCTTGGCACCCTGATGGACATCCTGAGCGACGGCCTCTTCACCCGCCGCGCCGCCTCTCTGAGCCAGGAGAGCCGCGTCGTCTTGATGGCCCCCAACGATCTGCAAGCGATCAAGGCCTGCGGCGTCACCTTCGTCCGCAGCCTTCTTGAACGCGTCGTCGAGGAGAAAGCCAAGGGCGATCCCGCCAAGGCCCAGAGCCTGCGCCAGATGATCCACGACGCCCTTGGCGACGACCTGAGCAAGACCCGTCCCGGCTCGCCTGAGACGGCGCACCTCAAGGAGAAGCTGATCGCCGCCGGCTTCTGGTCACAGTACCTCGAAGTCGGCATCGGCAAGGACGCCGAGGTCTTCACCAAGAGCCAAGCCTCCTCGGCGGTGACCTGCGGCATGCAGATCGGAGTCCTGCCCGACTCGCACTGGAACAACCCCGAGCCCGAGATTGTCCTCGCCGTGTCGCCCTCCGGAAAGATCTTCGGCGCCACCCTAGGCAACGACGTCAACCTGCGCGACTACGAAGGCCGCAGCGCCCTCCTCCTCGGCGAGGCCAAGGACCAGAACGGGTCCTGCGCCCTCGGCGCCTTCATCCGTCTCTTCGACGACAGCTTCACCCTCGATGAGGTCAAAAACTGCGAAGTCGAACTCACCCTGGCCGGACCCGACGGCTACCGCACCAGCGGCCGCAACCGCATGGCCGAGATCAGTCGCAGCCCCGAGGCTCTGGTCGCCCAGGTCGTCGGCCCACACCACCAGTACCCCGACGGCTTCCTGCTCTTCCTCGGCACCATGTTCGCCCCCACCGAAGACCGTGACGGCCCCGGCCTCGGCTTCACCCACCAGCTCGGCGACCGCGTCGAAATCGCCACTCCCCAGCTCGGCCGCTTGGTCAACTGGGTCAACCACACCGACGCCATCCCGCCCTGGGAATACGGCCTTGGCTCCCTGCTCGGCTACCTGCGGAAACACAGCGATTCTATACGCTAAAAACTTTCCAACAACAACTTCTTAATTCCAGGTTTTCCCATGCTGCATGCCGTCCCCGTCGACACTCCATCCGCCGAGGCGAACATTCGTTGGCCTCGGCTGCTTTCGGTCTGTCTTATCGCCACCTTGGGAGGCCTGCTGTTCGGCTACGACACCGGGGTGATCTCGGGGGCGATCGAGCCGCTCACCGCGAAGTACCACTTGAGCAGTGCGATGAAGGGCTGGGTCTCCGGCTGCGCCCTCCTTGGCTGTGCGCTCGGGGTGCTGTTTGTCGGGCCCTTCTCGGACGCCTTCGGCCGCAAAAAGGCGATGTTCGCCGCAGCCCTGATGTTTGCGATCTCCGCCATCGGCTGCGCCCTGCCGCCGAGCCTGAACGGGTTCATCTTCTTCCGTGTGCTCGGCGGATTGGGCATCGGCATCGCCTCGGTGACCACCCCGATGTACATTGCCGAAGTGGTTCCCGGCTCGATCCGCGGCCGCATGGTGGCCCTCAACCAGATCGCCATCGTCGGCGGCATCGCCCTCATCGCCTTCATCAACTACTTCATCGCCCAGGGGCGCGAGCAGTCCTGGCTGATCGAAACCGGCTGGCGCTGGATGCTGGGCAGCGGCCTGCTCCCCGCCGTCCTCTTCTGCATCCTCATCGCCTTCCTCCCCGAAAGCCCGCGCTGGCTGGTCGAGAAGAAGCGCGACGACGAAGCCGAGAAGATCCTGAGTGGCATCGGCGGCCCCAGCTTTGCGGCCGCCGAGATCGCCAACATCCGCGCCGCCTTGTCGCAGGAGAGAGGCACTTGGCGCGAGCTCTTCTCGCCTCTGATGCTGCTGCCCCTGGGGCTCGGCGTCCTCCTCGCGGTGCTTCAGCAAGCCACCGGCATTAACGTCTTCCTCTACTTTGGCGCCACCATCTTCAAGAACATGAGCGACAGCACCGGTGTCGACGCCGGCCTGCTGCAGCAGATCATCATCAACGGATCCTGCGTCCTCTTCACCGTAGTCGCCATCGCCACGGTTGATCGTTGGGGCCGCAAGCCGCTTATGTATGTCGGCACCACCGGCATGTTGCTCGGCCTCCTCGGCATGGGCCTGATGGCTCAGTTCACCAGCAACCCTGCCGAACACAGCGGCCAGATGCTCGTCCTGATCATCCTCTACATCGGCTGCTTCGGCCTCTCTGTCGGCCCGGTAGTCTGGGTCATCCTCTCCGAGATCTATCCCACCGCCATCCGCGGTCGAGCCCTGGGTCTCGCCACCTTCTGCCTCTGGGTCGCCAACTACCTCGTCACCCAGACCTTCCCGATGATGGACCAGAGTGCCTTCCTGGTGGAGAAGTTCCACCACGCCTTCCCCTTCTACGTCTACGCCGGCTTCTGCCTTATCCTCCTCGCAGTGATGCGTTTCGTCCCTGAGACCAAGGGCAAGTCGCTGGAAGAGATCGAAAAACTCTGGAAATAATTCCTGTCTTACACCTAAAATGACTCGGAGATAGATTAAATCGAAACAGCCCAGCGCCGCGACATCCCTATTTCCTTTGCCCACTTGCGCCCGCCCGCTCCCGCAAGCAAAATGGTGGGTGCCACACCCTGAGCTTGTCGGGGTGGATGAGGTGTGATGTCGGGGGGACTGAAGAATGGCGGCTGGCAGCAAAAGAC
>CAMCSH010000033.1 GCA_945877655.1 Lentisphaera araneosa HTCC2155 | reverse complement strand
GTTTTTCCTTGACGGTAAGGTAGGCATGGACTCGGGAGACCGAGGGATCGGGGATGCAGATGCGACTGTCGGGGTTGCGTCCGACCGAGAGCTGATCGCGGGAGACCATCAGGATGATCGAAGACAACTGGCCTGTGGTGTTGGTCAGCGTCAAACGCGGCACTTTGGCGTATTTGGCGGTGATTTCTTCGGCCTGTTCGGAGGGCACGCCATGGATCTCGATGCGGAATTTGAGGCCGATCGAAGTCAGGTCGAGACTGTCGTTGATCAAGCGACTGCCGATCAGCTTCTGACCCGCGACTTCAAGTCCGGGGTTGCCGATGGTGAGATCTTCGAGGAAGAGCCCCTTTTGGTTCCAGTACAAGATGAAGGCAAATGGCGCCAGTTTGCTGTCGCGAAGACGGAAATCGCAGGATTCGTGGGAGCCGATGAGGATGGGTGCGGCGGAAGAGCTTTGTTCTTCGCCCATGCAACGCAAGGTGACGGAGGCGGAGTCAGGCTGCTGCTTACCTTGGATTTCGAGGAGTGAGCGACGTAGGACTACCGAATCGCTTTCATTGTAGGTGTCGCTGTCGAGACCGCAGTAGATGACCCACGCGGAACCGACCTTGATCACTAGGCGGGCATCGGAACGAATGATGACCTGGCGGCGGGCGATGCCATCGAAAAGGCTGTTGTCGGTCGGGCCGCAATCCATGAAAAACCACTGATCGCCGAACTTGACGCAAGAAACCTGGATGCCGGCGACGGCACCGTCGCTGATCCGGATGTCGGCTTCGGGGTCTTTGCCGATGGTGTAGACGAAGTGGTCGTCATCGATTTCGACCTTCCGGACCTGGCCCTTTTCGAGGACGAAAAAGGCAGGCTTGAGCTCTTTGCGCGGGGCATTTCCGCTCAAGGGATTGACCTTGAAGCTGCTAGGGCGGATGGCCATGGTGATGGTGGTTTTATAAAGATCGTCGCTCATGTCAGTTCCTTGGTCGAGATCAGTGGTAAAAAAACACGCTGCCAGCTCCGATTTCATTTCGCGGACTTGGAATCTTGGGCTAGCTGGCCTTAAGATAATGCGAGTTGGATAACCTCGCCCATAGAAGCCGGAGAAAAATATGAAAACTCTGAATTTGATCCTTGTCGGCAGTCTCGGCCTTATCCTCGCCTCTTGCCAAAGCACCGCCAAAGGAATATCAAACGGAAGTGCCGATCCCTTGTCAGTCCACAGCCCGGTGGTGGAGATCGGGGAGCCGGAATCCCTCGAGGACATCGATGATGCCGAGGTCTTGCGCCGCTGTGCCACCGCCGACTTCAACGCCTTGACGCAATTCTACGGCTCCGAGGCCCCTGCCCTTCTCCCATGGCTGAGCGAATGGAAGGCTCAACTCGCCGCCGCCGGCGCCAAGCCCGACGAGTCGGCGATGCTGAATTTGCGCGCCGGTTTACAGCTCCAAGCTGCGAAAGACCGCTTTGCCGAACTTGAAAAAGAAGTCCCCGGCAGCGGCAAGGCCTTCCTAGTCGATTGCACCGATGAGCTCGACGCCTTCTTCACCGGACGTAAAATCGAAGAGCTGCGTGACGGCAAGGGCGATACCGACGCCTTGATGTCCCGCCTCGAGCAGCTCTGCCGCCACATCTGTCGCCGCGAGGTCGAAGTACTGAAAACCCAACAAGCCGAGCTCGAGACCGAGCTTGCCAAGCCGCAGGAAACGGCTCCTGCCGACCGGGCCGCCTTCCAGCGCCAGCTCGCCGAGACCCGCCGCCTGATCCGCCGCAAGCAGGAACTTGAGGACATACGGGTCAAGCTCCGCATCTTGGAATTCTCCGGCGAAGGCGATGCAGTCAACTGATCTGCCGCAACCCACAACTTCCAATTCCCGGTTTTATAAATCATGAAGCGAATCATCATTATCGGCGGCGGGTTCGCCGGTGTCGCCTGCGCCAAACGACTCCTTTCACGCCTGAAAAAAGGCGAGGCCGAAGTCGTCCTTTTCAGCCGCGAAAACCACCTGGTCTTCAGCCCCCTCCTGGCAGACTGCGTCGGCTCCAGTCTCGATCCTTCCGATGTCATGGCTTCGCTGCGCCAAATGCTGCCTGGCGTCCTCTGCCGCACCGAAGAGGTCTACAGCATCGACCTGGAAAAGAAGCAGGTGATCTATGAAGACTGGGACGGTGCCGAAGCCGCCCTCCCCTACGACCATGTCATCATCAGTTCCGGCAACGTCGCCGATCTCAACTCGGTCCCAGGCATGGCCGACCACGCCTACCCCTTAAAAACCGTCGGCGACGCCGCCGAGCTGCGCTCCCACGTCCTGCGTCAACTGGAAAAAGCCGAGGTCTGCAGCGACCCGGCCCGCCGGCGCTGGTTCCTCTCCTTTGTCGTCGTCGGCGGCGGCTATTCCGGCGTCGAAGTCGCCGGGGAGATCAACGATCTGGTGCGCTCGTCACGGCGCTACTATTCCTGGCTGCCGGAGAATGAAATCAACGTCACCGTGGTCCACTCCCGCGACCAGATCCTTCCCGAAATCTCCAGCTCCCTGCGCGATTTCGCCCTCGAAAAGATGAAAAAGCACGGCATCAAATTCATCCTCAACGCTCGCGCTGCCATGGCCACACCCGAAGGCGTCGGACTCAAGGACGGCAGCTTCCTCGAGGCCGGCACCGTCGTCTGCACCGTCGGCACCTCCCCAGCACCCTTTGTCCAGAAGCTCAAGGCCGAAGCCGACAAAGGAAAGATCCTGACGGCCCCGGACATGCGCCTCAAGGGCTTCGACTCCGCCTGGGCCTGCGGCGACTGCGCCTTGGTGCCGAATGCTCATGACGGCCAGCCCTCGCCTCCTACCGGTCAGTTCGCCATGCGCCAGGGAGCCCAGCTCGCCGACAACGTCGTCCGGATCCTGCGCGGCGAAGACACCAAGCCGTTTTCCTTCCGTTGTCTCGGTCAGCTCTGTTCGATCGGCGGCCACAAAGCCGTCGCCGAAATGCTCGGCTTCAAGCTCTCAGGGTTCTGGGCCTGGTTCGTCTGGCGCGGCGTCTACCTGTTCAAGCTGCCGACCTGGTCGCGACGCATCAAGGTAGGTGCCGACTGGGCCTGGCTGCTGCTCTTCCCTCGCGACCTCGCCCACGAACGCGCTTCGACGACCGAAAGGGTTTCTCACGCCCACTATGAGTCAGGCGACTGGATCTTCCACCAAGGCGACCCCGCCGACGCCTTTTACGTCATCGAAAAAGGTGAAGTCGAAATCATCCGAGAAGGACAGGACGGCGCCCAGACCATTGCCCTGCTCGGTCCCGGTAATTTCTTCGGTGAACAGGCGCTGATCGACCGTAGCGCCCACACCAAAGCTGTCCGCGCCCGCGGCCCGGTGGAAGTCATCGTCATGGGACCTCAAGTCTTCCGGCGAATTTCCGGCGCTCTCGAGCCCTTGCGTCAAGCCATTGCCCAAGCCAAGGTGCGTCGCGGCTATCTGAGCAGTGACTCGGTGCTGGATGCCATTGCCACTCTGCCCATTGCCCAAGTGATGGAGCCTCCACCTCCGTTAGTGCCACCGGCGACCCCTCTCCATGCCATCGCCCGTCTCTTTGAAACCGGCGACTGGGAATCGCTCTTCATCTCCGAGGAGAACGGCCCTCTGCTCGGCATCATCACCCTGACCGACCTGGTCAGGGCGCATGGCAAGCAACTCCCGGGCACCGCCAAATGTGAACAGGTCATGACCCGCAAACCCTCTGCCATTACCCTTAAAGACACCGCCATCGCCGCCTTCAACACGATGCGGGAATTGAATGTCAAATCCCTGCCGGTGATCGACCCCGCCAACGGGCATGCCATCGGCATTCTCCGCGCCCGCAAGCTGATGGGCCGCGTCATCGGCGACGCCACCAGCTCGGTACTCGAACCTAACTCTTAACCCTAAAAACCGCAGCAGCCCAAGTCCTTCCGCGACCCCTTCAGGGTCAGAATTCATAACTCATTCCAAACCAGGGTGTCGCCGATGCGGCTCAACCCTGGGCTAAAATCTCCGACCCGCTTCGGGGTCGAGCAACAGTCAGCACATGACTCGTTCCATTGCGGAATCTAGGTTAACTCATAATCTTCTCGGGAGTAACGAGTTCATGGTATGTAGCTCCCGCTTTAGCCGGTCTTAATTCTTAATTCTTAACTGAGTCTTACTGCGGCATCCAGCTCGCCGGGCGCTTGTCGCCGGCGGCGGCAATGCCCTCGCGAGCTTCATGTGAGGCACGCAAACGGGCGAGTAACGCAGGGGCATCGCCGGGAGCGGCGTGGCCGCTGGCGAGGGAGCGCAACAGCTGCTTGAAGGCGCGAGTGGCGGCCGGGGCGCAGGACAGGATTTCGCTTCGCACCTGGGTGACAGCGGCGTCCAACATCGGCTCAGCGGCGAGCTTGTGCACCAAGCCGAGCTCCAATGCGCGCTGGGCGCTGAAGCCTTCGCCGGTGAGCATGGCAGGACGGATCGCCGGTCCGCATCGACGCAAAAGGTGAGGCGAAATGGTTGCCGGCGCCAGGCCGATGCGAAGCTCGGGGAAACCGAATCGGGCGTCGTCAGAGGCGATGACGATGTCGCAGCAGGCGAGAATGCCGAGGCCTCCGCCGTAAGCACCGCCCTGGACCTTGGCGATCAGCGGCACCGGCAGAGCTTCCAGCTCGGCCATGAGACGGGCCAAAACGCGGGCGTCGCGGAGATTTTCAGCTTCCGAAGCTTCGCCCATCGAGCGCATCCATTCGCGGTCGGCGCCGGCGCAGAAATGACTGCCTTGACCGGAGAGGATGACGAGGCGGAGATCTTCGCGCAGCGCCAGTTCCTCAATGATGAAACACAGCTCGGCCACCATCTGGCCGTCGAGGGCGTTGCGTTTCTCCGGACGGTTGAAAATCAGCTGGCAGACGCCGTCTTGGCAGTATTTGATCTCGATGTTTTTCATGGCTGTCTCCTGTAGAAAGTGGAACTGGGTGGGAACTAAGCAGGATCAAGAGTGCTGCGTGTTGACCGGGATTGTACTTGTTCGGGATCTTGGGTTTACATCCGGAAAACCCCGAAATGGGTATCCGATGGCGGGCGCTGGATTGAGCAGATCCGGAGGGCCTGGGAGAGCACTTTGCGGCTGTCCTGAGGCAGGATGACGCCGTCGTCCCAAAGACGGGCGGAGGCCTCAAGGGCTTCGGATTCCTCGGCGTAACTCTCCAGAATCGGCTCCCTAAAGGCTTTTGCGGCTTCCGCGCTCAGAGCTTCGCGTCCCTGTCCCTTCAACTGATCCTGACGGACTTGCAGCAGGGTGTCCGCCGCCTGGCGTCCGCCCATCACCGAGATCTTGGCGGAAGGCCAGGTGAAGAGGAAATCGGGATCGTAGGCGCGGCCGCACATGGCGTAGTTGCCGGCACCGTGCGAGCCGCCGATGATGAGGGTGATTTTCGGCACCGCGGCGCAGGCGACCGCGGTGACCATGCGGGCGCCGTGACGGGCGATGCCTTCCGCTTCGGCCTTGCGGCCGACCATGAAGCCCGAGATGTTTTGAACAAAGAGCAGCGGAATTCTGCGCTGGCAGCAAAGTTCGATGAAGTGGGCGGCCTTGGCGGCGCATTCGGAGAAGAGGACGCCGTTGTTGGCAATGACTCCCACCGGCCAGCCTTCGATGCTGCCGAAGCCGCAGATCAAGGTCGGACCGAAGAGCCGTTTGAACTCGTCGAGGACGCTGCCATCCAGCAGGCGGGCGAGGATTTGCCGGGGATCCATAGGGCTGCGATAAATGTCATCAGGAATCAGAGCGGGAAGTTCGCTGCCGGAGAAATACGGCGGCTCCCAGGCTGCGGCGCGGCGCGGATCGGCGCGCTGCCGCGGCGGGCAATGAGACAGGATGCGCCGAGTGATCTCAAGGGCTTCGATCTCGGTTTCGGCAAGGTGATCGGCGACTCCGGAGCGGCGGCAATGAAGATCGGCGCCGCCCAGCTCCTCGGCTTCCACCTCTTCGCCCGTGGCGGCTTTGACCAAAGGCGGTCCGGCGAGGAAAATGGTGCCGTTGCCGCGGACGATCACCGATTCATCCGCCATCGCCGGGACGTAGGCGCCACCGGCAGTGCAAGAGCCGAGGACGCAGGCGATCTGCGCGAAACCGAGCGCCGACAATCGAGCCTGGTTGCGGAAGATGCGACCGAAATGGTCACGGTCGGGGAAGACTTCAGCCTGCATCGGCAGATAGGCGCCGCCGGAATCGACCAGATAGACGCAGGGCAGACCGCAGGCAAGGGCGATCTCCTGGGCCCGCAGGTGCTTTTTCACCGTCAGAGGGAAATAGGTGCCGCCCTTCACCGTCGGATCGTTGGCGACGAAGATCACCGGCTGGCCATGGACGTCGCCAATGCCGGTGACGATGCCGGCGGCCGGGGTGTCGGAACCGGGGATCTGCTCCCAGCCGGCAAGGGCGGAGAGCTCGAGGAAGTCGGAACCGGGATCGAGAATGCGGCTGATGCGCTCGCGGACGCTGAACTTGCCGCGCTTGAGAAGCTTGGCCTGAGCTTCCGGGCCGCCACCCTGGAGAATGCGGTCCATGCGTTTCTTCAGTCGCTCCGCAAGCTGCTGCTGAGCTTGGCGATTGCGCATCACGGCGTCGCTGCCGTTGTCGAGAGGGGCGCCGATCCTGCTCATATGCATCTCCTTGGGTTCCCTGCTTCAGTATACACCTGAGGAGCTGCAAGAAGCAAGCTTTTTTCGCCATCCTTGGCAATCGGCGGCAAATCATTCATCACCCTCTTGTCCTAGCGGGGCGATTGACTGTAGAATAGTTAAAACTGGGGAATTAGGTATGATCAGCAAGATTGAGATACGCTTCGATGAAGACCCGCAGGCCAAGCCTTTGATTTGGGACTTTAATTTTACCGTAACGCGCAGTGTTCTTCTTGATTCCAGCAAGCGCAAAGAGGAAGAATGGACGGCGCTGGAAAATGAGAAGTGCCCCTCATGCACCCTGGATAGCGCGGTCGACCCGCAATGTCCTGTCGCGGTGATCCTCGCGAGCTATGCCAAAGAACTCTTCAACCGGCACTCGACCGACCTGGTGACAGTTCGGGTATGGAGCGCCTCCGGGCGTCTGCTGGTCCTGACCGGGATTCAACTTCAGGAAGTGACGGGTGAGCTGGTCCGCCTCGCCGTCTTTCAATCTGGCTGCCCGATCGGCCGCAAGATGCGACGCGCCGTGGAATTCCTGCCCCCCTTTCCCGACGACAAGGAAGTCGCCAAATCCTTCGCCCTGCACCTCGCGCTCGAGGATCGGAAACACAAGCGTTCGCTCTTTGACTTCGGCAAGAATACCATTGTCAAAGACTTGGATGAATTGACCAGCTTGTTTGAATGCCTCAGCCGGCGAATCCGTCCGATCACCTTAGGCGACGCCCAGGTCAACGGCGTTCTCATTTATCACTCCCTGGCGATGATGATGGCGATTTCATTACCCGATCAGATCCAGTCGGCGATGAAAGAAATCTCGCAGGATGATGTAAAATCCTGACAGAATATGCCTTGGCTCTTTGCTGAAATCATGTTTCTAAACTGTATCCAGAAAGTTTTTTTGTAAAAATGGTATGAACTCAGGAACAAGCGCTCGTCTCAGCGGGTCTGTAGGCTAAGTAAGCAACCACCAAAGTAGGAGCCAGCCCCATGCAACTCAGCCGCCGCCGCACTCTCCAAGGTCTTTTCGGAATCAGCCTCGCTCTTCCCTTCCTCGAAACCTACGGAGCCGAAGAGCTGAAAAATCCGGCACGCCGCTTCTGCGCCATGTACACCGCTAACGGCATGAGCCTGCCGGCGGAAAAGAATCATAAAACTGAATGGAACTGGTATCCGGATAAGACCGGCAGCGATTATTCCTTCAGCAAATCGACCGAGCCCTACGCTCCGCTGCGCTCAAAAATGACCTTTGTCGGCGGCCTGCACCACAGCAATGGCCCCTTGGCCGACCCCCACGTCTGCTCCGACATGTGGCTCACTGGCGCCCCGCTTCACAATCCCAAACCCGGCACCTACAACACCGTCTCGATCGACCAAATCATCGCCCAACAGACTAAGAAATTCTGCCGCCTGCCCTCGTTGGTCCTCTCTGTTGACGGCGGTGTCGGCATGCTTTCCCGCACCGGCACCATTTCCTTCAACTCCGAAGGCCGCCCGATCCCCGCCGAGAACAATCCGCGCCAGATTTTCAACCGCCTTTTCGTCAGCAGCCGAGACTCCCTCGAAGCACAACGCCAGCTCCTGAAAAAACGCATCAAGCTGGTAGATGCCGTGCTCGTCAATTCCAAAGCTTTCAACAAGAAGCTCAGCCTCGCCGACCGCGAGAAGATGGATCAGTACCTGACCTCGCTGGCGGAAGTTGAAAGCCGCCTCGAAGGCTCCGAGAAGTGGATCGACATCCCCTTGAAGAAACAAGATCATTCGCAGCTCGACCTGGCCGCCACCAACGAAGACCCGGCGAAATTCTACCCGGTCATGTTCGATCTCATCGCCCTCGCCTTCGACGCCGACATCACCCGCTCGGTCAGCTTCATGCTCAATCGTGAAGACGGCATGGGCATCAGCGAAACCTATCCGGTCAAACTCGGCTTCGGCGGCGGCCATCATGGACTCTCTCACGCAGAGGATGAGAAAGGCATGATTAACTTCGCCAAGTATGACCAGTTCCTGGCTCAGCAGATCAGCCGCTTCGGCCAACGCCTGCAAAGCATGAACGAAGGCAATGGCAGCGTCCTCGACAACTCGCTCGTCCTCTTCGGCACCGGCGCCAGCACCACCCACAAATCGTTGAACCTGCCACACCTCCTCATCGGCGGCAGCAACATGGGCCTCAAACACGGTAGCTACATCCGCCATGAAAACGGCCTTCTCAGCGACCTCTTCGTTAGCTGCGCCAAAGCCATGGATGTCCAAGTCGACAGCTTCGCCGATTCCACCGGCGGACTGAAGGAATCCATCTTCAAAGCCTGATCCGAAAAACGGCGCCCATCGCCATCTTTCTCCCCGGCACTTCACCGCCGGGGAGTTTTTTTGTCGCCATCAGAAGTCTGTTAGATTCTGCAGCGGGGTTTCAGTTGAAATTGACAAGTGAATGGCAAATCGGCTCTCTACCGGAAAAGAGGCTCGGGGTGTAATCTTGGCGGCATCTTTAACCACCGGAGACACCGCCATGACTTACAACCCCAACGTCAACTCCCGCGAATCCGCCAAGCACTACATCTCCGCTACCGAAGCCGAGCTCCAAGCCATGCTGACCAGCCTCGGCCTGAGCAAGCTCGAAGAGCTCTACAATCACATACCCGACAGCGCCAAGTTCGACAAGCCCCTCGCCCTCCCTGATGGTCTCTCCTGGCAGAAAAACCTCGCCGAAATGGAGCGCATGGCCGGCTCCAATAAGCTCCGTACCTCCTTCATTGGCGACGGCCTCAAGGCCTACAAAGTCTCCGAAGTCACCGGCCCGGTTTGCGACATCCGCGAACTCACCACCTCCTACACTCCCTACCAGCCAGAGCGCTCGCAAGGCTCGCTCACCACCTTCTGGATCTACCAGTCCCTGATCGCCCAGATCACCGGTTTCGAAGCCATCAACGCCTCGATGTACGACCGCGCCACCACCCTCTTCGAAGTCATCAAGACCTCCCTGCGCATCTCGAAAAAAGGCCAGACCGTCATCGTCCTCGATAGCATCTACCCCGGCGACCGCGAAGTGCTCGAAACCCACGTCATCGAAACAGGCATCAAACTCGCCTGGGTCGAATGCGCCGCCTTCCCGATCACCGGCCAGATCACCGTCGACGCGATCAAAAAAGTCGCCGACGCCCATGAAGGCGATGTCGCCGCCATCGTCATCCCCCAGATCAACAACGTCGGTACCCTCGCCGATGTCGATGCTCTCACCGACTACACCCACTCCATCGGCGCCCTCGCCATCGGCGTCGTCGACCCCATCCTCCTCGGCACCGGCGGACTGAAGCCGCCCGCCCAATGGGGTGCCAAAGGCGCCGACCTCTTCGTCGCTGAAGGCCAGCACCTGGCCATCGGCCCGAACTTCGGCGGCCCCGGCCTCGGCATCTTCGGCATCCGCTACAACGCCGCCACCAAGAACAACATCCGCGCCACCGCCGGCCGCTTCGTCGGCGACGCCAAGGACGAAAAAGGCCGCCGCTGCAAGCTCCTCATCCTCTCCACCCGCGAACAGCACATCAAGCGCGAAAAAGCCAACTCGAACATCTGCTCCAACCAGGCCTACATCGCCACCGTCGCCGGTGCCGCCCTCCTCGCCCGCGGTGAACAAGGCCTCAAGGATGCCTTCACCACCGGCCGCCGCCTCGCCGCCAAAGCCGCCAGCGAACTCACCAAGTTCCCCGGCGTCGAACTCGCCTTCCCCGGCGTCGCCTTCGTCAACGAATTCACCCTCAAGCTGCCGAAACACGCCAGCGAAGTGATCAAGGCCGGCCTGCACCTCGATGTCGAAGTCGGCGTCGACGTCTCCGAGCGCATCGGCACCGCCTGCGGCTCCTACCTGATGATCTGCTTCACCGACCTGCACAGCGAAGCCGACATCGCCAAGCTCAGCAAGGTCTTCGAAAACGTCTTCGGCCCCGCCTCCAAAGCCGCCAGCAAGATCGCCGAAATCCCCGCCGCCGCCCACCGCCAAGGCGAACTCGGCATGATCTCCTTCACCGCCAAGGAAGTCATCGCCTACTACCAGAAACTCGCCACCCAGAACATCACGCCGGACTCGACCATCTACCCGCTCGGTTCCTGCACGATGAAGTACAACCCCTACCTCAACGACCACTGCGCCGCCCTGCCCGGCTTCGCCCTCAGCCACCCCCAGGCCCCGATCGAAGACGTCCAAGGCAACATCGAGCTGATCTACCAGACCCAGGAATGGTTCAAAGCCATCACAGGCCTCGCCGGCGTCACCACCCAGCCGGTCGCCGGCGCCCAGGGTGAACTCTGCGGCCTCAAGCTCTTCCAGGCCTACCACGCCGAGCGCGGCGAAAAGCGCGACATCATCCTCATCCCCCACACCGCCCACGGCACCAACCCCGCCACCGCAGCAGTCGCCGGTATCGACACCAAGATCCTCGACGGCGTCGAATACGGCATCGTCGAAATCGACGCCAACTCGACCGGTGAAGTCCTGCTCGACCAGGTCGAAGCCCACGTCAAGAAATACGGCAAGCGCATCATCGGCGTCATGTGCACCAACCCCAACACCTCCGGCGTCTTCGAAACCAACTTCGCCAAAATGGCCGAACTGGTCCACTCCGTCGGCGGCCTGGTCTACATGGACGGCGCCAACATGAACGCCATCGCCGGCTGGGTCAACCTCGCCAAGATCGGCGTCGACGCGGTCCATAACAACACCCACAAGACCTGGACCATCCCGCACGGCGGCGGCGGCCCCGGCGATGCCTTTGTCGCGGTCTCCGAGAAGCTCCTGCCCTACCTGCCCGGCATCCAGGCCGTCAAGCTCGGCGAAGGCTCCTTCACCCTCGTCCGCGCTCCCAAGTCGATCGGCAGCTTCCACCGTCACCACGGCAACTTCGCCCACAAGGTGCGCTGCCTGACCTACCTCTACGCCCTCGGCGGCGACGGCATCAAGAAGATGTCAGCGGTCGCGGTTCTCTCCGCCCGTTACCTCTTCAGCAAGCTGAGCAAGAAGTTCAAAGTCCTGCCCTCCGGCAACCACACCGGCCTGGTCATGCACGAGTTCATCCTCACCCTGCCCGAAGAGCTCTTCGCCAAGATCGAAGCCGTCGGCGTGCCCAAGTCGCTGATCATCAGCCGCGTCGGCAAGCTCTTCCTCGACTACGGCTTCCACGCCCCCACCGTCGCCTTCCCCGAGCAGTACGGCCTGATGGTTGAACCCACCGAGTCCTACACCAAGGGAGAACTCGACAAGTTCGCCGACGCCTGCCTCGCCATCTACGACCTCATCGATGCCCACCCCGAAGTGCTCACCACCGTGCCGCACTTCACCCCCATCGACCGCGTCATGGACGTCGAAGCCAACAAGAACCCGATCTTCTCCGAGCGCCTCACCGCCCTCCCCGAGATCCTCCCCAACCGCACCGAGCCCGGCGCCATCACCAAGCTGCCCCTCGCTGAAGTGCGCGAGATGATCATCGCGGCGCACAAGAAAGCGAAACAAGGTTGAAAGGCCGTTGAGCTGCGCCCCCCGCAAAGAGATTTGCGGGGGGCGCATTGTTGAATGTGGCTCGATCGTCCCGATCGAGGTTGCTCGGCTGTTCCTCTATTGGATCGCTGGCGTCCCGCCGGCTGTGCTCCTTGCCGCTGCATTCGACTTCAATCGACTCCAGTCGACAGCTGTCGATGAAGTCGACGAGACTCCGCCAATTTTCCCGCAGCTTCTTCGGCCTTCTCGACAGGCCGGATACAGGTGATATCGTGGGAGTTATGAAGGATATCAACCTGTTAGCCGTACGCACTTCTCTTCGGGGGCTCACTTATGCTCGTCAAAAGCCGGATTCGGATTGCCTGGAATCAACTGAGAGAGACACTGCAGACCACCGTCCCGGGCTCATCCGCGTGGGTTCTGGCAACGCAGAGATGGCTTCGCGATGTCGCCCCTGCCGTTGCTCCGCCCGCTGCTCGCATTCTTGCCGACTCGCCGGCAGTGCGTCTGTTCCTCGCAACTTCCCCTGAGACCGCGCCAGCTTCGCTTAAAGCAGTACAAGCTCTGCAAGCTGCCACAGCTGCCGACGAAGTCTCGGGCCCGGAGCACTTCGCATCGCAGCTCTCGCACCTTGTCGGTGCACTGGCTGTGTTTCATGACCCTGAACATGCTTGCGACCTATGCCAATACACCCTTGAGCTTTGGCAACAGGACGTCACTCCTATTTGGGCTTGCGGGCTTTCCCATGCTTGGTCGGTCGACTTCGCAAAGTGGTCTGGGGACCTAGCACTACTTTTCCCAGCACCGCGAGCCACGGTGATCGCAGTTGGTCGCGGCCAGTTTCTAGCGATGCCTCCGCTGGCCGAGCCGAGCGACGGCTAACCTCACGTTGACCACGACAGCCGCCCTTGGTTACTTCGCTCCCTCTGGACGTCTGCGGGTTAACGGGTGCGATATATCCTGAACGTCCCCAAGGAGGAGAAACAAGGTTGAAAGGCCTTTGAACAGCGCCCCCGCAAGGAAATTACCCAATACCCAAATAACTCAGGTTTTCGCTCACCGCAGAGCGGTCGAAGCTGGCTTAGCCCAGGGCATCGCCCTGGGATCTATGCCAACAATTTTGTTCGCCTCGCGTAGCGAGCGCAGCTTGCCGCGGCTCACCGCTTTAGCCCTGCTCTCGCTACGCGAGGCGTGTTGCTATTTTTGCGCCAACCGGGGGCCTTGCCCCCGGCTATGCCAGCTGCGCTCGCTACGCGAGGCATGATCCACAGCACCATCACGACCTGAGTCATCTGGGTATTTAGGAAGAAATTTGCGGGGGGCGCGATTTATCGTTATTAGATAGTGACCCAGATTCACCCTCAACATGGGGATTTCTCCGTCGACTCGCCACAAATCACCGACTGCGATGCTCGCAGCGCTTGACATGGATCTCCCTTACGCAGTCGCGGTTCTTTCCGTGCCGCACTTCACCCCCATCGACCGCGTCATGGACGTCGAAGCCAACAAGAACCCGATCTTCTCCGAGCGCCTCACCGCGCTCCCCGAGATCCTCCCCAACCGCACCGAGCCCGGCGCCATCACCAAGCTGCCCCTCGCTGAAGTGCGCGAAATGATCCTCGCGGCGCACAAGAAAGCGAAGGGCTGAAGCCCAGTTCCAAGTTTAAAGTTCAAGGTTTAAAGTTGGACTTGCGCCCCCCGCAAAGAGATTTGCGGGGGGCGCATTGTTGAATGTGGCTCGACCATCTTGGTCGAGTTGTTCATCACTGGGCTCGCCGACATCCTGCCGACTGTGTTCGTCGTCGACTTCAATCGACTGCTGTCGATTTCCTGTACTGCTGTACTTTCTACCGACGGCTATTGAGGTCGTTTGCACTTTCTACTCCCACCGCAAAGGAAATTGCGGAAGACGCTCATTATCTAAGGACAGCAGATGAAAATCACACTTTGCAGATTCGGCATCGTCTTTTGCTTGATTCTGGCACTTGCCAAGATCATCGGCATGCTGGTTCTATGGGAGTTTCGCGTCAACCAAGCCCTGTATTCTTTGGCTTTGATCGGTATCGCCTACAACCTTTGGAACTGGCTGCAAGCTCAGCCGAAGAATGCCGAGCCAGAGGGGTAAACGCTGCCTTCTAAGGGTGCCGGCATGCTGCCGGTTGCGGCGTCCCGCCGGCTGTGTTCCGTTTTTCGCACCGGCTGCCGTGGTGGCATGAGTTTCCTGCTCGAGTTGGGTCTCAGGGCGCTCGCGATCCCCCTGGCTTCGACAGGCGAGATTCGCGCGATACCTTGAGCTCACGGAAGAGGATCAACTGATGAAGGAACTTCACGAATATGGCCAGATTCGACACGAAGGAATCGCTAGGGCGACTGATGGGTTCGGTTTTCATCGGTGTTGGCAGTCTTATTGCTCTCGCAGGGTTGATTTGGCTGATCCGCACAATTGTGTTTGTGAGCGGGGCGGCCGAGGCTCCCGGTCAGATCACTGCGATGGAGCGCAGCAGTGGTTCAAAGGGCCGCTCGATGTATCACCCGGTTTTTGCCTTCAAGGATGCCGCCGGCATCGTCCACACTCAGCGTTCATCCATCGGCTCCTCAAGTTTTTCGTTCGAGGTCGGCGAAAACGTGACCATTCTTTATGATTCGACTGCACCCAAGCACTCTAAGATCAAGTCATTTGAATCTCTCTGGCTTGGACCCTTGTTCATGTCAGGCTTTGGATTGCTTTTCGGCGGTTTCGCCTCGTTCTGGCTCTTCATGTGGATTCGAGGCTCTCGACTTCTACAGTGACCATACCATCGCTTTCCCGGTGGCTATCAAGCCGCAATAAGAAATCGTCATAGATGGTGCGAGGCGACGAGGCGGAGCTAAGGTATTCGCCTCAAAAGGAGTTCATGAGCATGGATATTCTCGATCT
The DNA here is from genome assembly GCA_945877655.1 of Lentisphaera araneosa HTCC2155. Taxonomy (GTDB): domain Bacteria; phylum Verrucomicrobiota; class Lentisphaeria; order Lentisphaerales; family Lentisphaeraceae; genus CAMCSH01. Next base: position 5,280 of record CAMCSH010000033.1, on the reverse strand, counting down.
CGTCGGCAACACCCCGATGGCGCGCCTGCGTCGGCTGGTCAGCAATCCCAAGGTGGAAGTCTACGCCAAGCTGGAAGGCAACAATCCCGGCGGCAGTGTCAAAGACCGGGCGGCAAAAGCAATGATCGAAGGCGCTGAACGCCGCGGCTTGATCAAGCCGGGCGTCCGCATCGTCGAGCCGACCTCGGGCAACACCGGTATCGCCCTGGCGATGATCGCCTGCCTGAAAGGCATCGAACTCGAGCTGGTGATGCCAGCCAGCGCCACGCCGGAACGGGTCGCCACCATGCGCGCCTACGGTGCCACCGTCACCCTCACACCGCGCGAACTCGGCATGGAAGGCACCATCGACCACGCCCGCGCACTCGTCGCCAAAGGCGGCTGTTTGATGCTCGACCAGTTTTCCAATCCGGACAACCCCGAAGCCCATTACCGCAGCACCGGCCCGGAAATCTGGCGCGACACCGAGGGCCGCGTCACCCACTTCGTCTCCTCGATGGGCACCACCGGCACGATCATGGGCACTTCACGCTTCTTGAAAGAGAAAAACCCCGGCATCCAGATCGTCGGCTGCCCGCCGACCGAAGGCTCCAACATCCCCGGCATCCGCCGCTGGCCGACGGAATACCTCCCCAAGGTCTACGACGCCAAACGTGTCGACCGCGTGATGGACATCTCCCAGGCCGAAGCTGAGCATTTCGCCCGCCGCCTCTGCCGCGAGGAAGGCATCTTCGCCGGCATCAGCAGCGGCGGCACAGCTTCCGCGGCCATTCGACTTGCCCAAGAACTCCAGGAAGGCGTCATCGTCTTCATCGTTTGTGACCGCGGCGACAAATATCTCTCGACGCCAGTGTTTGGTTGAGATCATTTGTCGAGTATAGTCCAAGCGCACTTTGAAACTGAAAACGAAACAAGGAGTTGAATGAGACATGAATAATTTTTTCATCTTGGCGGCTGATATTCCACAATGGGTCTGGGGCATCGGCTTCATCGTCCTGATTGTCGGCGGACTCATTTTGCTCACCTTCGGCTTCAGCTTCATCAGCCTGTACCTGCAAGCCTGGTCGTCGGGCGCCTATGTCGGCCCCTTCAACCTGGTGATGATGCGTCTGCGCAACGTCAATCCCAAGCTCATCGTTCTGGCCTACATCCAGGCGCGCAAATCGCAAATGGACATCAGCCTGGATGAACTGGAACGCCACTATCTGCAAGGCGGCGACGTGCTCAACGTCATCAACGCGCTGATCGCGGCCAACAACGCCAGCATCCGCCTCGACTACCCCAAGGCCTGCGCCATCGACCTCGCCGGACGCGATGTCTTCGAAGCGGTGAAGATGAGTGTTCTGCCGAAGGTCATCGACTGCCCCAATCCCGCCTCGGGCCGCCAGACCATCGACGCCGTCGCCAAGGACGGCATCCAGCTCAAGGTCAAGGCTCGCGTCACCGTCCGCACCAGTATCGACAAGCTGATCGGCGGCGCCGGCGAAGAAACCATCATCGCCCGTGTCGGTGAAGGCATCGTCACCACCATCGGCTCTTCCGATAGCCACAAGCTCGTTCTGGAAAACCCCGACCGCATCTCCAAGACCGTGCTCGCCAAAGGCCTGCACTCCGGCACCGCCTACGAAATCCTGTCGATCGACATCGCCGACATTGACGTCGGCGAAAACATCGGCGCCCGTCTTCAGTGCGACCAGGCCGAAGCTGACAAACGCGTCGCCGAAGCCCAAGCCGAAATGCGCCGCGCCGCCGCGGTCGCTCTCGAGCAGGAAATGCTCGCCAAGGTGCAGGAAATGCAGGCCAAGGTCACCGAAGCCCAGGCTCAGGTCCCTCTCGCCATGTCGGCCGCCCTGCGCGACGGCAACATCGGCATCCTCGATTACTACCGCCTCGAAAACCTCAAGGCCGACACCCGGATGCGGCAGACCATTTCCGGCGAAGAAGACAAGTCGGCGAAATAATCCCGGAGGGCCGCTGCCATGGCTGTGCAACCTCTTTTCGCCCTTCAAGGCGACATCATCATGGGCATCATCATCATGGTCGGCGGCTTGATCCTGCAGGTCCTGCAGAGAAAAGCCGGGCCGCCCCCGGATCTGGAGCCCGAAGAAGCTCCGGCGCCAAAGCCGGTGGCGCGTCGTCGCAAGCAAGAAGTCGCTCCGCCCAAGCCCAAAGTGATCGAGAAGCCGCGTGGCATCGTGCAGCGTCCGGCAGCGCCGCCGCCGCAACGGGCTCGCGCCCTCAGCGCCGCCCGCCGCCATGCCGTGGCTCCGCTCCTGGTCAGTCCGGCGATGATGCGCGACAATCTTCATGTCCGCCGCTCCCTGGCGATGAAAGTGATTCTCGAGCGCCCGCGTTGCGAGAGTTTTTGAGCCGCTAGACAGCGATAATACGCCCGCCGCAAGAATGCGGCGGGTCTTGTTTTCCCCGCCACCTCGTCGTGCTTCCCCCTGGTGCCAATTTCCGCTCCGGTGCTAGATTCGCGGCCTTCACAAAGTCACCAACCTCAAGCAACGCGGCCCCGACATGAAACTCTCCCTCTCCTGGATCCAAGAATTCACCGACGCCAAGATCGACCTCGCCCCCCTTGAACTGAGCTCGAAAATCTCGCTCTCCGTCGCCGAAGTCGAAGATGTTCATGTCACCGGCGTCGCCCTCACCCAGGTCCGCGTCTGCGAAATCCTCGCCACTTTGCCGCACCCCAACGCTGACAAGCTTCGCCTCGCCACCATCCGCGCCGGCGATGAAGAACGCCAGATCGTTTGCGGCGCCAGCAACTGCCGTCCCGGCATCAAGGTCCCCTTCGCCGACCTCGGCGCCAAGCTTCCCTACACTGACAAGGACGGCAAGCCCGCCATTCTCGAAATCAAGAAGGCCGCCATCCGTGGCGTCGAATCCACCGGCATGCTCTGCTCCGCCAAAGAACTCGGCCTCGCCGAAAGCTCCGACGGCCTCCTCGAACTGCCCGAGAATACCCCCGTCGGCACCAAACTCAGTGAACTGCCCGCCTACCGCGCTGAATCCGACCTGGTCCTCGAGATCGACAACAAGTCGCTCACCCACCGTCCCGACCTCTGGGGCCACTACGGCTTCGCCCGTGAATTCGCCACCGTCTTCGGCGGCAATCTGAAAGCCTATCCCGGCCTCGAACCCGATTCGAAGGCTGCCAGCGCTTGGAAGGTCGCGGTGAACACTCCCGATCTCTGCCGCCGCTACTCCTGCCTCGAAGTCGAAGGTCTCGACGCCGGCCCCTCGCCCGAATGGCTGCAGACGCGCCTCCGCCAAGGCGGCATCGGTAGCATCAACAAGCTGGTCGACGTCACCAACTTCATCCTCCTCGAACTCGGCCAGCCGATGCACGCCTTCGACGCCGATGCGCTCAAGTCGAAACAGGTCAGCGTCCGCTCCGCGACCGAAGGCGAGAGCTTCGCCGCTCTCAACGGCGTCAGCTACGCCCTCAATGCCAGCGACCTGGTGATCGACATAGGCGGCCGCGCCGAAGCCCTCGCCGGCGTCATGGGCGGCGCTCACTCCGCGGTCTCGGCCAGCACCACTCGCCTGCTGCTCGAATCGGCCAATTTCCACGCCGCTTGCGTCCGCCGCACCGCCACCCGCACGGGATTGCGCTCCGACTCCTCCGCCCGCTTCGAGAAGTCGCTCGACCCCGAAAACTGCCTCCTCGCCCTGCGCCGCGCCTGGATGCTGCTCAAGGAACTCTGCCCGAACGCCCGCTGCGTCGGCGGCTTCGTCGATGCCTACCCCTCGCCCTACCCGGCCCTGAGCATCCAGACCAGCTACGAATTCCTCAGCAGCCGCCTCGGCGTCGTCCTTGACAAGTCCTTCATCGATGACAAGCTCAGCCGCCTCGGTTTCACCCTCAAGGGCAACCTCGAGATCGGCGTCCCCAGCTGGCGAGCCACCAAGGACGTCGGCATCGCCGAAGACATCGTCGAAGAGATCGGCCGCATCTACGGCTACGACAACATCCCTTCGATGGCTGTCACCCTGCCCGACGCCATCCCCCTGCCCAACTCCGCCCGCAAGCTCGAGCGCGAGCTCAAGAACGTCCTCGCCAACGGCTGGAACGCCACTGAGATCATGAGCTACCCTTGGTGCGGCGACAAGGAACTGGCGACCTACGGCCTCAAGTCCGAAGGCCTGATGACCCTGATCAATTCGCTCTCCGAAGACGCCAAGTACATGAAGACCACCGACATCCCCAAGATCATCGCGGCGGTGTCCGAGAACCTCAAGTACCGCGACGGCTTCCGCCTCTTCAACTTCACCCGCGTCTACGACACCACGGTGATGAAGGGACTGCTGCCCACCGAGCGCTTCCAATTCACCGGCGCCTTCGTTCCGGCCGCCGACAAGAAAGACGCTCTGCAAACAGGTGCCTTCGCCGAGGCCAAGGCCTGCGTTCTCGACCTGCTACGCAGCGCCGGACTCAGCGGCTTCACCATCGAAGAATTACGCGATAAATCAGCTCCCTGGGTGCACCCCGGCATCGCCTGCGGACTCTACCGCGGCAAGCAGCTGATCGCCTCGATCTTCAAGCTCCATCCCGCCGTCGCCGCGGCCCAGGACATCAAGGGCAACGCCTACCTCTTCCAGGTCGACTTCGACGCCTTGGTCAGCGCCGAGCGCAAGTTCAAATACAAGCCCGTCGCCCGCTTCCCCAGCGTCGACTTCGACATCACCGCACTGGTCGGCGAACGCACTCTCGCCGGCTCGCTGCAAGGCGTCATCAGCAAGGCCCTCGGCGCCAGCCTGGTCGGCCTCGAAGTGGTGTCGATCTACCAAGGTGAAAACCTCGGTCCCGGCAAGAAGACCATCTCCTACCGGATGACCGTCGCCTCGGATGAGCGCACCCTGGCGCCCAACGAGATTCTCGAGCTCAACCGCAAAGCGGTGAAGGCCGTCCTCAATGCCGGCGCCGAGATTCCCAATCTGCCGGAAGTGCTGAAGAGCTGAGGTAAAATGCCCCTTGGGCCCCGGACTTGTTCCGGGGCTTTTTTCGACCTATGCAAATCGACATCATGATCAACAAGCTAGGGAGTAAGAAACGAGTCTTCGCCTTGCGGGCCGGGGAAGACGCCGCCTCGGGCCTTGCCTTGCGCCGGGCGCAAAATTAGCTGGAGCGCGGCAGTCCGCGGAGCGACTGCGGCCGGAATTTCCGCGATTGAGATCACGGAGAAAACTCCGGCTTTACGGCGGCTGCAGATCTTCGAGCCCTGATGGCCATGCTTGTATGATGGCGCCGGACATGAAGAGCCGCAGTCG
>CAMCSH010000032.1 GCA_945877655.1 Lentisphaera araneosa HTCC2155 | reverse complement strand
CAACCCCGGGCTGGCAGATGCAACCCCTTCGGGGTAAAGCAGAAGGTGCCAAGGGCTTCTCAACGGCGCCGTGCGGCGGGTTAGGAAGTCTGAGATTTAACTCGGCCCACGGTCAATCCAACAAGGCTCCCTTGAAGCCCATCGGGTTGCGGCGTTGCCAGTTCCAGGCGTCGCGAACCATTTCCTGCAGGCCGAGCTTGGCTTCCCAGCCGAGGCGCTGACGGATCAGGGAGGCTTCGGCAACCACGGTCGGGACGTCGCCGTCGCGGCGGGGGCCGATGACGCTGGGCACGGGGTGGCCGCAGGCGCTTTCGAAGGCGGCGATCATCTGCTTCACCGAATAGCCGGTGCCGGTGCCGACGTTGTAGATCGCGGTGGCCGCGCCGGGCGCGGCTTTTTCAAGGGCGTCGACGTGCGCCGCGGCGAGGTCGCAGACGTGCAGGTAGTCGCGCACGCCGGTGCCGTCGGGAGTCGGCCAGTCGTCGCCGAAAATCGTCACCTTGGGACGGCGTCCGGCGGCGACCTGGGCGACGAAGGGCATCAGGTTGTTGGGGAATTCCGGATCTTCGCCGATGAGGCCGCTGGGGTGGGCGCCGACCGGGTTGAAGTAGCGCAGCAGGGTGACGTTCCAGGCGTGAGCGGCGGCGGTGTCGAGGAGCACCTGTTCCATCATCGACTTGGTGTGGCCGTAGGGGTTGGTCGGCTTGATCGATTCCGACTCGCTGATCGGCAGTTTTTCGGGCAGGCCGTAGACGGTGGCGGAGGAGGAGAAGATGAGGCGGCGGCAGCCGTGTTTCTCCATCACTTCGAAGAGGCAGATCGAGCCCGAGATGTTGTTCTCGTAATAGCGCAGCGGCTGGGCGACGGATTCGCCGACGGCCTTGAGGGCGGCGAAGTGGATGACGGCGTCGAATCCACCGGTTTTTGCAGCTTCCGCAAAGAGGCTTTCGAGGGCCGGGCGGTCGCGCAGGTCGGCCTCGACGAAGGCGGGGCGCTGGCCGCAGATCTGCTGGACGCGGTCGAGCGACACGGTGCTGGAATTGCACAAGTTGTCGAGGACGGTGACGCGGTGGCCGCGGCCGAGCAGTTCGATGCAGGTGTGGCTGCCGATGTAGCCGGCGCCGCCGGTGACGAGGATGTGCATTTCAAAACCTTGTTTCAGAGATTGGCCGGGAGTGATGACTGGGAACTTACTCGGTAATGAAGCCTGCGTCGCCCCAGTTGATGTGATCGCAGCGGATGCCGTCGCCACCATCATCAGTGATCAGATGAAGTTTGACGCACGTGGCAGGCAGGGCGAGATCGACGGAGAAGGATTCGATGCAGCCGAAGCGCAGCAGCGGCGTCGCCAACAGCGTTTCCCGCGAACCGTCTGCAGCTTCCGCCACGACTTGACAGCGCACGCTGGTGGCGCCGACGTCACGCTGGCTGTTGTTGAGTCCGAGATGAGCGACGAAGCGCCGTGCGGCCGCGGGACGGGCGTAAGCGTAATGAGCGGGTGCATGCAGACCCAGGCCCGAGGTGCAGGGCTTGCCGGCGACCGCAAGGACACTGCCGTCAATCGCCTTGCCGACTTGCATCTTGAGCCAGCCATTTTCGGCGATGAGGGTGGGCAGTTCCTCCAGCTTGATCCGAGGCAGGGGCGGCGGCGGCGGCAAAGCCGGCACCACCACCGTGATGGCCGGGAGGGCGGCCTGGCCGTCGATGGCGAGGGTGTAGACATGGCTGGCACCGCGGCTGGCGCCGTCATCGCGGTAGGACTGGCCGAAGTGGCCTTGGGCGATCACCTGGCCGTCGCGGCTGAGGGTGTGGAAGGGAGCCTCACTCTCCCAGGTCAAGACCACGGGCTCGTAGGGGCCGGAAGCGGCGGCCTTGAAGTTCTGCGCCATCTCTGGCTTCAGCGCGCTGCTGTCGAAGCGGACGCTCCACTTGACGCTACGGGAGACTGGCGAGACGATTTTGACGCGCAGCAGACCGGCTTCCAAGCTGTGGCTGACCGTGACGCCGGCGGCCAAATCGTCGGCGGAGAGGCTGACTGCGGCGGGCGTCCAGGCGTTGCCGTCGCGGAGTCCGCAAATGCGCAGTTCGTAGGAATCCTTGCCGATGACCGAGCTGGTGCCGCTCAAGGTCGAGCCTTTCCAGGTCTCGTTTTCGACTTCGAGGATGCCGGAGCTGACGTGGCGCGAGGTTGAAATCAGCACCGGGTGAGCTTCAACTTCGCGCACCGAGACCACCTGGCAGGAGCCCGGGACGAGGGAGGAACTGAAGCTGTCTTCCACATCGGGCAAGGGTTTGTCGGCCCAGAAGTCGAAGGCGTGGTAGCTCTTGCTGGCATCGAGGCCGAGTTTGGCGAGGCTGTATATCACTTGCAGCGGCGCGCCGTCGAAGTTGAAGACGCCGATGACTTGGCGTTTGACGCCGGATTTGTCATCGCCGAGCAGCCAGGTGTTGGGCATGTCGCGGTCGAAGGTGTCGACCGGGCGGGCGCTGCCGTCTTGGTGCGCCATGGTGCGTTTCAACACTTCGAGGCGTTCCGGGGGCAGGCTGGGGAGCCAGTCGCTGACGAGGAAGAACTGGCCGGAAACCGCGACCCACGAGGAGATCATGCGTGCCTGGTCCAGCGACACGCCGCCGCCGCCCATGCCGTTATCCTCGACCGAGGTGCGCACCTTCGCCGGATCCGGATCGTTCCACCACAGGCGCCCGTTCATGAAGTAGAGCCGCGAGCCGCGCAGCGGGCCGGTCATCAGGTCGCCGCCGGCGTCCGGGCCGACGCGCATGGCGTCCACCAGGCCCACGCAGTTGATCGAGCGCATGTTCTGGCTGAGGCAGCAACCGGAGAAGAAGATCTTGTCACCGGCGTTTTTCCGCAGGAGTTTCCAGCCGTCGCGGTAGGCTTCGATTTGCGTTTTCAGCGGGTCGTGGAAGGGGAGGACGGCGCTCATGTTGTCGTCCTTGTAGCCGTCGTTGACATAGATCTGCTTGGTGGAGGTGCCGGTCCATGCGGCGTCCATCTTGAAGTAGGTGACGCCCCAGTCGCGGTACAACTTGACCAACTCGGCCAGGTGTTCCTGGACTTTCGGATGGGTCAGGTCGAGGCAGGTGCCGCCCCAATCGGTGTCGAAGGGCTTGCCGTCGAGGCCTTTGGTGAACCAATCCTGGCGGTCTTTCCACGCCGGATCTTGGTAATTGCGTCCGAAGGGGATCCACCACAAGCCGAAGCCAAGCCCGTCCTTGGCCACCTCCTGCGCCACGGGTGCGATGCCGTGGGCGTAAGGCCCATTGGGCCGCACGCGGTCGAAGCCGCGGCGAGGGCCATTGATTGCGGGTCCATCCTGCCACATGTCGTCGATCTGGAGGACGCTGAGGCCGTAGGGCTTCAATTCCTTGGCGATGAACTTCGACAGCTCCACCGTGTTCTTCTCGTTGCCGGCGCCGCCGTGGCCGGCTCCGTCGGCGTACCAGGTGCAGTAGACCGCGTCGGGCTTGCGCAACTTGATGGCATATTGCTTCTTCACTGCGTCGGCCCAGGCTTCCTGGCCGAGACGGGCGTCGGCGAAGGCGCCGATGGCGAGGGTTTCGAGCTGGGCGCTGTGGCCGGCGGGGATGCGCAGATGGCCGTAATCGATCTGCGCCTTGAAGTCGACGCCGCCGTCCTTGACCGAGGAGAACATGACGCCGCTGCCGCGGTCTTGGGTGAGCCAGCCCGCGACGACGCCGTGGCGGCTGCTCGGATCGGCGGCGGTGAGGAAGAGGTGGGAGCCGGGGTTTTTGTCGGCGGGGAGGAGGCCGCCGGTGCCGAGGGTGACCAGCTCGGCCGCGGGTTTGCCGAGGTCGAGGCTGAAGCTGGCGGGAACGACTTTATCGAGGTCGATCTGGGCGGCGCTGCCGTTGCGGAGGCTTTCGCGCACCAGCAGGAAGGGCAGTCCGGGATAGAGCTCGAGACTGATCTCGCCGCCGCCGTGGCGGCTGAGGAGGATGTGGTGGCCGGTGCCGAAGATCGGGTCCTTCACTTCTTCCTGGCGCAGGATCTTGTCGGCGCCATCAAGCTGGCCGTTTTTGACCACGATCTTGCCGCTGCCGCGTTCCGCCAGGCTGAAGCGGTCGTTGGCATCGTCGTAGCGCAAGACGAGGCTGGCGTTGCCGATTTCACCGGGCTGGCTGGTGATTTCCGAGTTGGTGCAGGCGCTCAGGCCGAGGGCGAGCGCGAGGGTTGCGAAGTAGTGTTTCATTTTAAGGCTCTCAGCTGAAAGGTTGAAAGGTTGAAAGGTGAACTTGGTTTCGCAGTAAGCGCTGAACTTCCGCGACCCCGTTGGGGTCAAAATTCATAACTCACTCTGACCCAGGGTGTCGCCGATGCGGCTCAACCCTGGGCTAAAATCACCGACCCGCTTCGGGGTCGAACAGCTTGAGCTTAAACATGTTCAGCTGCAGAATGCAGGTTCATTCGAGGCCGAGCTCCTTGCGGACGGTGTGGAAGTTATCGCGGGTCATCAGGCGGCCGACGGTGAGGGTGAGGGGAGGCGGTGCAACGCCGTCCTTGACCCATTTGAAGGCGAGGCGGGCGGTGTCTTCGCCGTGTTTGCGGGCTTCGAGCTGGATGCTGCCGAAGAAGCCGGTGGGCTTGGCGGCGGTGAACTCGGCGAGGGCGGCGGCGTCGCCGTTGATGCCGATGCCGATGATGTCGGTGGCGGCGAGGTCTTTCTCGAAGCGGCGGACGCCGCCGAGGACGGCGTCGTCGTTCATGCCGCAGATCAGCCAGTGCTTGATCTCGGGGTGTTTCTGCAGCACGGTTTCAGCGGCGTTGTTGGCCGAGGCGATGCTCTGCTCGGGCTGGGCGACCTTGAAGATGCGAGCGGCGGCGAAGCCTTTGCTCGTGAGTCCGGCGATGGCGCCTTCGACGCGGGCGACGGCGGTGGGCAATTGCTCGTGGGTGAGAGCGAGGAGGCCGGTCTCTTCCAGCTTCCAACCGCGCTTGACTGCTTCGTCGTACAGCGAAGTCCCGACCAGTTTGCCGATTTCATTGGCGGAGATGCCGAGGTGGGGGACGCTGACAAGGGGATTGCCATCGGCGCCGACGAGCTGGTCGTCGACGGTGATCAGCTTGAGATTCTTCTCCTGGCAGGCGCGGACGATGGCGGGACCGAGCTTGACGTCGGGCGAGCACAGGACGGTGGCTTGGCAGCCTTTGTTGGCGACCGAGTCGAGAGCGTTCATCACGGCGCCGCCGTCGGTGGCGCCCATTTCGACGATCTCGAAACCGTCCTTGGCGGCGGCTTCTTTGGCGAAGCGGATCTCGTTGCGGAACCATTCGCCGGTGGCGTCTTTGACGATGTAGCCGATGCGGGTTTTGGCCGGGCCGGCAGCTGGTTCATCAGCCTTCTTGCAGCCGAAGGCGAAGGAGGCGAGGCAGAGGGCGGTCGTGGCGAAACGGATGAGGTTCATGTGGGGCTCCTGAGCAGTTAAGAATTAAGAGTTAAGAATTAAGAATTGAACGACGAACTAGAGCGAAGATACTGAGCACTTGGGAGTTGGGTGTTAGGCGTTTAAGAATCGAACGAAGAGCGAAGATGCAGATGATTGTTGCAGCTTCATTCTTAACTCTTAATTCTTAATTCGTTCACGCTGGGGCCACCGCCGATGCGGGCGATGGTGTGCCAGGGTTCCTTGCCGTCGCGGGTGAAAGCCTTGGCGATGTCGGCGGCGTAGGCTTCGGCGTCGCTGGCTTTGACGAGGTGGATGCTGACGCCGCCAAAGCCGCCGCCGGAGAGGCGGGCGCCGAGGCAGCGGCGGTCCTGGCGGGCGAAGCCGACGAGGCGGTCGAGGCCGAGGCAGGAATTGCGGAAGTTGTTCTGCGAGCTGAGGTGCGAATCGAAGAGGAGCTGGCCGAAGGCGGCGGTGTCGCCGGCGAGCAGCAGTTTTTCGCCGCGCAGGACGCGGTCGCATTCTTCCACCACATGGCGGGCGAAGGGAAGATCCTCGCCGATGGCCGCGGCGTGGCGCTCGAGAGTGGCAGGCGAGACGTCGCGCAAGGTGCTGACGCCGGCCTCGAGTTTTGCGAGAACCGCAGCGGCGCGTTCGCAGGCGGCGCGGCGCTGGTTGTATTCCTGGCTGAGGTCGTGCTTCTCGCCGGAGTCAACGACCACCCAAGCGTAGCCGGCGGGCATGGCGACATGGCGGACCGAGAGGCCGCGGTATTCCGACAGGACGAGTTGATCGGGGCGGCCGAGGCAAGAGGTGAGCTGGTCCATCAGGCCGGTGCGGGCGCCGGTGGCGGCGCTTTCCGCCGCTTGGCCGACACGGGCGATGTCGCCGGGGCTGAGCTCGGCGCCGCTGAGCTTGAGGAGGCCGGTGATCAAGGCGACTTCGAGGGCGGCGGAGCTGCTCATCCCGGCGGAGAGGGGAACGCTGGAGCGGATGGCGGCGGCGAAGGGTTTGAGCTTGATGCCGCGGCGCAGCAATTGATCAACGACGCAGCGGACATAGCCGCCCCAGCGGCGCGGCTCGACATCGCCGGCCTGGTCGAGACGGAAGGCGATCGCTTCATCGAGGTCTTCGCTCCACACCAGGCACTTGTCGCCGGGAGCGATGGCGAAGGCGACCTGGCAGCGCTGTTCGACGGCGCAGGAGAGGACAAATCCTTCGTTGTAGTCGGTGTGGTTGCCGAGGATCTCGAGGCGGCCGGAGGCGGAGGAGACGAGGCTGGCTTCTTGTCCGAAGGCCTGTCGCAGGCGGAGGACGGGGTCATGATTCGTAGGCATGGGGCGATCTTATCCGAGCTTGCTTTTGAAACGGTCGATGATGACGGCGGCGAGGAGGATGCTGCCGGTGATGAGGAACTGCCAGTAGATGCCGATCTGCTGCAGGTCCATGGCGCGCTGCACGGTACCCATGATCAGCATGCCCCAGATGACGGCGAAGATGCTGCCGCGTCCGCCGGTGAGGGCGACGCCGCCGAGGACGCAGGCGGAGATCACTTTCAGCTCGAGGCCGACCTCGGCTTTGGGGTCGCCGGTCTGCAGGCGGGCGGCGAGGAGGACGCCGGCGAGTCCGGCGACCAGGCCCTGCAGGACGAAGACCATCAGGCGGGTGCGTTTCACCGGGATGCCGGCGAGGCGGGCGGCTTCTTCATTGCCGCCGAGGGCGAGGACTGAGCGGCCGAAGACGCTGTAGTGCAGGACGACGCCGAAGATCACCAGCAAGGCGAGCATCACCAACACCGAGTAGCCGATCGAGATGTGGCCCGAACCCCAGGGGATCGACAGGCTGCCGCCGAGCTTGGCGAAGTCCTCTGAGGCAGTGACGGTTTTGCCGTCGCCGGCGATGTAGGCGAGGCCGCGCGCCGCCTGCATGGTGGCGAGGGTGGTGATCAGCGGGTTGATCTTCAGGTAGGCGACGACGCTGCCGTTGAGCAGGCCGATGAGGCCGCCGACGCCGACGCCGGCGCAGACTCCGAGGGCGACGCTGTTCTGGGCGTTGGCGACGCAGACCGCCGAGACCCCGGCGAGGGCGACCACCGAGCCGATCGACAGGTCGAAATCGCCGCTGGCGAGGCAGAAGAGCATGGTGCAGCAGAGCATGCCGACGATCGACATGGTGAGCAGCATGCCGGTGGCGTTGCCGATGGTGGCGAAGCCGTCGACGAAGATACAGGCGCAGCCCATGACCAGGACGCAGACGATGGCCATGCTGAGCTGTTCGAGATGGCGGAATTTCGGGCGCTTCGGCGCGGAGCAGGTGGCGGTTTCAGAGCTCATGAGACGGTCTCCAGTTCGACGGGAAGGGCGGTTTTGAGGATGGCTTCGGGATGGAATTCAACGCGGGGCAGCTCGGCGACGAGGGCGCCCTGGCGCATGATGCAAAGGCGGTCGGAGAGGCCGAGGACTTCGGGCAGGTCGGAGCTGACGACGATCACCGCGGCGCCTTCGGCGGCGAGGGTCTGGATCAGCTTGTAGATCTCGGCGCGAGCGCCGACATCGATGCCGCGGGTCGGCTCGTCGAGGAGATAAACCTTGACCGGACCGCTCATCCAGCGGGCGAGGATGACCTTCTGCTGATTGCCGCCGGAGAGGAGGCGGATTTCCTGCCAGGGGCCGGGAGTGCGGATGCCGAGTTTGGCGGTGAAATCGCGGGTGATTTCGGCTTCTTTTTTCGATGCGATGAAAGCGCCGCCGACTTTCAGGCGCCAGCGGCTGGCGAGATGCATGTTTTCCTGCACCGAGGCGATCGGGATGATCCCTTCGGCCTTGCGGTCTTCCGGAGCGTAAACCAGGCCGGCGCGGATTGCCGCGGCGACTTGCCCAGCAGGAAGAGGCTGGCCGTCGAGAAGGACTTCGCCGCCGCGGCGTTTTTCGATGCCGCAGAGCAGCTTCATCAGCTCGGTGCGGCCGGCGCCGACGAGGCCGAAGAAGCCGAGGATTTCGCCGGAGTGGACCTTGCAGTTGAGCGGACGGCTGAGGCCTTTGCCGAGGAGGCCTTTCGCTTCGAGACGGACGGCGCCGACTTGCCGTGGACTGTGGTTGAAAACGTCTTGCACTTCGCGGCCGACCATCTGCTTCACCAGCTCGTCGCGGCTGACGCTTTTCAGATCCGGATGCGTGGCGACATGGCGTCCGTCGCGGAGGATGGTGACCGCGTCGCAGATGCGGTAGACCTCTTCCATGCGGTGGGTGACGTAGAAGATGCAGCGGCCGGCGTCGCGCAGCTTGGCGATGACTTCCATCAGCTTGTCGGTTTCGCGGGCGCTGAGCGACGAGGTCGGTTCGTCGAAGGCGATCACCTTGGCGTCCCAGGCGAGGGCCTTGGCGATCTCGACCATCTGGCGCTGGGCGAGGGAGAGGAGGCCGGTTTTCATATCCGGATCGATGCCTTCTTCGCCGAGTTCCTTCAGCAGTTCGGCGGCGCGTTGGCGCATGGCGCCGCGGCGGATGAAGCCGAAGGTCGAGGGTGCGTGACCGAGGAGGATGTTCTCCATCACCGGCAGTTCCGGCACGAGGTGGAGCTCCTGGTAGATCACCGCGACGCCGGCTTTGAGGGCTTCGGCGGTGCCACGGAAATTCACCGGCTGGCCGTCGAGGATGACCCGTCCTGAACTCGGCGGCTGGGCGCCGGCGAGGATCTTCAGCAGCGTGCTTTTACCGGCGCCGTTTTCGCCCATCAGGGCGTGCACCGAGCCGCTGCGGGCGGAGAAGCTGACGCCGTCGAGCGCGACGACGCCGGGGAAGGTGCGGCCGAGGCCGTCGAACTGCAGGTAGGATGGGCTCATCGTGGGGCCTCGATTTCCAATCGGACTTCAAGCGACCATTGCCGCGTTTCACCGGCGGGGATCCAGCCGGAGGAATCATCAGCGATGGCGTCGGCGAGGTCGTCGAAGGGAGCGTTGGTGGGTTCGATGCCGAGGTTGAAATAGGGAGCCGAGCCGCAGCCCGACCAGCCGCGGCAGTTGAGCCAGAGGCCGAGGTAGGGGACTTGGCGGCTGTCCCAAGCGAAAATCAAAGCGGAACGGCGATCTGGAGCGATCAAGGTGAATTCCTCGGCTTCGGCGAAACCTGTGAAGATCTTGGCGGCGAAAGGACGGAAATCCGGCGATGAAGGATCGGGGACGACATCCAATCGCCGCTTCGACTTCTTCGCTTCCGGCCAGAAGAACTTCTCGGGCTTGACCCCGACGCCTCCCTTAAGCTCCATCGCAATCAGAGGCGGCAGTAGCAGCTTCATGCCTGGCTCGAGGGCGATCAGCGGGTGGGCGCACCACAGCCAAGGCAGGATTTTGTCGGAGCGATTTTCGAGTCGGTAATCGAAACGCAGTTTTTCGCCGTCGAGGGTGATGCGACGTTCGAAGCGGCAATGAGCGAAACGAGTGTCGCAGCCGAGGAAGAGCATCTTGTCGCTCTGCTCGATCACTTCCCAGGGCAGACCGACGAGGTCGCCGTGATCGGGAATGTCGAAACCACCGGCTTTGCTGGGCGACACCGAGGGGAAGATTTCGTCCCATCCGCCGGAGTCGATATTTTCGACATAGGACTCGCCGTATTGCGGCGGGCGCATCGGCAGGTGGGGATTCTTCCACAGCCAGTCGCGGCCGCTGCGGCGATCGCAAAGGCGGCTGATCTTGCCGCCGAGCTCGGGCGACACTTCCAGCTCGATGAAGTCATTGCGGAGGACGATGGCCATCTCATTTCTCCAAAACTTGTCTGATCGACTTCAAGCTATCGGATTTTCTCCTTTTGAGAATTGCTGATCTTACTGAAGTAGATGCAGGATCTTACTGAATCTGGGAGCTGGTGCTCTGGGCCCATGACATCAGTGCCCACGACTTCGGCGAGGGTGGCGGTGGCCGTTGCGTCGAAATCACCCGCGCTGCCAGCGTCAACGCCCTGTCCTTGGAAACGCAGCAGCCCGGCGATCTCGCCGTCCTCGGCAGTCACATCATGGCCTGCCTGCGTCCCGGCGAATGGATCGAAGCCGAACTTTTGCCGGAGATCTACAAAGTCATTAGCTTTGCGCACCCCGGAAAGGCAAAACGTCTGGTTCTCCCATCGGGGATTTCGAAGAAGAAATTCTCGGAAAAATCATGTTTTTGTTCAAATATTAAGATATTTGAGCTATAATTAAGAGTATTTATTTTAATGATTTCGTTCATTTATAATTATCTATCTAGTAGAGCGAGACGCATATTTGAGTGCTGAAGACCAGGAGGTGCCTTGTCTGTCCTGAGAACCTCAGTTAGTTGCGCTAATTACTACAACAACCAGTTGGGCCACCTCCAAGCGGCCTGATCGTCCGTTGCTGGGCAGGATTCCACCGACCCGGCCCAAGAATGGGTGACACGCCTATGAATGAAGCCAAGAAGACTGTCATTGCGCGTCATCCGCCTTGGTCAGATCGACAATGTGCTTAGCATCCAAAACATGGCATTTTCCAAGGAGTTTCTCATGAATCGCAAACTGTTCGTCCTCGCCCTCACCTTCGCCTTCGTCATCCAGGCTCCGCAGCTGTTATCACAGGACAAAGGTGGCGAGCCCGGGAAGCCAGCTCCGAATGGGAATACCAGGCCTCTGAAAGTGTTCATCCTCGCCGGTCAATCCAACATGCAGGGGCATGCGAACACTTCGACATTCGATTACATCGGCAAAGACCCGTTGACGGCGCCGTTGCTCGCGGCGATGCGTGATGCAGAGGGAAAGCCAAAGGTCTGCGACAAGGTCTGGATTTCGTCGCTCGGCTGCGGTGGAAACCAATACTCTGACATGCTTGTGAAGACGGGCAAACTGACCGCCGGATTCGGTGCGTCGGACAGTAAGATCGGCCCGGAGTTCACCTTCGGCATTTACTGTGAGAAAATGCTCAAGGAGCCTGTCCTCATCATCAAGACCTCTTGGGGAGGAAGGAGCTTGAACACCGATTTCCGTCCGCCCAGTGCCGGGCAGTACCAGCTGCCCAAGGCGGTTCAGGCCGTGTGGGACCAGCACCCCCAGGGCGCGCATGGAGTCCCTAAACTCGAGGACCGGAAAAAATGGCAGGAAGACAAAGATGCTGCCTCGGGTGTGTTTTACCGGGCGATGATTGAGCATGTCAGGAAAGTGACCAAGGACATCAAGCAGGTCTGTCCGGAATATGACGAGAAGGCCGGTTATGAACTGGCTGGTTTTGTCTGGTTTCAAGGTTTTAACGACTTGGTCGACGGTGGGACCTACCCCAATAGGAATTATGATGAATACTCGCGCTTGTTGGCACACTTCATTCGCGATGTTCGCAAAGACCTGTCAGCCCCGAAGATGCCATTTGTGATCGGCGTGCTGGGAGTCGACGGCGACAAAAATGTGAATTTCCGCAAGGCCATGGCCGCACCGGCCGACATGCCCGAGTTCAAGGGCAATGTGCTTGCCGTAGATACCGCGCCCTTCTGGGATAAAGACATCGCCACCGCATTAACGAATCAGGGCACCTATAACAACATCCTCGCCACTGCGTACACATTGAAGAAAGATGGGACTTTAGACAAGGAAGGGAAATGGAATCATTACTGGAAGCCGCTGGGCACACCTCTGCCAGAGGAACAGATCTGGCGCTTCACCACGATTGATGCCACAGAGAAGAAGGACCAGATGGAAAAGCGTGACAGGCGATTCCGTGACATCACGCTGCCAGCCGGGATGGAGAATTGGTACAGGCCCGACTTCGATGACAGCAAATGGACGGCCGGCAAGGCCCCTATCGGAAAGGGCTCTCTTAAGAACTGGGCACACAGCCTCTTCGACCTCAACTTTGACAAATTCCCCTCAAGATGGGGAGCGGGCGAATTCCTGCTGATGCGCACAACTTTTGAAGTCGAAGACCTCAACTGCGATTCGTATCGCATCGCGGGATTGGCAATAGTCAGACAAGGATTTCATATTTATTTGAACGGACAAAAGATTCACACCACCAACAGCTCGGCGAACAATCCGCGTTATGGTGCCATCATCCTCGGAGCAGATCAGATCAAATTATTGAAGAAGGGGAAGAATGTATTGGCGGCCTATTCCAATGACTTATATAACTCTACATCCTCGGAAAACTATGCCGCGATAGATCTGCGGATTGAGGGTATCACCAAAGCGGACAAGCAGAAGCTTGACCTCGCCTTGGAGGAAGTCTTTTCACCCAAAGACAGAGAGGCACTCAAAGGCGCTTCCAACGGCGGTTACCACTATTTTGGCAGTGCGAAGATCTTTGCCCAGATGGGTAAGGCGTTTGCCGAGGCCTTATTGCCTTTACAGAAATAAACGAGCAGATCCCGGAAAAGCAGCAATCACGAGAGGAAGAAATGAAGCGTCAGATTGAAGGTGACGTCTCTGCCCCGTCCTATTTTATGCATATAAAAACTAACGGAGTTCACCTATGAAGAATTGCACAATCTCACTGATAGTCTTGCTGTCAGTGGTGCTGACATTTTCGTCAGCTACGGCGCAACAAGAGCCCGGAAAGGACATAACGGCAGTTCCTGCGTTGGTCGAAGGGCTCAGCCTGCATAACCTGTTTCAATCCAATATGGTGCTTCAGCGTGAGAAGCCGATCACCATTTGGGGCTGGGCGGAGCCAGGCGAAGATGTGTCGGTATCATTTGGTGGACAGACCAAGACTACAAAGGCTGGCGCAGACAGGTCGTGGAAGGTCATTTTCCCACCTATGCCAGCGACGGCAGAGCCGTTGCAGATGGCGATCAAGGGAAAGAATGCGGTTATTACGTTCGACAATATTCTCATGGGTGATGTTTGGGTGATGGGTGGACAGAGCAACATGCAGGAGCCCCTTAAGAATCTTGAAAACGGCGATATGGAAATAGTCAGTGCGAACTTTCCCAAGATCAGGCTCCTAACCGTTCCCAACATTATTGACAACAAAGAGAAGAAGAACTTCCCGCGCCGCCAAAAGGATAAACAGCCCGATGGCGATTGGGATATATGCTCACCCCAAACCGTTCCTGAATTTTCCGGGATCGGATACATATTCGCACGGCGGATTCATATGGCATCGCAAATTCCCATTGGCGTGATCGATGCCTCCTATTGGGGAACACCTGTCGAAGCATGGATGCCGCTCTCAGTCGTCAAATCCATGGATAGCGATGTCGTTCGGGCGTTAGTATCCGACTGGGACAAGAAGGTTGCAGCATGGGATCCGAAGAAGGAGCTGGAAAATCAGATCAAACAGCATGAGAAAAAAATGAAGGAGCTCAAGAAGCGGGGGAAACCATCAAATGAGCCGCCTCCATCCAAACCAAGCGGCGCTCCCATCGACGACCAGAATTATCCCGGCAACTGTTATGCCAGCATGATTTCTCCCATAGCGGGATTTTCGGTGAAGGGCGCGGTCTGGCATCAGGGTTACAATAATGCGCGACCTGATGCGGAGACTTTCTACTATCAGGTTTTCCCGAAGATGATCGCGTCGTGGCGCGCCGCATTCAATGATGCCACTATGCCGTTCGGCATCATCTCCCTGTGCACGGACACTGCGCCGCAGACTTTGGATAATTACCTGGAATGCATGATGGACTTCGGGATTTATGTCCGCGAAGCCCATTACAAAACCTTTCTCGACTTCTACAAGGCCGGCGACAAGAACATCGGGTATGCCAGCAGTTACGACCACCGTAGGGCGTGGTGGCACCCGGAAATGAAGATACCTGCGGCCGAGCGGATCGCGCGTTGGGCCATGGTCACCCAGTATGGAATCAACTCCGTGCATTGGAAACCGCCCATGGTTACGACCATGGAGACAAGGGACCATACCCTCATCCTGAATTTTGACTCCGATGTGGCATCTGTGAACAGCGAGGCGATCGCAGGGTTCTCGATTGCGGGGAAAGATGGAAAATTCCAGCCTGCCAAAGCGGAATACCTGGTAACCGGTAAGGACGGTAATGGTCAGCCACAATATAACTGGAAGGCTCTAGTTTTAAGCCATCCTCTCGTGCCCAATCCCATTCACTACCGTTTTGCCTGGGGCCGCAATCCCATGGGAAATCTCCGTATGGTGTATATCAAAGATATTCCGTTAGCGACGCAGCGCAGTGACAACTGGACGGTCGCCGATATGTACGAAAACTACACTGGCAAAAAATCCGCCGTCCCTGGGCTGGTGCATAGCGGAGAAGTCGAAGAGCTCAAAAATGCGCTGAAGGCAGCCGACCTTGAACGGCGGATCTTCGAAGCCCAGGCTCTGCTTGATTCTCAGAAAAAATAGTTCGGTGATTACAACAACAACTATGAATGGAACTAAAAAAATGAGTGCGAAATTTGCAAGTGTCGTTTTCGGAGTCGCGGGGTTCATGTGCAGTATGGCCGGGACTTTGTGCGCGGCTGATGAGGAAAAAACCGCGGACTATTACACCACCGACGAACTCAAATACCAGACCCGCCCGGACCCAGCAGGGGAGCGATTTTTCGGCGTCATCGGCACCACCGGGATCAAGGCACGGGTCTATCCGGGCGTGGTCCTCAAGGTGGAGGGAATGATGCCTGGCTCCCCGTGCGGGGGCAAATTTGCCAAGCAAGAGATCCTCACCGGAATCAATGGGACTGCCCTGAAAGGTCTCGACCCGTTCGTCGCGATGGGCAACGCGCTCACTAAGGCCGAGGCCACGGACGGGCAGATGGTTTTCGATGTGACCTCCGCCGATGGCAAGACGCAGCGCAAGGAAACCGTCACGATTCCCGTGCTTGGTGCCTACAGCAAGACCTGGCCGCTGGATTGCCCGAAGTCAAAACGCATCATCGATGAAGCCGCCGCCTTTTATTCCGATCCGAAGAAATTCAATCAGGACGGCATTCCGGGCGCCCTCGCCTGCCTCTTTCTGCTTTCCACCGGCGATGACAAATATCTGCCACGGGTGAAAGCTTACTTCGATACTTTTCCGAAGGAGGTTAAAGCCATCGGCGACCACACCTGGAACAATGGCTACAACGGGATTGCCTGCGGTGAATACTACCTGCGCACCGGGGACAAGTCGGTATTGCCCATTATGCAACATTACTGCGACGATGCAAAGGCTCGCCAGAAATTCGGCTGCGGGTGGACGCATTGGGGCAATGGTGTCAGTCCTGATTACGTGGCAGGTGGCCTCGTTCACGCGGCAGGAGTGCAGGTGCTCACCACGCTGCTGCTCGGCAAGGAATGCGGTGTGAATGTCGATGAGCAGACCTTGCTCGGAGCGCTCCGCCACTTCTACCGCTTCGCCGGCCACGGCACGATCCCCTACGGTGATCACCGTGGTGAAGGTGGCCTCGGTTCCAACGGCAAGGACGGCATGCTCGCCGCCTCCATGCAGATCGCCTCAGGTGCCAGCGGCGATACCACCATCTATCAAAAAGCCAGCCAATTTCTGGCCTTATCGATGATCGAAAGCTACCAGTCGATGGTGTGTGGCCATGGTGACGAGGGCCGCGGCGATGGCATCTGGCGCGGTATCACCACCTCCTATCTGATGAAGGCAAAGCCCGCCCTTTTCCGTCAGTCGATGGATCGCCTCACCTGGTGGCACGATCTGAGCCGCGAACCGGGCGGCAGCATCGGCATCGCGACGCTGGACTTCTACGGTAGCGAAGTCGGCTCCTCCGGTCCCGGCATGGGGCTGTCCTTCACCGCGCCCTTGCACACGCTGCGCATCACCGGCGCGCCGCGAACGAAGTTCTCCCAGAAATTCACCCTGCCGACACACCTCTGGGGCACCGAGGCCGACCTGGCATTCCTCTCCATCGAACACAACCCAGAATACTTGAAATACGGCCCGGAGGAACCCGCACATGTTCCCTATTATGCCTTGGGCGGCGCCTATCACCAACCGGAGAAGGACCTCAAATCCCTGCCTCGTGAAGTGTTTCTCAAGAACGTCTATCACCGGCACGACATGATCCGCACCCAGGCGGGCAAGGCTCTCCGCGCGACCGATGCCTTCGATGACCTCGAAAAACTCCTGCGAGATCCAGACCCGCGCGTGCGCCGTGCCGCGTTGGACGGTCTGATCGATTACAACTACTGGTTTGGTATCGGTGAAAATCCCATCTCCCCAGAGCAGTTTTCTCCTGCGATGGTGAAAAGCATCACGAAAATGCTCTCCGATCCCAAGGAGGCGTGGTGGGTGATCGACGGTGCGCTGCTGGCGCTCAAGTTCGCTCCGGCCAAGGACATTCAGAAGAACTACAAGCTCATCGAGCCATGGACCAAGCACTCGGACTGGTGGCTGCGTGAGGCGGCCTTCATGGCACTCTCCGGCCTTGAGAAAGATGATGCCCGCTACCTCAAGATTCTTCCAACGCTCATCGCACTGGCGACCAGCGAATACCACACCATGCCCCGCGAGCGGATGATGAATCACCTCAACGGGGTCCTGCAGGACAAGAAGCCCGAAAGCAAGGCGGGCAAACTCATCGTTGCAGGGCTACGGCAAACCGTTAAAGCGACCGAGATCAAGAGTGGCGAGCGTTCCGCTGAGGGTGCTTACAACCTCATGGAAGCCATCAAGCTTTGCCTGCAGAACACCCCCACACTTGCCCCTGAATTCGCGACTTCACTGCAACAGCGTTTCAGCGACTTGAGCACTGGCGATATCGTCGGCATCGTGGCAGCTCCAAGCGCAAATCCAGCCGGGCAGCCCTTCGG
Organism: Lentisphaera araneosa HTCC2155; assembly: GCA_945877655.1. Classification (GTDB taxonomy): domain Bacteria; phylum Verrucomicrobiota; class Lentisphaeria; order Lentisphaerales; family Lentisphaeraceae; genus CAMCSH01. Next base: position 4,422 of record CAMCSH010000032.1, on the reverse strand, counting down.
ATTTTTCGCCGTTCTGGAAAAATTGGATTCCAAGCAACGCAAGGAGCTCGAGGACATCCTCTTTACGGTGTACCGCCCGGAAATCGCCAAGCGGCTTAAGGCCAAGGACTATGCAGAGGAGGCGCATAAGCCGGGCATCGTGAGCACCCTCATCGACCTCGCGAAAATCCGGAATCCCACCGCCGGTTGGAAACCGATTGGCAAGGTGCCATCGTCAGATCTTGTCTGGCGCTTTAAGACTTTCGATCCCATCCTGGAAAAAGACAAGGTCCCAACCCGCGAAAAAACGCGCTTTCGGGAGATCCAGTTGACCGATGATTTGAAAGACTGGTTCAAGCCCGAGTATGACGACAGCAAATGGAAGTCGGGACGTGCGCCCATCGGCACCGGTCTCTACAAACAGGGCGATGATTCCTATATCAATAAATCAGACTGGGGCAAAGGAGAGTTCATCGTCGCTCGCACGACCTTCGAGGTGAAAAAACTCGACTACGATTCCTACCGCCTAAGTATCCTCTGTCCCCAAGGCTTTCGAGTCTATCTCAACGGTCATGAGATCGTGAGCAACGAATGGTGGCAGGAGAAACCCCACTATGCGCCTTGGCCCCTCGGATCTGGAGAGGTCGCACACTTGAAAAAAGGCACCAATGTCATTGCGGTCTATAGCAACGTGGAATACGACGAGACAACGAAAGTCCCTTTTGGTCAGGTGGATTGCTACATCGAGGGGCTCAAGGAATCGGATCTCCAATATCCATGAAATGCCTGCTCCATTGTGCTCTATCGTGTGTGTTCAATTGTAAATTTAAAGAAATAAACAAGACACAAGAGAAAAGAGAAATGAATATATTAAAAAGGATGAGTGCGAAATTTGCAGGGACGGCGGCTGCCATTACCTCGGCGCAGCGAAGATCCTATCCCCCAAGGCTTTCGCTCACCGCGACTTTCTTCCTGGTATTCTGCGCTACTTCCAGCGCGGCGACAGCCGAAAAAGCAGGAGAGGCGATTGGTGTCGCGGCTGACGAAAAAACACACCAATCAGTCGTCATGCCGTTTCTCAATACCTATTGCACTTCCTGTCATGGCGCAACAAAATCAAAGGGAGATGTAACGCTGCATGAAATCAGCGCGGATTTGGCTACAGGCAAAGACATCGACCTGTGGAATTCGGTACTCAAACAATTGGTGTTGTCCGAAATGCCGCCCGCTAAAGAAAAAAAGAAGCCAACGGCAAGCGAAATCAACAAGGTGGTAGGTTGGATCAATGCCGAGCTGAATAAATCAGGAAATGTAGCGAACCTCTATCACAAACTTGAAAACCCAAACTACGGAAACCTTGTTAATCATGAAAAATTATTCAATGGTGAAATAAAGACCAAGCCATTTTCGCCCGCTCGCTTGTGGCGAATGAGCGAAAAAGTTTTCGATAATGTGAAATCAAACTATGGTGTTGACGTCACTAATATCAGGCAGCCATTTGTTCTTGATGACAAGAAGGGCATTAGGGATTACGCGAATCTCTTATTCGCTGATTCGGCGGTAGTGGATGTTTTGATGGCGAACGCTGGCTACTGCGTAGATCAACTCATGGAAAAGGATCAGACCATAAGGGGGCTTGCGACTGGATCTCCCACCCCAGACCAATTGGGAGCAGCAGTGTCGCAGCACTTTAAGCGAGTTGTATTTCGCGATCCATCCCAGGACGAAATAAATAAATACCTCGGGCTCTATCAAGGCTCCGTTCAAGAAGGCGGCAATGCGGAAGCTCTCAGGGTCATGCTCATGGCCGTCATGCTGCACCCGGAATCGGTTTACCGACTTGAAATTGGTCTTGGCGCCGAAGATGCTTCAGGTCGTCGGATGTTGTCTCCCGCCGAGCTCGCCTATTCGATTGCCTATGCCTTAACTGATAGTCGCCCCGACAGCACGCTCGTTCAGGCCGCCGAATCTGGCAAGCTGAAAACTAAGGACGATGTACACGAGCAGGTCTCTCGGATGCTCGCGGACGAATCCATCGATAAGCCGAGAATACTTCGATTTTTTCAGGAGTTCTTCGGCTACGATCAAGCGCATAAAATATTTAAGGACGAGGCCAGATCCGGTGGTTTCAGTTACTACGGGGAAAACTACCCTAAAATGTATGAGCGGGACGCTGATTTTTTCGTGATGAATATCCTCGAAAAAGATAAGGATGTTTTCAAACAACTACTGCTATCAGATAAATATTTTATCCTTAACCGGCAAACCTTTAGAAATACGGTTTACAATTTTTACGTACGAAACAAGTTGCTGATCAATAGTGGAAATGTTCCAGAGAAAAAATCAAAAGAGCTATTGAAATCTCTCGGACTGAAAAACTGGGGTGAGCTCAACGTGAAGTATAATTTACACGGTTTTAACCAAGGATTCGATGGAAGCTCAGATGCGATAAAACAGATTGCAAAGGAGCAGTCAGAGTGGGCAGAGAAAAAGAACGCATCGAAGAAAGAGCTAAGCGAAGGCATGCAACCTCTTTATAATAAATATCCCATGGTCTACGATCTGAAAGACGGTGAGCAGAATTTCCTTCTGCCGCAACCATACAAAAGACCAAATCGGGCAGGCATGCTCACCCATCCTGCTTGGTTAATTGCCTATTCACTCAATGACCACACCGATCCCATCCGTCGTGGTAAATGGATCAGGGAACGCTTGTTGGCCGGTGTGGTTCTTGATGTCCCTATTACCGTGGATGCCTCCATCCCGGTTGACCATCACAAAACACTAAGAGAAAGACTTGCCGTTACGGAAAAGCAAGAATGCTGGCGTTGCCATGAGCAGATGAACCCATTGGGACATCCTTTTGAGGTATATGATGACTTTGGACGTTACCGAACCGAGGAATTACTCGATAAATTGCCCAAGGTGCATGACAAATACCCCAGCAAGCCAGTGAATGCCGCTGGCGCCATAACGGGAACCGGCGAAAAAGGCGTAGACGGCGAGGTGAAGGACGCCTTGGAGTTAATCAAAAAGCTAGCTCATTCGGACAAGGTGAGGCAGTCAATGATTCGACACGTATTTCGCTATTACATGGGGCGCAACGAGATGCTCTCGGACTCTGCGACGCTGATCGAAGCTGATAAAGCCTACTTGGAAAGTGGCGGAAGCTTCAAGGCGCTTCTGGTCTCTTTGCTTACCTCCGATTCTTTCCTTTACCGTAAAAAACTCTAATTTAGAAAGGTGGATACTATGTCAAATTCACGACGCAATTTTTGCAAGGGTCTTTCCCTGGGAGCCGGAAGCTTCCTTCTCGCTCCGCTTTTACAAGCCGTGGAAAAGCACGCCAATGGCAATGCCAAGGCCTTGCCCAGTCGCTTTGTTTTCATGGTCAAGAACAGCGGGATTTGGCCAGAAGAAATTACCCCCCGAGAATTCAAGGCTAACGGAAGTCATGCGATAAACGCGTCGCTGATCAACGCGACATTGCCTCTTTCAATGAGCGCTCTGGAACCCTATAAAAATCAACTCTCCATCGTGCAGGGTCTGTCGGGGAAAATGTGTCAAGGTGGTCATACAAGTAATTTTGGCATGTTGGGCGTATATATGTCTGCAGGTGAAAACAGTGCGCCTCCCGCAATGTGGGCCACCGCCGACGCAGAATTGGCCAAGTTGTATCCGGCCCCTTTTAATCATGTAGGATTGGCAGTTCGCTCATATTGGTCGTCTGATGCGTATGGGGGAACCATGTATCCAGGCATCTCGGCCGTCGGACCCGGGAAAGAACTCCCCTTTCAGGGAAGTCCCGACGTAGCCTTTGAGCAGCTATTTGGTTCGGCCGTTTCGGCTTCTAAAGAGGGAGAAAAGAGATTCCAGATGCAGAAGAATCTTTTTGACTTCATGATCGATGACATCAAGAAAGTTGAAAAGGCCATACCGCCGTCAGAAAAAGCGAAGATGGAGGCTTATCTCAATGCATTTGAAGAGCTCCAGGTTCGACAAAGCAAATTGGCGGGCATGAAAAGTATAATCAAGGATTGCGCACCGAAATTCACTAGCAAATTCTCATCTGAAGTTGAGGAAGTTCGTCAAGAAGCACATTGTGATCTGGCGGCAGCTTCTTTGATTGCCGGTCTCACTAATTGCGTCACGATTCGTTTGGATAACCCAAATACCAGGTACAAAGCTCTCGGATTGACGAATCATATTCATGGAATCGGACATGACGAAGGTAGCAATGGGAAGAATCAAGGCGAATGCAATGAAATTATTCGAGCACATCATATGGGCTTGATTGCTACCATATATTCAGTGAGACACCAATTACTGGATACGTTGCAACACCATTTTTTATCAACTGATCAGCTGTCTTACGTGCCTGATTAATCGGGATCGCAAAACCTAATCCAATTGAACCAAGTTGAGAGGTTGTGCCAAGGGATG